>CAYVUI010000043.1:0-32872 GCA_964454745.1 uncultured Pirellulales bacterium | reverse complement strand
TTTTGGCTTTGAGTGCGTCGCTCAATACTATCAAAATACCTGTGAACGGTTACCAATAATTTCATTCTTTTCGATATTTTTCAATATCCACTGTGTGGTTTGACTGTTGACCAGTTGCTTTTGATTTGGATATCCTGCTGTAAGTCTTTCCCAGCCGTGAAAAAGTGAGAAAAAACTGATTCCAATCAATAGTATCGTCCAGATGGAACGGATAACAAAGCGTTTGCGTTTTGTCTGTGATTCTGAAAAAAACCATATTGTACATAAAGAGATTGCAAGCAGGAAAGGAAAGAAAGGCAGGAAAAAACGGCTTTCATAATGCGGTTGATATCGATACATGGCATATCCAATAAGAACCAGGTAGAGTCCGCAAAAAAGCCAGAGATAGAGGATCCCGTGATTACAAAATTGTTGAAAATCTTTTCTGCTTTTTCGAAACATAAACAAAGTTAGTACAAGCGGAATCAGAATGAACAGGGTCAGGAAGGTAAATTTATATACTGCGATGCTGACGCCCATAGGGAAGGTAATGGCTTCGGCGAGACCAATGATTAGTTCAAGCGGCTTTCTGCCCTGAAAAGCTTGTTCATATCCTCGAAAAGATCCAAACAGGACATAGTTACGCAATAGAAGGCTGGCAGCAGTAAGTCCCACAATAAACGTCGAGATACCCCAGTAAATGGCATGTCGAAAATTTTTGCGGTACATTGACCACAGAAAACCGACGGCAAATACAGCAGCCATGACAATACCAGGGTAACGAGTCAGCGTTGCCATGGATGCAGCGATAGCGGCTAAGATGAGAAAAAAGGGATTGTGATATCTCTCATGTATGAGAATCAATGTTATCGAATAGAGGATCCAGAAAAGAAACAGGCTTTCCGCCAGGAATGCATCCGCAGCATTGAGCATAGCAAAAGAAAATCCTGCGGCAATTCCACATATCCAGCCTGGCAGACGGCCCGAAAGTAAAAAACCGATCAGGCAGCAGCCCACAACGGATCCAAAAAGCGCAAATGTGTTAACAAGGCGAACTTTGGAAATTCCCTCGAAATTGACACCCCCGAATAGTGCCAGACAGGCAGGATATCCCGGCGGCTGCATCGTGAGCGGGATTGGAGCAGTAGGATTCTCATTTTTTGGAAAAAGACGGTATCGGTTAAGGATTAAACCTTTTCCGGAGGCAATATTTCGAGATACAACACCATATCCCATGCTGTCTGGTGTGATCCGAATAGTACGATTTAGATGGTACGACAGCCCGGCTGCCAATGTAGCTATAAAAAAAGCAATAAAGATAAAAGAAGTCGTGTTGTTTAGGCGATTTTGCAACGTTTTTAATCCTTACCGTTAAACATATTATATTTACAATGTTCTGAGTTTGTCCGTTTTGTTTAGCGATTCTGTGTCTTTGTAATGGGCTTTGAGTTCGTAGAGTTTTTTCTTCAATTTTTCTGTCAATTTTTCCGTTGACGGTTGGCCGAAGATGTTATTGAGTTCGTTGGGATCTTTTTTGAGATCATAGAGTTCCCAGTAGTCCACGTCATAATAGAAGTGGATGAGCTTATACCTTTTGGTTCGGATTCCGTAATGGCGTTTGACCATGTGCGCGCCGGGGAATTCGTAGTAGTGGTAGTACATGGCATCTCGCCAGTTTTTCGCACCCTTGCCGGAAACGATAGAGCGGAAGCTCTCGCCCTGCATCTGGCCCGGAGTCTGCCCGCCGGCGAAGTCGATCATCGTGGGGGCGAAGTCGATGTTGAGGATGATGTCGTCGTATACGCTGCCAGCGGGGATCTTGCCGGGGTAGCGGATGACAAAGGGCATGTGCAGCGAGGGTTCGTACATGAAGCGTTTGTCGAACCAGCCGTGTTCGCCGAGGTAGAAGCCCTGGTCGGAGGTGTAAATGACGATGGTGTCTTTTGCCAGGCCGGTCCAGTCGAGGTAATCGAGCACGCGGCCGACGTTTTTGTCTACCGAGGCGATACAGCGGAGGTAGTCCTTAATGTACCGCTGGTATTTCCATTCCTTGAGGGCCTGGCCGGAGAGGTTGGCGTTTTTAAACTGCTCATTCCGCGGGCCGTACACGCTGTTCCATTCTTTGAGCTGGTCGTCGGTTATATTGGGGGGATCCTCGAATTTGAGGTCCTTGCTGTCGAGGTGGTGCTCGATGGTCATTTCCTGCTGGCGGGCGGCCGGGCCGCGGGTTGCGTAGTCATCATTAAAGGTGTCAGGCTCTGAAATGGTTTCGTTCTCGTACATGCGCATTTCTTCCGGGCCGGGGAACCACCTTCGGTGCGGTGCTTTGTGGTGGTACATTATGAAGAAGGGGCGGGTCGTGTCGTGGTTTTCGAGGAAATTGAGGGCCTGGTCGGTGATGATATCGGTGACGTAGCCTTCATAGCGTTTGCGTTTGCCCATCTCCCGCATGTAGGGGTTGTAGTAGAGGCCCTGGCCGGGCAGGACGTTCCAGTAGTCAAAGCCGGTGGGGTCGGATTTAAGGTGCCATTTGCCGATCATGGCGGTCTGGTAGCCCATTTTCTGGAGGACCTTGGGCAGGGTAAGCTGGGAGCCGTCGAAGGTAGTGATATTATTACGAACGCCGTTGAGGTGGCTGTATTTGCCGGTGAGGATGGTGGCCCGGCTCGGGGCGCAGATGCTATTGGTGCACAGGCAGTGCTCGAGGCGGGCGCCTTCATTGGCGATGCGGTCGAGGTTGGGGGTTTTGTTGATTTTGCTTCCGTAACAGCTCAGCGCGCTGCGGTCGTGGTCATCGGACATGATAAAGATGATGTTGGGCTGCTTGCCGGTGTTTGTGTTTTGAACGGCTTTGCTTTCCATGCAGCCAAGCAGGCCTGCCCCGGCAAGGGCGGCACCGGTGCGGCCGGCCCATTTCAAAAATTCACGGCGTTTCATGTAATAGTCCTCTCCAATGGGTACCCTGGTTTACGATTCGCTTTGTGTTTCGCCTGTATTCTCCCCGCGGGTGTGCTCTTTTTGGGAGTATCGCTGTTCGTAGATGCTCTTTCGTCCGAGGACCTGGATAAAGGTGGCCCAGAGGATTTTCAGGTCCTGGATGAAGCTTGCCTGTTCGACGTATTGGACGTCGAGTTCGAGTTTTTCTTCGATGGTCAGGCCGCCGCGTCCGGAGACCTGGGCCAGGCCGGTAATGCCGGGCTTGGCTTCGAGGCGGCGTTTCTGTCGCGGGTTCCATTCGGCCATTTGGGACATATAGAGCGGCCGGGGGCCAACGAGGGACATCTGGCCCTTTAAAACATTGAAAAGCTGGGGCAGTTCATCGAGGGAGGTTTCTCGGAGGAACTTGCCGGCTTTGGTCAGCCTTGGGTCGTCGCCGGATTTTGGGCTGGCACCGAATTTGTCGACATCGGTCCGCATGGAGCGGAATTTGTAAAAGGTGAAGGGTTTTCCGCCTTTTCCGGCTCGCTCCTGGCTGAAGACGGCCGGGCCGGGGGAATCGAGCCTGATCCAGATTGCCAGGGCCAGCATGACCGGCCAGAGCAGAAGTATCCCTGCCAGCACCGCGAGAAGGTCAAAAATCCGTTTCCAAAATCCGTACATAAACAAGCATCCTTACCGGGGCAATATTCTCCATAGTTTATCGGGATTCAAGCCGGCCGACAAGCTCTAAAACCGGCGAAAGGCCCTCGCAGACCTGCTGGGGCCGGCCGTTTGGGGCGGTATTTGCGTCCAGATGGACGCCGTTTGGGCGTCGAACCTGGATGGTATGCATCCCGAGGGCGTTTGGGGCGACGAAATCCTTGCTGAGGTTATCGCCAATGTAAACGCTTTGGTCCGGCGGGCACTGGAAAAAATCGAGAAGATGCTCAAATCCGCGGGGGTTGGGCTTCCAGAATTCGCGGCCGAGCTGTTCGGTATAGACAATTTTTTCGAAAAAGGATTCGATTCCCAGGGCTTCAACCTTGTATCGCTGTGCGGGCAGGAAGCCGTCGGTGAGCAGCCCGAGGCGGTACCGGTCCCGGACGGTTTCGAGCACTTCGAGGCATTCTTTGTCGAGGGAGATCGCCGGGAAGTGGCCGCGGTAGACCTTGACCAGGTCGAGAATGAATTCGCGGTCATAGTCGATCCCGAATGTCTCCAGTGCGGTGTTGAAGACCTGGTTTCTCTGGCCCGATAAAAAGGCGTCTTCAAAGGCCTGGGCGAGTTTTCCGGTTTCAATTTGGGGGAACATCAGGTTGAGGTGGCTCGCGACGGCCTGGTAACCGCTGCGGCAATAGTCCAGCTCGTCGTAGAGTGTGTCGTCAAGGTCGAAGATGATTACCTGGATCATCGAAGCAGGCCTTTCACAGGGATTCCATTAAGCCCGGATGCGGAAATACCGATAAAAAGTATTACCGAGTCCGGAATCGGTCCAAATTCCGATAAGGACCGAAATGAGTCTACAATCGGCTCGGTCGGCTGTCAAGGAGAGCATTTTTCTTTACAAGCGGCCGAAAAATACGATAATCAGACACCATCGAGGGAATATGGCGAAAGAAAGAAGTAAAAAGAAAAAGGCGGTCAATCTTCTGTTCAGTTGCGTGGGCAGACGGGTGTCGCTGTTGCGCTCGTTTCGCAAGGCGGCGAAGGATCTGGGTGTGGACTGCCTGATCGTCGGGACGGATATGACGCATTTGAGCCCGGCGATGCAGAAATGCGATCAACAATACGTGCTGCCGCCGATTCACCAGGGTGAATACCTTGAGAACCTGCTCAACGTGGTGAAAAAACATGAGATCGATATCGTGATTCCGACGATTGACCTGGAACTGAAGCTTTTGGCGAAGAATCGCAGTGCGTTTGAGCAGCTCGGTGCCCGGGTGCTGGTTTCCGAGCCGGGCGTGGTGGATATCTGCCAGGACAAGCGGGAGACGTACCGGTTTTTGACGGAGAATTCGATCCCGTGCCCGGAGACGATGACGATTGACCAGGCGCTGGAGAAGACGGCGATTCCCTTTCCGCGATTCCTCAAGCCCTGGGACGGTTACGCCAGCCGCGGCAATGCGATTGTAAACAGCCGGGATGAGCTGCGGGTGTTCGGCCAGCGGATTCCCAATTGCATCGTGCAGGAATTCGCGCAGGGGCAGGAATATACGTGTGACGCGTACGTGGATTTTGAGATGAATGTCCGCACGGTGGTGCCGCGTATGCGGATCGAGGTGCGCACGGGTGAGGTCAGTAAGGCCAAAGTAGTCCAGGATCATACGATCATGGAAAAGACGGCCGAGCTGGTTAAGAAGCTCAAGGCCGGGCCGGGTGTGATTACGATCCAGTTGATCTGCAAGCCCGGGGGTGAGATTAATTTTATCGAGATCAATCCGCGGTTTGGCGGCGGGGCGCCGCTTTCGATCCGTGCGGGTGCAAATTTTCCCAAGTGGATATTAGCGGAGATGATCGGCAAACAGACAGAGATTTCCTTTAACGGTTTTAGAGACAACCTGGTGATGCTTCGCTATGATGACGAGGTGTGGCTCCAGGAGTAGAGGCGTGAAGGATAACGAATGAGAGTCCATTAAATTCCGGGATATGGATATGATGTTCAAATACTTTATCGGGCAGAAAGTGTCACTGGCAAGCCTGCTGGATTACTGGCCGGTGCTGTTTTGTTCCTTTATTTGCGCGCTGGCGGCGACGTGGCTATGCAAGCGGATTGCGATCAAGTTCGGTATCGTGGACAAGCCGGATAACCTGGTCAAGACGCACAAGGAGCCGGTGGCCTATCTTGGCGGGATCGGTATTCTCGTGGGATTGGTTGTGGGGGTGTTTACGGGGCTGTACCTTACGATCCAAAGCGAGAGTTTCCATGAGATTTTTCAGAAGATGCTGGGGATTTTGACCGGTGCGGCGATTGCGTGCGCGATTGGTGTGGTGGATGACATTTTTGATATTTCGCCCAAGCAGAAGCTGGCCGGGCAGGTCGTGGCGGCATTGGCACTGGTGATGGTGGGGATCGTGCCGAGTCTTACCGATTTCTTTTTGCCGTTTGGGATTGAGATTCCGCCGTTTATTGAATTTGCCCTCGGGATTCCGGTCGTGATTTTCTTTGTGCTGGGGGCGACAAATTCGCTGAACCTTCTCGACGGCCTGGACGGGTTGTGCGCGGGGGTGACCGCGGTGATTACTATTGCGATGCTGTTTTTGGCGGTGCATCTTTCGACCTGGGGGGCCAGTGACGTGGGCGACCCGGTTCGGATCGTTCTCTGTTTGGCCCTGGTAGGTGGCGTGTTTGGTTTTCTGCCGTTTAACCGGCACCCGGCGAAGATTTTCATGGGTGATGCCGGCTCGATGCTGCTGGGCTTTTCGGTCGCGGCACTGATGATGCTGTTTGCCGAGGATATTCCGCGTTGGTGGATGGCGTCGATCGTGGTGTTCGGCCTGCCGATCCTCGATACAGCGACGGCGATGGTGCGGCGTTTTCTCAATAAGAAGCCGCTGTTCGTTTCGGACCGCGGGCATATTTATGACCAATTGATCGACCGGGGGATTCCGCTGCAAAAGACGGTGCTGATTTCGTATACGCTGGCGGGGGTGTATGCCCTGATTGGTGTTTCGATGAGCTTGATTCGGACGCGCTATGCCCTGATAGTGTATATCGTGGTGTTTTTCGTTTCGGCGTTTATGATCTGGAGGATGGGCTTTTTGAAGATGGAGGGGCTTCGCGGGGCGATCAAAAAGAAGCCCGAGTCACAGGAAGTGAAGGAAACACAGGACGCTGAAAAAGAGTAAGCTGGCGTGAGGGGGATCAAAACCGCCGGATGCGGTCGAGGTCTTGCTGCCAGGCGGTGAGCAGTTCAAGCTCTTTTTCGCCTACCAGGTCCATTTCGACGAGCTTTTCGTAGCAGGTCCGCATGTTGGAGCCGATGTTTTCCGTGCCCTTTTTCAGGGGCAGGCTCTCGAGGGCGGATGCGATGGCGGCATTGTTCAGGTAGCCGGGCACTTCGTCGGCGAAATCACGCATGAGGTCGTGTTCATTGCGTTCCTGCCGCATGGTGGCGGGGCCAAAGAGGATGCCCCAGTCGTTTTCCCATGCGATGCGCTGGGCGACGAAGGAGCGCCAGATATCCGTCATGCGAAACGAGCAATATGCCGGCAGGTAGAGCAGCTCAAAGGCCTCGGGATACCAGGTTGTGTTCTGGCTGTTAAACGGGCACCAGGAGCCTTTCGTGATGGCTACTGGGTCGTTTTTCTGGAACAGGACCGGCAGTTCATACAGCAGTCGGAACAGGGCGTCCACGTCGGGATTTTCATCGGCGAGATGCTGCTGGATGGGGCAGGTGATTTCTTTGACGGGCAGGTTTTGCCGCGGGGGTGCCTTCTTTTTCAGGTCGGCCAGCGAGAGACCTCGGGGCCAGACATTGGTCTCGGAGAAATAATTGTACAGATTCACCCACCCGGCCGATTCGATCACGGCCAGTTCATGGGTTTTTCGCCTCGGCTGCCAGAAGCCCTCCAGCGGGAAATTGTCGTCGTCGGTTTCAAGGATCAGGGTGGTGCCCTGCGCGATGGCGACCAGGTAGCCGATGTTCTTGCGGGCGTAATGACGCTGAGGACAAATGCGTGGAAAGACAAAACCGGTTTCTTTCTGGCGATCAAGTGAATAGAAATCGCAGCCGTCGAGCGAGAAATCCTTTGGGCTGGGAACATCGCCAATGACGATAAAATGTGCTCCTCGTTTCGAAGTTTCCGCGGCCAGTTGACGCATGACGTCGTTGGGTCCGGATATGGATGTGACTACCACTGTGATCTGTTCACTCATCGCCGTCAAGTCTCCTGTTCATTGCTGAGGGTTACAATTTTCCGGTGATCCGCATGCGGAACATGCGAAAGAGGTTGCTGAAGGCATCGCCGATGACCTTTTGATTCACACTGGCACTGGGCGCGCTGTAGCGGATACCCACCTCGGCGATGTTCATTTTTCGGGCATAGGTTTTGATCTCGGTCTGGAAGAAATGGGCCCGGGACCGGATGCCGCGGGCGAGGATTGCTTCGAGAGCCTGCCGGGTGAACATTTCAAAGCCGCTGGTCATGTCCGAAAGGCGGGTACCAAGCAGGGTATTGGCCAGCAGGGTGCCGCCGCGGCTGACGATTTTTCGTTTGAGCGGGCTGTCACCCATGGTGCCGCCATTGGCGAACCGCGTACCAAAAACGCAGTCGCGGCCTTTCTGCATCTCTTCAATAAATTTGGGGATATCCTCGGGCTGGTGGCTGAACCCTGCGTCCATTTCGAGAATCCAGTCAGCGTTCCAATCGAGTGCCTCGCGATAACCGCGGAGATAGGCATCGACCACGCAGCGGTTTTCCGGGGCGAAGACGACGCATAAATTCGGCTGCTCTTGCATTTTTTCACGCAGCAAGTCCACCGTTCCGTCCTTGCAGGCATTGTCGAGGATGGCAAAAAAACGAACTTCGCGAAATCCATCACAGCAGGTCAGTACCTGGTCCACGAGTTTTTCGGCGCTGTCCTTTTCGTTGGCCATCGGGCAGATGATTGCGAGCCTGATTTGGGCGGTGTCAATCACGGGGGCCTCCATCCTGAACACCGCGTGGGATTTTGATCTCGTAGATGACTTCGTTCCCATCGAGAGGGACGGGAATCAGCCATTCTTTTTTTGCCCATCGCGGATAATAGGGTTCAACGTTGTTTATCGTATACAGCCGGTGGTTGCGGGCCAGGGCCGCGGCCTGGTTCAGGTCGTGTTCATGGAGGTCGAAAAGCCGGATGTCTTCACGAACGCCTTCGATTTCCTGCGGGTATTCAAACACGGTTTCCACGGTGCTGTCGATATAAAGCACGGAACCTTCGGGCAGGAGGGCGAACGTTTTTTCCGCGAGCAGGCGGGGGCCGTGCTGGCCCTGCTGCCAGGGGACCAGGTAGTAGCGGTACTCGTATCGGTAGGGGATTTTTCTGCGTACACCCATCTCGATGTTTTTGGCTTTGACGATATTGGCTGCGAGGGGATATGTAAAGGGCAGCAGTACGAGCAGGACCGCGCCTAAATGGACGACCCATCCGCCAAGCTTTTGCTTAAACCACATCAGGCCCAGGGTGATATACACCGCGCAAATGATGTAAAACGGCAGGAAGAAGTTGTTCATATTCCTTACATCGTAACGGACAGCGAACAGGCCGTAGAGAATCCACAGGGCCAGCAGAAGACCGCTGTAAAACCGGTTTTTTCTTTGCATTACGCCTTCGTTGTGAAAGCTTGCCCATATCCCGAAAGGCAGCAGGGCTGCAAGCGGCGTAAGGAAATTGAGCCCGAAGAACATGACGCTGCGCTGAATCATCCTCGGCAGGTTGGAGACGTTAAATACCGCACTGCCCCAGCGGCCCCAAAGCCCTGAGGCAATGGTTTCGGGGATGCTCTCATTGCGCAGGAATTCGTTCCAGAGCACGTAAAACTGCGGCAGACCGCCAATGCACCAGCCGCCGGTGATAATGAACAGATGGTGAAATTTTACATCCCGTGTCACGACTGCCCGCCAGGACAGGTAGATCATAATCGCCCCGAAAGCGATCTGGCTCATCATGTGAGTCGAAAAGCCAAGGCCGAACAGTACGCCCATCCAGAATGCCCAGCCCCCGCGGCGGCGGATATGATAATACAAAAAGCAGAGGATTCCGCCGGTCATCATGGCATTGGCGGTGCTGTAGGTCTGGGCCTGGACGCCGAGGAACCAGAATGTATGTGTCAGCGAGATCAAGAGCCCTGCGAAAAGGCCGGCCCAGCGTCGGCCGGTCAAAAAGACTGCGATGAGATAGACATTGGCCGCGGTAATCACGGCCATCAGTGCGCTGACGAAGTTGGCGGTTTTGGCATAGGAGATGCCGGTTATTCGCCCGGCATAGTGTGAGAGCAGGACGTACAGCGGGTGCACCCGAACGGCGTCGCCGGGGTCTTCGAGGATTTTTTTCGCTGCGGCGTACTGGAAGTCACCCTGGTCCTGCCAGGTAATGCCCGGCGCGAGAGTGAAAAGGTACAATGCCCCTACGGCGACAAAGACCGTCAGCCAGCCGATCCAGATCCGCTGGCCGGAGAGGCTGGAAGTGGGGATGGCGGCTTCTTCCATGCTTTCGGCTGATTCAATTGTTTGGTTAGAGTCTGTCATGCTTCTTCGATGGTGGTTTGATTGTTCGGTTCGTCTTTTGCCAGGTCGGCTACGATGTAGTAATGGGGATACCAGAGCATGCGGATTTTCCGGGATGCGACTATGGTGTAGCCCATGTTTTCAAGGGTATCCGTGACTTTTTGCGGGTCCGGGTATTTGGGGATCTGGACGCTGACGGCAAGGTCGTGGAGGGTGTTCATCGCGGCCCCGAAAACGGCACTTGAATCGATATCCTTGAAGATCACCCGGCGGGCCCCGGTCTGCTTGATTCTTGCGAGGAATTCTTCCTGCCCGTTGCGGGGTACATGGTGCAAAACGTCGATCAGGGTCAGGCAGTCAAAGTCTCCTGAGGGCCAGGGCTGATCGGGTTGGTTGTATTGAAAGTTGAGCGAGTCTCTTTCGCTTGCGAGGCGATTGGCGGTTTCTGCCAGTTGGCGGTGTACTTCGATCCCAAGCCCGGAGCCGAGAATTCCGGCCCGGCTAATCAGCAAAAGCCACAGGCCCATGCCCGATCCGATATCCAGCACTCTTGCCCCGACCGGGACATAATCCATCAGTACATGAAAAGGGCAGATACGCGGTCGGTATTTGATTTTAAAGCGTTCAAAGCCGGACAGGTGCTTGCCGATCTCGTCTGCCATGCGGCAAAGGACGGAAGGATCGTATCCGCCTGTAGAGGCCGGCGTGTCCAGTGCCTGGGGCATGATGTGTTCGCTGTGCGGTTCCAGGGGTATGCTCCTAATACCAGGCGTTTAGCCAGGCTATGATGTCCCGGCCGAAGAAAATGATACACACCGCCAGCAGGATCCACAGCCCGGTAGTTACCTGAAAGCCGCGGTCGCGAAGGATGATATCCGTCGGATCGGAAAAGCGGCCCTGCATCGAGAGCATCGCAAAGCGGAAGACCGCGTAGACCACGATGGGCAGCGTGTAAATGAACATCGGCGAACCGATTCTCTCGACAGTGGAATCCGAGAGTGAATACAGCAGAAACGACAGGACCGCAATACCCGCCGAAACGGTAATCAGGTGCGTCAGCAGGTAGGGCGAATAATCCGTCAGCGTAGAACGGTGCGCGTGGGCCGCCTCGGCGTTGCCGATCGTGACGACCTCGTTGTACCGCTTGCAAAAGCCCATGAACAGCCACAGGGTGAACATGCAGATAAACAGCCACGGGCTGATCTCGCCGCGGATGGCAACCACGCCGCCCAGGGCCCGCAGGACGAAACCCAGTGCGATAATGATGACATCGAGGATCGGCAGGCGTTTGAGCCGCCAGCTATACAGGATTTGCATCAGGACATAAGCACCGATGACCAGGGACACCAGCGGCCCGAGGAAGAGACATATGATTGCCCCGGCGGCCAGGAAGAAAAAAGCCTCGATTATCGCCTGCTTTGGAGTCAGCGCGCCGCTGGCCAGGGGTCGGTCTTTTTTGAGCGGGTGCAGGCGGTCGATGTCCCGGTCGCGAAGGTCGTTGAGGATATAGACAAAAGACGACGCGAAGCAAAACGCCGCCGCAGTCAAAATGGTCAACAGTTCGGCCCTGGCTTCGAGCATGCGCATGCTGAAGACCACCGGGATGAAGACGACGATGTTCTTGATCCAGTGTCGCGGCCGGGCGATGCGTATGTATTTTTCTGCTTTCACGCGGGTCCGATCGATAGCGTCAGTTTTCTGCCTCCTGCGATGCAGGCTCATCGAGCACCTTGTGGATTACGCCTTTGGGCGCCGTCCGATAATTGTCCAGGATAAACTCCGGGCAGTATCCCTGCTGGGGGCTTACTACATAAATATCGTACTGCTTCAGGAGGGCCTTGAATGTTTCCTCATTAAATTCGGGAGAACCTTCGGATTGATAATGGTCTGAAACGATGTGTACGTCCCGGCGGATGTTGTGAGATTGCTGGACGAACATCAGGGTATGCATGGTGGTAGAGTCTGCGTAGAGAATCGCCCCGGGTTCCATGGCCTCCAGTGCCTCTTTGGAAAAGCGGTAGGCCCCGTCGTAGCCGGTTTTAAACGGCTGGAGGTAGTAGACGAATTCGTCGCGGTAGGGGCGGCTTCGACGCTGACCGAGAGCGGGATAATAGCGTCGGCCCAGCGTGGGTGCGACGGCATAGACAGCGACGGGCATAACCGCCAGGGCCAGCAGCAGCCAGCTAAGCTGTGGTTTTTGGACTCGCTGGAGCAGGGCCATTGTACCGAGGCCGATAAAAATGCCGCCGAATACGTAGAAGGGCATGAAAAAGGCGAATCGATCCACGACCGTATAACGGAAGGCGAATCCGAAATAGAGCAGGGCCTCAAGGGCAAGAACCCAGCCAAAGAGGTCCTTTTTCTGCCGGACGGCCCGGCAAAGGCCCCACGGAAGCAGCAAAATCAGCGGTGTAGCGAAATTGAGTCCGATAAACAGGAAATTCTCGACCGCAATGCGGGCGGTGACCCTTGAATTCAGGACCGCGTTTTCCCACAATCGCCCGAAAAAGACGCCCCGGATCGTTTCAGACCAGTTGTTTGTCTGGGGAAAATCTTCAAAAGTTACGTAAATCAGCAGGCTTGCCCCGAGAATCCAGAGTGCCCCGCAGAGGATGACATCCCTCCAGTTGATTTTTTTCGAGATCAGCAGCCAGATACCGAGCAGGCCGATAGTCCCGAGGCCGAAGATGGCCCACAAGTGGTTCGAAAAGGCGATACCATTAATCAGAACCGCGAAGAACAGCCAGCGTTTATTGCCGGATTGCAGAAACCAGAGGATTCCGAGCAGCTCAAAGGTCATCAGGGCCGTGTAGAGCGTGTAGACCTCTGCGACAGTGCAGTGCCACCAGAAGGTCCAGGCGACAGCTACGCTGATCGTGCCAACCAAAGTACCGGCCCGGACAGGGCGTGAGGGCAGATTTTGGGCGGTAATTCGCTGCAGGCCCCAGCTTCGCAGGAGCAGATAGACATTTGCGACCGTAATCGCCCCGAAAAAGGCGGACATGACATTGAGCAGGTAGCCAAGGTGGCCGCCGATACGGTCCAGAACGATCCCGAGGGCGATATACAGCGGGTGCGACAGCGCGACGCCCATGATACCGGTCAGGTCACCGTCGAGCACGCGATAAGAGAGGAAACCGCTATCCTGCCAGACGACATGGGCCGCGCAGGTCGCCCAGTAGAGCACAAATGCACAGGCAAATACGGCCAGCCAGGCCCGAAGTCGATTTGACACCGCTATCCCCTTGATTTTTTCAGCCATAAATATAAAATGATCGCAGGTGTAATGTCGATAATGACAATGTAGACCTGAAAAAGATGTTATTATTAGCTTTCAGAGATCAATATCCTAAAAAGGAGTTCAAAACCGTGAACGATCAGCAGAATCCTGCGAGCACACCGCAGCAAGAGAATTCGGCTCAAAATTCAGCCGCACAAGTACCCCCGGCCGGGAAAGCGAAAAAAAGGAAAAAATCCTCCGATTCCAAGGCCCTGTGGATGTTTGCGGCGGTGTTTGTCCTGTTTGTGATAGTCACGATTTTTAACCGCAAGGGGCCCCAGATGAACTGGGCGATGTCATATGAACAGGCCCGCCAGGCCGCCCAGCAGCAGGATAAGCTGCTGATGGTGGTTATGTACAAGGAGCCGATCAACCAGGAATACACCCGGCTGCTGTTTGAGCAAACGTTTACCAGCACCGCCGTAATCGATTTTGTTGAAGAGCATTTTGTTCCCGTCAAGATGAACGTCCTCAATTCCGAATACGAGCAGATCAGCAAAAAGCTTGAGTATAACTATGAGCCGACCACGGTGGTCGTTGATCCTGAAACCGAAAAAGTGCTCAAGCGGCGGGTGGGTAATGATCCACCCTATCTGTTCATTCAAGAGTTTTCAGAAGCTTTTGATAGATATAGTGCTACTGATTGAAAATTCTCGGTTTATTCGCGGTAAATAACCTGGGAATAACAAATTACAACTTTCCTCGCGGAAATTTACTACCCTAAAGGGTATAGCTGACGATCAGTCCAGGAAATCAAGGACCATGTCTGCCACATAGTCGAGCATCTCATCGGTCAGTTCCGGGTAAATCGGAAGGGCCAGAACCTCTTTGCTTGCCTGCTCCGCGTGCGGGAAATCACCTTCCTTGTATTCGAGGTATTCAAAGCATTGCTGAAGGTGCAGGCACAGCGGGTAATAAATCACGCAGCCGATATTGTTCGCCCGCAGATGTTCGAGCATGGCATCGCGTTTGGGTACGCGGATGACGTACTGGTTGTAAATGCTCTCGCAGTTGTCACGAATGATCGGGGTTGTAATCGCAGCCCCCTTGAACCGCTTATTGTAATGGGCCGCGTTTTTCTGGCGTGCCTTGCTCCAGGAATCGAGCTTTTCCAGCTTGACCAGCAGGGCCGCCGCCTGGATGGGATCGAGCCGGAAATTTCCGCCGACGTACTGATGGAAATACTTGATGTCGTTGCCGTGGTTTCGCATGATCAGGCAGCGTTTGTACAGCGCCTCGTCGTTGGTCACGACCATGCCGCCGTCGCCGATACCGCCGAGGTTCTTGGACGGATAAAAACTAAAGCAGCCCGCAGTGCCGAACGAGCCGGCGGGTTTGCCCTTGTAGGTTGCCGTAATTGCCTGGGCGGCATCTTCGATCACCGCAAGGCTGTACGAGCCGGCGGCCTGCATAATCGGGTCCATATCGGCCATCTGGCCGAACAGGTGCACGGGCATGATCGCGCGGGTCCGCTTGGTGATCGCCTTTTCAATCTGGGCGGGATCGATGTTGTAGGTCTCAGGATCGATGTCTACGAAGACCGGCTTGGCACCTGCGCGGACGATGCTGCCGGCGGTGGCGAAAAAGGTAAACGGTGTCGTAATGACTTCGTCACCGGGCCCGATGTCGAGGCTCATCAGGGCGTTGAGCAGGGCGTCGGTCCCGCTGGAAACGCCGATGCCGTACTGACAGCCGCTGACTTTGGCGACGGCCTCTTCGAGGGCCTTTACCTTCGGCCCGCCGATGCAGATCTGCGAATCGAGCACTTCGGTTACCGCCGTGAGGATGTCCTCGCGGATCGTTTCATACTGTCCCTTTAAATCAAGCAATGGAACCTGCATAAATCACTCCATGATAAAAATAAACTCCGTTACATATACGAAAAAGGGCTTGTGGCCCCTTAATTATGATTTCAAAAAGTCGTGTTTTTCTTCTCTCGCTCCCGGCTTCGGGTCGATGACTCTGATCTGGGTAACCGTCTCGATGGATTGTTTCACATCTTCGGGGCCAAAGCCCTGCCCGGCGAGGATGTGTCGGTAGCTTTCGGTGTGAAGGGTTTCAAACCCGGTGGAAAGGTCGATCTCTTCGCCGTCTACCCGAAGGCGTTTACAACTGGCGGCCGTTGCCTCCCCGGCGGGCAGATCGTTTCGATTCAGGCTGAGAAACCACTTGACCTTGGCGCGGGCAAGTTCCATGTAACCTGCCGCCCGACGCTCATCGCGGAGATGGACCGCGTTTCGCTCTACCGGGCCGAAGACCCAACCGAGCAGGTCGAAAAAGTGGATGCCGATATTGGTCGCGATCCCCCCGGATTTGGGCTCCTGGCCTTTCCAGGAATACGAATACCACCTGCCCCGCGGTGCGATATACGTCAGCTCGACCTCGTGTTTGCCGGAATTGTTTTGTGCGGCAATTGCTTCGCGGAGTTTACCGACTGCTTCATGAAGGCGAAGCTGCATGATGACGTTGATTTTCCTTCCGCTCTCGCGGGCAGTCTCCGCGAGTGCGTCCACATTCCAGGGATTGAGCACCAGCGGTTTTTCGCAGATCACATCCGCCCCGATCCGCAGGCCAAAGCGTACATGGGCATCGTGGAGGTAATTGGGGCTGCACACTGTCAAGTACTCGATCCGTTTCTCCTCGATGCGTTTGAGTTTTTCGAGGTGGCGGTCAAACCGTTCAAATTCCGTGAAAAAATCCGCGTCCGGAAAATACCGGTCGATGATCCCGACGGAATCATTCGGGTCCAGCGCGGCGGTGAGTACGTTGCCCGTCTCCCGGATCGCCTGCAAATGGCGAGGTGCAATGTATCCGGCCAGTCCTGTCAATGCGAATCGCTTCATAGAGAATCAATTATCCGGTGTTTCCGGTCCCCGGCTTAGCTGCTGTGTATCATCCGGAACCATTCGACGAACCGTTCCAGGCCGTCTTCGAGTTTGGTTTTGGGTTCGTAGCCAAGCTCTGCTACGGCTTTGGCCACATCGGCGTAGGTCTGCTTTACGTCCCCGGGCGGCACATCCATTCGTTTGATCTTCGCTTTTTTGCCCAGCGCATTTTCAATGGCGGTGATCATGGCATCGAGCCGGACGGGGCGGGATTCCCCGAGGTTGTAAATCGAGTAGCCGCTGCAGTTGTTCACGGCTCCCATGATCCCGTCGAGGATGTCATCGATATACGTAAAATCACGCATCATTGAGCCGTCGCCGAACATGGGGATTTCCTGCCCGGATTCGATCAGCCGGGTAAACTTGTGAATCGCCAGGTCCGGCCGCTGGCGGGGTCCGTATACGGTGAAAAAACGCAGGCATGCCATGTCAATGCCGTAGAGGTGACTGTAGGTATGACAGATCAGCTCGCCGGCCTTTTTGGTCGCGGCATAGGGGGAAATCGGGAAATCGACGATGTCCTCCTCGCTGAAAGGGACTTTCCTGTTGTTTCCGTAGACACTCGAGGAAGAGGCGAAGATAAACTTTTTCACCCCGTGCCCCCGCGCTCCTTCGAGCATGACCATGGTGCCGTTGATGTTGACATCGTTATATCCGACCGGGTCGGCAATGGAAGGCCGAACGCCCGCCCGTGCCGCCAGGTGGATAATCATTTCGGTTTGCTGCTCCTTGATGACCTCGTCCACGCAGGCCCGGTCACGGATATCGCCCTCGACCAGCAGGTAGCCGGGTGTGTGGCTGGCCGCCAGGATATTCTTTCGCTTGACCGATTCCGCGTAGAAGGGATCAAAATTGTCCAGGCCGACCACGCGGTGTCCCTCGGCCAGGAGACGTTCGCACAAATGCGAACCGATAAATCCTGCCGCTCCGGTTACCAGTATCTTCATAGCAACACTTCCATTTCAAATCCGTTTGAGAGTTTTCTGTTTTTTTCCTGATTCGCTCTTACGGCCGGCCGATGGAATAATACTCAATACCCATCTTGCGGACGTACTCGGGATCATACAGGTTTCGCCCATCAAAGATCACCGGCTTGTTGAGCTGTTTGCGGATCTCGTCAAAGTCCGGCGTGCGGAATTCCTGCCAGTCAGTCAGGATCACCAGGCCGTCACAGCCTTCGAGCACATCGTCGCGGTTCTCGCACATCTCGATTGTATCGCCCAGTTCGCCCCGCGTGGTTTCCATCGCCTCGGGGTCGTGTGCCCGTACGGAAATCCCCGCATCAAGAAAGGCCCGGATGCACCACAGGGCCGGGCTCTCGCGGATATCATCGGTTTTCGCCTTAAAGGCCAGACCCCAGACGGCGAGCTTTTTGCCCGACGCCTCTTTACCGAAATACTCAATGACCCGCTTGGCAAAGCGGTCATGCTGAGAATAATTGGCCTGCTGGACAGACTGGGCGATCGTCATGGGTATTTCCTGCTGCTGGCCCATGTGAATCAGGGCCTTGACGTCTTTGGGAAAGCACGAACCCCCGTAGCCGACCCCGGCAAACAGAAACGCGTTTCCAATCCGGCTGTCGCTGCCCATCCCGACGCGAACCTTTTCGATATTCGCACCGAAGCTGTCGCACAGGGATGAAAGCTCGTTCATAAACGAGATTCGCGTGGCCAGCATTGTATTGGCGGCGTACTTGGTCATCTCTGCGCTGGCCGGGTCCATGAAGATGATCCGGCTGCGTTTCATCATAAAGGGGCGGTAGATATGTTCCATGATTTCACGGACATGCTGGGAATTGGTCCCGATGATCACGCGGTCGGGTTTCATAAAATCATCCACTGCCGAGCCTTCCTTGAGGAATTCCGGGTTGCTGACATAATCAAACGGAACATCCGTCTTGCTTTGGACCAGGTCGCTGACGAGTTTGTGCGTTCCGACCGGAACGGTGCTCTTGGTAACCAGGATGCGGTATTCAGTCATCATCTCGGCAACGGCCCCGGCAACGCTCAGGACCGCGGAAATATCCGCCGAGCCGTCGTCTGCACTGGGGGTGCCCACGCCGATAAAGATCACCGATGCCTGCTCGACACCGACTTTCAGGTCCGTCGTAAAGATCAAGCGGCCCGCCTCGAGGTTGCGTTCCACGATCTCGGTCAGGCCGGGTTCGTAAATGGGGATAACTCCCTTTTTGAGGTTTTCGATCTTTTTCGCATCGTTATCCACACAGATCACATGGTTACCGCCTTCTGCGAGGCATCCTGCTGCGACCAGGCCGACATAACCCACCCCAACTACCGCTATCTTCATGCCAGATTCTCCTTCATCTCTTCGATAATCAATTTCAGTGTCCCGCGAAGGTCGAGCACGGGCTTGTAGCCGGTACACGCGCGGATTTTACTTAGATTCGGCACTCGCCGCTGCATGTCGTCGAATGCCTTGCCGTATGCCTTTTCATAGGATATATATTGTTTTGCACATTCGCTTTCGGTCAGTTCGATCACCAACTCCGCCAGCCGTTCAATGCTGATCTCCTCATCACTGCCGACATTATACGCCTGGCCGCCGGTGACCTTGTTCTCCATCAGGCCGATCAGCCCCTGGACGACGTCACCGACATAGCTGAAACACCGGGTCTGTTCGCCGGTTCCGAAAATCTTGATCGGTTCACCGCGAAGGGCCGCCTTTACAAACCTCGGGACCACCATTCCGTACTGCCCTACCTGGCGGGGCCCGATGGTATTAAACAGCCGTGCCGCGACGACCTCAAGGCCGTACTGGTCATAATAGGCAAAGCCGAGGAACTCGTCAATCGCCTTCGAGCACGCATAGGACCAGCGGGAAAACCGCGTCGAGCCCAGGACGGTGTCATCCTCCTCTGCAAAAGGCACGCTTTCGTTCTTACCGTATACTTCGCTGGTCGAGGCCAGCAGGACTTTGCGGCCTTTCTTGTTCGCTTTTTCCAGTACCACTTCGGTACCGTGGATATTCGTTTCGATGGTATGAACGGGCCGGTCCACGATAAGCTGTACCCCCACGGCCGCGGCCAGGTGATATACCTGCTCGCAGCGGTTCATGAGCTGTTCCATCAGCTCGGCGTTGCGGACGGTATTTTCCACGAATTCAAACCCGCCCTTACCGACCAGGCCCGAGAGGTTCTCGACCCTGCCGGTCGAGAGGTCGTCGATTACGGTGATTTCATACCCGCGTTCTGTCAGTGCCTCACACAGATGGGAACCGATAAAACCCGCACCGCCTGTTACAAGTACCCGCATGTATACTCCGTTATAGCTGTTTTTCGTTTTTACGGAACAAAGCCCGTACTGACAGACTCCGTCCCTTTCGGATGCTCAAGACAGCGCATCCTGCTCAAAACCGTGCCCTGATTCTCTAAAACCGGCATAATAACACATAACAGCTCTGTTCTCACGAAAAAAACAAGGCCTTTCTGAGAGTGAAAACCATACTGAAAATCTCAAGTTCTTCCTGTTTGGAAATAAGCCTTGACTTTTAGCAGTTATTTCTGGTTAGATAAGGTCAGGTATCAGGCTGTTAATTTTTCCCTTATATAAGGATACGGATATGAATGCACACCAAAAAATTGAGTGGTACAGGTCGCCGATAGACAAAGATAAACTCCGCGAACTGACCCGGAAGGAGAATTTCCGCCCGCTTGTGCATGTTCTTGCCCAGATTCTCTTCAGTGTCGCCACCGGTGCCGGTGTGATCCTGAGCTGGAAGTACCTGCCCTGGCCGTTTATGGTCGCTGCAATCTATATTCACGGCACATTTATACATTTTCTGACCCACAATGCCGCATTTCATGAACTCTCGCACCGTTCGCCGTTTAAAACCCGCTGGCTCAATGAATTCTTCCTCCGTTTTGTCACCTTTTTCTCCTGGGACAGTTTTGTCAAATACCGCCAGTCGCACCTGTCGATGCACCACCCGTTTACTGTGTACAAAGGGATTGATCACGAGGTAGTCCTGCCGTCGATCATCCGCCCGGTGGATGTTTTCTTCGCTTTCACCATTCCGCTGTACAGTTTTCAGAACGTAACGGGCATTTTCGACCTGATGAACAATAAGATGGCCCACTGTTTCGGCCGTTTCTCTGATGAACACGAAGCCGAGCTTTTCCCGGAAGACAAGCCCCAGCTGCGTAAGCAACTATTCAACTGGGACCGTTTTGTCGTGATCGGCCATATTCTTCTTGCTACGGCGTTCCTCTATTTCGGTCTCTGGCCCATGCTGTTTGTGGTTACCTTTCCCCGTTTTATTGCGCCGTGGCTTAGCCTGATGTGCAATTATACGCAGCATGTCGGCTTGAAGCCCAGCGTGCCGGATTTTCGTATCTGCTGCCGGTCGATGCACTTAGGGAAATTCCTGAGCTTTTTCTACTGGAATATGAATTATCATACCGAGCATCACATGTACGCAGCGGTTCCTTATTATAACCTGCCCAAACTCCACGAGGTGATTAAACACGACATGCCCGAGGTCAGAAGGGGGCTGCTCAATAACTGGAAGCATATCTGGCCCACGGTCGTTCGCCAGCGGACGGAGCCGGAATATTGTGAAATACCGGATTTGCCTTCTCCGTCACCGGCATTCCAGGCGAATGAGGAGTAAAAAGGAATTATTTTTTCCGCGGGGCTTTCTTTTTCTTTTGCACGATCAACGCGATTGAGCCGAACATCCACAGGGCCAGGGAAGCCGGTTCAGGTACGGATCCAAGCTGAAGCACGGTCACGGCAATGAAATCCATGCCGGAATAAGTGCCGCCCCAAGCCATGGAGTGAACGGAATTGTCCCATGTATTATGAAAGAGGATGTTTTGTGCCTGGTCATCGTAGCCAACGCCGACCATGGAGTGGCCTCGAAGCTGGACCATGACCGGCCGGCCAGAATCAATCTCGAATTTGTAATCCGAAAAGGAGAATCCGTCGGCATATTCCGTATCGAGTTTCTGGGTGTAATTGGCGATTACGTCATACCCGCGGGACTCGGCGAAAAGCCTAAGGCCGTGGCTAAGTGCTGTTCGCGGGGCGTTTCCGGATACGGGAGGGATGTAATCGTAGAGCCGCTGGCCGGAATCGTAAGTCCACAATGCGGTCGAGCCATCCACGTTGAATTCCTTGCTGCCGTCACCGTCCCAGTCCCATTTGGCCTGGTTGGTGCCCATAAAGTCCGCGGTGCAGTCTCCCCAGGTGTGCTCGCTGCGAACCCCCTCAAACGGGTCCGGTCCGGAGGCGTTGATGGTTTGCCAGTAGTCATCTACGTGGCCGTAGGTCTGGCGTCCGTCGAAGCCTTTTCGTGTGGCGATCAGTGAACAATTTGAACCCAGGTCATAAAGCGGTGCCAGGCCGCCGTTGGCAGGGCCGGTGTACATATTGTCATATCCGGTACGGTCGTAGTAGCCGAACATCATACCCGCTGCCGTTGCGGAGCACCCATAGGTCCATCGGGAGGTGGGAACCTCGGTTAGCCGTACCCAGTTATGAGTAACAGGAGCGATTCCTCGAAGCCAGACAGAACTGCTTTGGTCCGGGGCATCCTGAACCATCACGTCCATAGTTGAGAAAGCAAAAGAACAAAGAAATGTTGCTGTAAAAAATGCGAAAATGTAGGTCTTATACATTCGATTTCCTTATCATTGGGCCGGTTTTACGATTACAAACGGGTCTCCACGCACTGAGGGCGTCGGCCCGAATAAAAGGCGACTTTAAAGGGGGAAAATCGAAGATGCCTTAAACAGGTTGATTTGGAAGATTATTAAGGAAAATAGACCGCGGGCCGTAGATTTATCGGGCCTGATTCGAGAGGGTTCTCAGAGGGAATTATTGAGCTTGCGGACGAGGTCTTTGTAGCGGTTGGATTTGTCAAATCCCATTTTGATGATCGGGAAATATGTTTTATTGTGCGTGAGGGGTTCGTCGAGATTGACCCATTTTCGGGCCAGTTCGCCGTCCGGGGTGCCTGGGATGGGCGAAAAATCAGACAGCATGACGCGGATGCCCAGGGAGTGAACGTACCGGATTGATTCTTCCAGTCGCTGCATGTCATCTTGCGGGTGGGCGAGGATTTCATAAGCGGTTATATTTTCAGTCTTTGCGCCGGCGTCTTTGAGGGATTGGACCGCGCGGGCAAGGTCGGTGTTTTTTACTTTGCCCCCGGTTTGCGACTGGAAGTTCTCGCTGGAAGATTCAAAGCCGAGGTAAAACGTTTTCGTGCCGGCGTTTACGAGTAATTCGGCAAGCTGCGGGGTCAGCATTCGGGCATGGAGGGCATTGGGAGTGTGGAGATTGAGCTGGATCTGATTTTGGATAATATGTTCCAGAAACGGGATCAGGATTTCACCTGGTTTATACAGCAGGGCGTCGTCATAAAAGGCAATGTGGGTCGCCCCGGCGTGGCGGACGGCCTGAAGGTCGGCGATTACTTCGTCAAGAGGCCGGGGAATAAAGGGTATATTCCTCTGGCCGATCGCGCAATAAGTGCATTGATAAGGACATCCGGTGGTAAGCTGGATTGCCGCAGAGGAGATTTTTGAGTATAAATTCCAAAGTGGAGGTCGATAAGTGTCTTTATTTGTTACGGTTATATAGTTATTTAGAGGCGATAAATCATTATCCTGTATTACGAAATTCACTCCAATGGACCGGGCATGGTCAGGCAAAAGGGAGGCATAGAAGCCCCCGGCGGCGATTTTGGTATCCGGAGAAATGGCCCGAATGGTATCAATTATCTCCTGATAGCCCGGGTACCAGTAGGTCATAACCGTCTGGATGAAAACAACGTCAAAAGGGGGGTGGTTTTGTAAAAATTGCTCAAATATAGATTTATGGAGTCCAAAACGGTAGAAATAGCGGGGGATTGTGTGAAAAACAGGGGATTTCTCGACTTTTTCCCTCGGGTAGGGGCCTCGGTCAAATTCGTCTGTTTTTTTGATAAGTTCTTTGTCTACAGATGGATGCATTCGGTCCAGGAAGTCGAACAGTTCGATATCTGCATCCCAAAACCTCGCCGCGGCGGTGAGCATCCCCAGCGGTTTTAGCCAGAAATCATAGGCTGTGAAGTCATATATGGGCGGATTGACCAGCAGGATTCTTGTCATGGGGACATTGTACCTGCCAAAGAAGTGAAAAAAAGGTAAAATTTTGTTGAAAAAGACGAATCCAAAAGGTATATTTTTAGGTTTTCAACCGCTTCGAAGGGATTCGGGGGTTATTGAACATCAAGCGGAGCTAAACTTGTTTCGGGGCAGGGTGCCCTGGAAATTGACTATATAGACGTACGAAAGGAAAGATTATGTCAGTAAAAATTCGCATGACGAGGATGGGTCGTCGCCACAGGCCGTACTACCGGATCAACGTGGTGGACAGCCGGACCCCTCGTGACGGGCGGATCATCGAGAAGGTCGGCCAGTATGACCCCATCGAGAAGGACGCCGAAAAGCAGGTGCTTATTAACGAAGAACGCATCCGGTATTGGCTGGAAAAGGGCGCGATCCCCTCGGATACCGTAGCCCAGATCATCGCCAAGCACGGGATCGAGAGCAAGCACTACCAGGATAAGGTCGCACGCCGAGCAAGAGCCCGCGCGATTGCCCGCAAGCAGGGCAAGCCCTTTACAGAGGGTGAGCGCATCGCGGCGAAAAAAGCAGCGGAAGCCGAGCAGGCTGCACAAGAAGCAGCCGCGGCAGAAGCGGCCGCCGCAGCAAAAGCAAAAGAGGAATCCGGCGGCGGTGAATAGAAACAGGCTTTGTTTCGGCCAATGGACCGAAGCGGAGATGAAGATAGAGAGGCATGTCGATGCGTATTGATGTGCTGACATTGTTCCCGGAAATGTTTGAATCGTTTCTGGGGTATACGATTGTCAAGCGGGCCCGGGACAAGGGGCTCGTGGAATTTGCTCTTTCGAATATCAGGGATTTTTCGACGGACGCTTACCGCAAGGTGGATGACAAGCCTTACGGCGGCGGGGCCGGGATGGTGCTGATGTGCGGTCCGGTGTTTGACTGCATCGAGCATGTCCGGCCGCAGTCGCCCGAGCCGGGACGGGTGGTCATGCTGACACCGCAGGGCAGAAAGTTCGATCATGAGCTGGCCCTTGAGTTCTCGCGGGAAAAGCGGCTGATCCTGCTTTGCGGGCGGTACGAGGGCTTTGACGAGCGGATTCGTACCGGGCTCGATGCCGAGCAGGTCTCGATAGGAGACTATGTTCTCAGCGGCGGTGAACCGGCGGCGATGGTCATGATCGACTCGGTCGTTCGGCTGCTCGACGGGGCACTGGGCGATGAAGACTCGGCCAAGCATGATTCCTTCAGCAACGGGCTTCTGGAGTATCCGCATTATACGCGGCCGGAAGACTTCCGGGGCATGAAGGTGCCCGAGGTGCTGCTGAGCGGCGATCATAAAAAAATCGAGCAGTGGCGGCACGAGCAGTCCATCGAGCGGACCCGGAAAAATCGACCTGATTTACTAAAAAATACAGAGATAGAAAAACAAGATAAAACAGGAGAATAATCGTGAAAACTGAATTACTCGAAAGCGTCGAAAAGGGATCACTGAAAGAAAAGATTCCCCATTTCGAAATTGGTGATACAGTGGATGTGCACTGCCGGATTAAGGAAGGTGAAAAAGAGCGTGTCCAGATTTTTACCGGTACGGTTATCGCCCGCAAGGGCCGCGGCATGAACGAGAGCTTTACCGTTCGCCGTATCGTCGCGGACGAAGGTGTCGAGCGTATCTTCCCGATCAACTCGCCCAACGTGCTGGACATTGTCCCTCGCCGAAGCGGTAAGACCCGCCGTGCAAAGCTGTACTTCCTGCGTGAGCGCATGGGTAAGGGTGTTCGTCTTTCGCAGCGGCACAGCAGCCATACTTCAAGGAAATAAAGAATGCTCAGCCGGTTTTGGTTTTATCGAAGCTGGCTCTTATCTGACAGGCGGCGGCTGGGCCGATGGGGCGAGAGAGTCGCCCGGAATCTGCTGCGGCAAAAAGGGTTGCGTTTTATCAGCAAGAATTACCGCTGTAAGAGCGGTGAGATCGACTTGGTTTTTCAGGGACCCGGCCGGCTGCTTGTATTCGTGGAGGTCAAGACGCGGAAGGATGAATCTTTCGCACCGGGACAGGCCTCTGTGGGGGGCAAAAAGAGGAAGCGAATCCTGAGGGCCGCGCGGCATTTTCGTCGCAGGTATGATATCGAGGATCAGCCCAGGCGTTTTGATGTCGTCGTGGTGGTTCTGCCGCCCAGGGGGCAAAAGCAGGTTCGCCATTACGAGGGGGCGTTTTCAGGATAAATACCAGCGCGGGCCTTACTCCCCGATGATCTTTACCAGCAGGCGTTTTCTGCGGTTGCCGTCAAATTCGTAATAGAAGATATGCTCCCACGGCCCGAGGTGCAGCTCGCCTTCGGTAATTGCGACGACGACTTCCCGGCCCATGACCTGCCGCTTCATGTGGGCGTCGGCGTTGTCCTCGTAGCCGTTGTGGCGGTACTGGGAGTGGGGCTTTTCCGGGGCCAGCTTTTCCAGCCATACTTCGTAGTCGTGATGCAGCCCGGATTCGTTGTCATTAATAAAAACAGACGCGGTAATATGCATTGCGTTTACAAGCACGAAACCTTCCTGCACGCCGCTTTCGGCGACGAGGCGTTCAACTTCATTATGAATCGAAATAATCGCCCTGCGGCGTGGCACATCTATCCAGATTTCTTTGGTCAGTGACTTCATGGGTTGTCCTTTACGAATTTGTATTCATTGCGGCCAGGTATTTGTCGTAGACGCCCTGGATCGTATCGGCCATCGTCTCGGGTGCGAATTTTTTCAGTACGGACTTTCGGGCACTTTGCCCGAGCTTTTGCCGCAGGGAAGCCGAATCGATCAGTTCCCGGCAGGCATCGGTAAGCTGGTCCACGTTCTCGGGCTCGATCAGGTAGCCGGTTTCGGCGTTGACGACCTCTTTGGCACCGTCGATATCAAAAGAAACGACCGGTTTTTCCGCGAGCATGGCCTGGGGCAGTACCCGCGCGAGCCCTTCCCGCAGCGAGCAGTGCACGAGAATATCCGACGCATGCAGGGCCAGGGGGATCTGTTCGGGCGGCAGCAGGCCGGTGAATTTAAAGCGGTACCCCAGGCCGGCAAGCTGGATATCGTGGCGGATATCCTTGGTGAATTTGCCATCGCCGATGAACAGCCAGGTGCAGTTTTCAAATTCCGGGGCCAGCCGCCTTGCGGATTCCACGATGTATTCATGGCCCTTGAGTTCCGCCAGCCGGGCGACCGTGGTCAAAACGATGGATTGTTCATTGATCCCGAAACGCCGGCGGAAGTCTTTGATCTGCTGGATCGAAAAACTCGTCAGGTACGGTTCTTCATCGATGGCCGAATAAGCGGTGGTATACATCTCCGGCGTGCCCAGTCCCGCGGCAACTGCCTTTTCGGTCATGGCATCAGCGACCGATAGAAAGGCGTCGGTGGATTGGACCGTGGATTTCTCGCATGTGATGTACAGGCGGTTCTTCCAGGAGGCGTTGTACGGGTGGAACGATAAGCCGTGGATCGTATGAACAATCAGCGGCAGGGCGTCGGGTTTTTTCTTGATCGCACGGCCCGCGAGTCTGCCGAGGATGCCGGCTTTCGCCGAATGGGTATGGACGATATCCGGCTGGATGCGTTTGAGGTGCTTTTTGATCTTTAGATACGCCATCGTATCGTGCAGGGGATTGATCTCCCTTCGCAGCGAATCGACAATAATGATCTCGATGGGCAGTTTTTTCGCCGCTTCAAGAAGCTGGCCCTCGGGGCCCAGCGGCGGGCCGGTAATCAGGGTGACTTCGTGGCCGCGTTTGGCGAACTCCCGGCAGGTGATGAGCGTGTTTTCCTGCGCGCCGCCGAGAATCAGACGGGTTATGATGTGTACAATCTTCATAGCTGATATATCATACGCCGCAGAGGCGAAGAATAGCTCCTAATTTTCGGTTCCATTTCGCAACAGGTATTTTACCATGGGTGGGGGTTATTGATAAAGGATTTTTATGAGGTTAAGTCCGCTGGCCGGAGCGATGGGCCCGGCGGCGTTGCGGTCTTTGGCGGCGAGGATGGTATCCATATATTCCGGCTCCCAGCGGCCCCGGCCGATTTCTACAAGGGTGCCGACGATATTGCGGACCATATTATACAGGAATCCGTCCGCCTGGACGGTAAAATAGATAAAATCTTCCTGCTTGAACAGGCTGCAATGCAGGATCGTTCGGACCGAGGATGTTCGCTGATCGGCGGCGCTGGCCAGAGACTTGAAATCGTGCGTTCCTTCGAGGCGTTTGGCCGCGTTTTGCATGGCGGGGATGTCCAGCTCGCCCGGGCGGTGCCAGCAGTAGCGAATATCGAGGACCGGTTTTGTCGGACCGGTGTGGATGGTATAACGGTAAATTTTGCTTTTCGTGTCTGAAATAGCATTGAAAGTATTGGGTACCTCGCAGGCATCGACGATGGTAATGTCATCCGGCAGCAGCCGCGAAAGAGCGGGGGCAAAATTTTCCGTCGGGATCGGGCTCTCGATGTGAAAATGGGCAACCTGAGCGAGTGCATGTACGCCTGCGTCAGTTCGCGAGGAACCGGTAATCTCGATCTGCTGGCCGGTCAGGCGGCCCAGGGCCTCGGTGACTGTACCCTCGATGGTCGGCAAGCCGGGCTGGACCTGCCAGCCGTGGTAGCCTGTGCCGTCGTAGGCGATAGTCAGTTTGATCGTCCGCCGGGTCATAGTGCCTCGAAAGACGCTTTCCGGGTTTATACGAGTTTTTCTGCGATTTGTATCGCGTTGAGTGCGGCACCCTTGCGAAGCTGATCGCCCGCTACCCAGAGGTTAATCCCGCGGTTATCCGGGACCGATTCATCCTGGCGGATTCGGCCCACGAGCACATCGTCCTTGCCGCTGGCGTCGATGGGCATCGGGAAGCGGTTGTTTTCGCGGTCGTCAAGGATCGATACTCCCGGTGCGGTTTCGAGCAGGTCGCGGACCTGTTCGGGCGAAATCGGGTCTGTAAATTCGAGGTTGATGCTCTCGCAGTGGGCCCGCAGTACCGGTACGCGGATGCAGGTGCAGGTAATTGCGATGTCCGGGCACGAGAAGATCTTTCGGGTCTCGTTGACCATTTTCATCTCTTCGGTATTGTAGCCGTTGGGGTACAGGTCCGAGTCGTGGTTGTACAGGTTAAACGCCAGCGGATAGCGAAGCGTCTGGCAGGTCGGCTCCTTGCCGTCGAGCACTTCCTGGGCCTGCTTTTTGAGTTCGAGCATCGCAGCCTGACCGGCGCCGGAAGCCGCCTGGTAGGTCGAAACGATCATGCGTTTAACCGGGTTGGCCTTGTGCAGCGGCCATACGGGCACAATCGCGATAATCGTCGAGCAGTTGGGATTGGCGATGATTCCCTTGTTCCCGGCGATATGCTCAGGGTTGATCTCCGGCACCACCAGCGGAACCTCAGGGTCCATGCGGTATGCGGAGGAATTATCCACCACGACGGCGCCTGCCTTGACCGCGGCAGGGGCGAATTGCTTGCTGCGTCCGCCGCCTGCGGAGAACAGGGCGATATCAATGCCGTCGAAAGACTTCTCGGTCAATTCCTCTACGGTATATTCTTTGGCCTTGAAGGTGATCTTTTTGCCTGCGGAGCGTGAACTGGCAAGCATTTTGAGGTTTGCGAACGGAAAATCTCTCTGTTCGAGTATTTGCAGGAATTCCTGTCCGACTGCCCCGGTAACCCCGGCGATTGCAACGTTCTTAGCCATTTTTTGTCTCCATAAAAAAATTCACCGACTTTTCGCCCGGTGAGAATTTGTTTTCAACTGATTTTGAACGCTACATTATAGCTTTTTGATTCCAGATTGCAAGGGCCTGGGGGAAAAAAACAGCATGTGTACGAATTAAAATGGGAAGGACATAAATTCCGGCCATTTGCTATCCGTAAAAACCCCTAATTTTCAAAGACTTTTTAAAATAGAGTAATTATCCTTTGAATTCGGTATCAAAGGCTTTACAATAATTCGCGATAAGAAAGTAGGCTTTCTGGAAAAGAAGGGGTGGCTGGGCGATTGCAGAAACGATTTATTTGCAGCATTTCGATTGGTTCCCCTTTATCCAGCTTGGGAGAAGCGCTTGCCTGGGTGAGATTTGTGTATTGAAATGTAAAGAATACGGGCAAAATGGATTTATGTTGAAACGAGATATTTGAGTATTGCTGGACACGGCCGCGAATGGGGGGCTTTTTTAAGCCGAATCGGCCCTGGTTTCGGATAAATCTGTTTTGCCCCGGTGGGGTTATGAGTACGATTAAAGCGGACCTGGTCCTGATATTTCATATTTCCCGAAACCTGGATCCGTATTGTACATATTTTGACCCATCCAGACCGGGTTGCCTGGAGAAGCTTGATCACTCTTAACGGAGCATTTCTCCCGTCAACCCGGTTTTGGATATCGCCTGGTCATTTTGTTCCCGGCTGTCAACATTTCAATATCCTCTCGGTTTCTCAAACCGGCATTTCCAGTTTTTCAGGAAAACCCGAAGCCGGGTTGGACCCGGCTACGAATAACCGCTGCTCCTGAGTGGAACAGTTCCCAGCTTCGGGCACAGTAGGTTATTTCAAGCATTTAATCGGCATTGTACGGGGTGGACCGACCCAATGGGAGTGGCAGTGCGCACCGAGTGCCATAAGGGTGGCACATTGGGGGGAGAAATGTAAGTATTTCCCGAAAAAAAGACCCGGAAAGTTTCCGGGTCTTATGATATTTGGTTGCTCAAGTGGTAACCTGGGGGGTTTCCCTGGTTTAGTGAGCCTTCTGTTTTGACCGGCGGGTTAGAGTTCCGCTTCGATCCAGCCGATCAGTTCCTTGAGATCGTCCAGCGTGACATCGCCCATGTGGGAGATGCGGAAGGTCTCTTCCTTGATCTTGCCGTAGCCGTTGCCGAAGATGGTGTTATGCTTCTGCTGGAGGGCCTTGATGGTGTCCGCAACGCCGATGCCCTTGTTGTTCTTGAGGACAGTCAGGGTATTGGAGGCGTATTCTTCCGGAGCGAACAGCTCGAAATTCTTCTTCGCCCAGTCGCGGACGTATTCGGCCATCTTTTTATGGCGTGCCCAGACGTTTTCCATGCCCTCGCTGACCAGGCGGCCTGCCTGGTAGTTCACGGCCATAATATGCGGAACCGCGGGGGTTGTGGGGGTCTGGTGCTTTTTGGCCGACTTGGCAAAGCTCTGGAAGTCGAAGTAGTATCCGCGCTGCGGCACCGATGCGCTCTTTTCGAGGGCACGGTCGCTGACGGCGGTTACGGTGAATCCCGGCGGAATCGCGAAGGCCTTCTGGACCGATGCGAAAGTGACATCCCACCCGAGGTCATCGAAATGGATCGGCAGGCCGACCATACCGGAAACCGAATCGACGAAGACCAGTACATCGGGGTACTTTTCCTTCATCATCTTGCTGATTTCGTAGACGGGATTGGTCACGCCGGTGCTGGTTTCGTTGTAGACCATCGTAATCGCGGCGTAATTGCCCTTGGAGAGGGCCTCGTCGATCATTTCGGCGGTAACGGCCTGGCCCCAGTCAACTTTGAGCTCATCACACTCGCGTCCGCAATCGGTTACAACCTTTGCCCAGCGGTCGGAAAACGCACCGCACATCGTGCAGAGAACCTTTTCGTCGAAATTGACACAGTTGCGGATCGCCGCTTCCCAGATACCCGACGCGGAGCATGTAGTCATGAAGATGTTCTGCTCGGTGAAAAGAACCTTTTTGAGCAGGTCAACGGTCTCTTCCTGAAGCTGTGAGTATTCTTTCGAACGGTGACCAATGGGATAACGAGCCATTTGTTCGAGCACTTCGGGCAGGACGTGTACCGGCCCGGGAATGAACAGTTTGGGAGGATTCTTCCAGTCTGTCATTTGATACCTCCAATTGTTAGATAAAATACTATTTTCAGCGGGCTGCTCCGATGCCGCCCATTCTTTTTCATTACACATTTATGATTGTGCTGATACCGTTGCGGGGCTCAGCTTGTTAATTACCAGTCCGGTAAAGATTTTCGGGTAGAAAAAGGTCGATTTCTGGGGCATTTTTTCCCCGGCCGCGGCGACATCCTGCACCTGTTGCATCCGGGTCGGATTCATCAGGAAGATCGCCTGTGCCCGGCCCTGGTCGACGGTTTCAATCGAGTTTTTCACGGCCTGGCCGATGTCTTTAATATAGGTAAGGTTGCTCTCGGCGGCAAGGGCCGCATCGCCGATATTCAACTGCCTTTCAAGAATCGCCTTGTGCAGGATCGTGACATCCAGGCTCCGAGACGCCTCACTGAGGTCCGGGCAGACCGTTGCCATGCATTCCGGATATTTCAAGACCATGCGGTGGAAGCTGTTATCTCCGGCATAGAGGCCGAAGCTGTGCTTGCCCTGGTCGAAATCGGCTTTCATGTCCGCAAAGAGCTGTGTGCAGGCCGTTTCTTTTTCAGCGGCATCCGAGAAGGTATAATGCGTAATCTCGAAGCACTTTTTGATGTTTTCGAGCAGCTTGTCAGCGTTAAATTCCGGCAGGTTCGATACGAGGCGGTGGGTCGGCAGGATGATCATGCCTGGGTTGCGCATGTTGACAAACGTCATCATCCGGTACTCGGCCTCGGGGTTCTGTGTTTCGTTATAGTAGTTCAGGGCGGTTTCGTAGCGATGGTGGCCGTCGGCGATTACCGCATGGCGGGTATCCATCATATTCGCTACTGCCTGGATCTTGTCCGGCTCGCTTACGGCAAACAGGCGGTGGCGGACATTTTCATCGTCGGTGAAATCCACCAGCGGGGGCTGACCGGCCGCGTCTTTTACGACGGCATCAGCAACCATATCGGGATCGTCGTAGATCATGAAAACCTGGCCGAACTGCCCGGCAGTAGCCCGCATGAGGTTCAGGCGGTCCGCCTTGGGGCCGTCGAGCGTTTTTTCGTGGGGTTTGATGTTCTTGCCGAACGGTTCGAGCTTACCGAGGGCGACAAAACCGCTTCGTTCAAAGGTTTCGCCGGCAAGGGTGAAATTCTGGACATAGCCGTAAAGGGAATCCGCACTGTCGGCCTTGAGGGCTCCGGCGTGGACCAGGTGCTCAAAAAACTCGCCCGCGCGGGTATACTGATTTTCCTGATCATTATCGTCGGGTTCTGTCCGCCCCTTGATGATGCGCACGACGCTGTATGGGCTCTGGTCGTAAAAACGGGCCTGCATCCGCTCGTCAATGACGTCATAGGGCGGGGTGACACAGGGGCCGATCTCTCCGACGACCTGCGAATCGTAACGGTATCCTTTAAAGGCTTTTATCTGCATAACTTCTCGTTAATCGCTGTTTTCTATCCAATTTTCAGGTTCGGCTGGCTTGCGGGCAAGCTCATACAATAAAGGCCAGAAATCTTACCAGAGGCATTTGGAAATTTCAAAGAAAATACCGATTGGTTCTTAAAATACGACCTGCGAGGTGGTAAAATAGCTTTTGAAATGTATTAAAGACAGCATTTATAGTTGTACTGTGTAATTTTTAAAGTTTTATAAGTCATTTATACGACTAACTTT
>CAYVUI010000042.1:0-32898 GCA_964454745.1 uncultured Pirellulales bacterium | reverse complement strand
GATGTCCTTGAATCCGCACTCGGGGTCATCGATCATCAAAAGCAGTGCATCGCAGACTTCGCTGATATTGTGCGGCGGGATGTTCGTTGCCATACCCACGGCAATACCGCTGGCGCCGTTGACCAGCAGGTTGGGGAACTTCGACGGCAAAACGACCGGTTCGTTGCGGGTTTCGTCGTAGTTGGGGATAAAATCGACGGTATCGCGGTTGAGATCCTCGAGCATATCGGTCGCGGCACTGGTCATCCGGGCCTCGGTATACCGCATGGCCGCGGGCGGGTCGGCGTCAATCGAACCGAAGTTGCCCTGCGGATCGACGAGGGTGTACCGCATGTTCCAGTGCTGGCCCATCCGCACGAGTGTGCCGTAGGTGGCCTGGTCGCCGTGGGGGTGGTAGTTACCACTGGTGTCACCGACGATTTTTGCGCATTTTCGGTGCTTGCTGCGCGGGCCGAGGTTCAGGTCGTTCATCGCCACCAGGATGCGCCGCTGGGAGGGCTTTAGCCCGTCGCGGACGTCCGGCAGGGCTCGAGAGACGATTACGCTCATCGCGTAATTGAGGTACGAGACCTTGAGTTCGTCGAGAATTTGAAGTTCTTCAAATCGTTCCGTCGATTCGGGATTCGTCTGGTCCATATCCGTTGGTTTCTTTCAAATGCTTAGATAGACTGTTATTCACATAATTGAGAATAATCAAACAATTATCATAACCGCAATAGCGGTTTTTGTCCAATAAAACGGGAAAAATTTAAGGAAATTCCGGTCGAAATGTCGAATTTTTATTAGATTACTGCTTGAAAATTTAAGATTGCAGCGCTGTCAGCCGAAAGTGAACAGGGAAGTTGAAATTGGGTACAGTAAACACAGTAAAATAAGGATGGTGTCATATGGCCAACCCCGCAAGACAGGCATGGATACAGGAATACGCGACACGAATTGTCGATAGCTGGAAACAGTGGGAAAGCCCGCTGGGGCTGGATGACGATTATGAAAGCCAGGTGCAGTCCGACCTGGTCAGCGCATTCGACGACCCCCTCAAGCGGTCACTGATCGAAATGACATATTAAATTCAAGGCGGAATTCGCCTTTCCATTTCATACGGCCTATGTGATAAGTACAACATGTATCACTGACACCGATGATGAGGCAATTGAATCCTGTTTTTGTCTAATTTCTAAAATATTTTGGAAATTTTTAGACGAAAATACACGCTTTTCAATCCTAGAAACTAAACAATGCTCCCTCCCGGAACCTTAATGGGTTTGATCATTTCCAGCGGTTTATGAATTACCTGCAGGTGAGTAAACTCAGGATGGTAAGTGGTTACAATTTCCGACATCATGAGTAGATTATACTGTTTTTAACTGTTCAAATTGTAAGTCCAAGTTACAATAATGCTCAAACGTCACAGAATACAATACACAAGGAGCCAAGTATGATGAAATTTGTTAGTCGTCCAATATCTGTTACGATTCTTGTCACGATATTCTCTCTGCTCAATTTCGCACATGGCGATTTGGATACAGGAGAAATTATCGCCCAGGCCTCGAATCCCCTTATTATTTACGTCTCCCCCGACGGAGATGACAAGTGGTCCGGCCTGGCCCCCCAAGAGGTGCCCAATACCAACGAAGGTCCGGTGCAATCAATCGAAAAAGCACTCGAAATCGCCCGGTTCCATAACGGCTATCAATGGCACAATGTCTACTCCACTTCCGGCAGACGCCAGCCTAATTCCCCAAGGCTGCGAAATACACAAAATACCACCGGTATCGGAGGCGTACCCGGAAACGTGATCATTTGCCTAAAAGGCGGTGTGCACCATTTCACCAGGCCGGTCACCATCACGCTCGAAGACCCCGCCCCGATCACCTTTATGCCATACACCGGCGAAAAACCCTTCATCGACGGGGCGCGGCAAATCACAAATTTCAAAGTTGAAACCGTACATGGAAAAAAAGCATGGGTTGCTGAAATCCCCGATGTCAAAAACCATAAATGGTTTTTCCGGCAGCTCTTTGTGGACGGCGTCCGTGCCCAGAGAGCGCGGTTGCCGCAAAAAGGCTGGTATGTCATCGAAGACCCGCTGGCAAGCTATGACGACCTTGCGCAAAGGGTGCCGCAGGACAAATTTAAATGCAGGCAGGGCGACATCGATCCCTCATGGAAAAACTTCCAGGATATTGATATGCTCATGCTTTCCTACTGGACCGAAGACCGCATGCCCCTGAAATCCATCGATCCCGAAACCAACATTGTCACCACGCAGGTCAAAAGCAGCTTCAGCATGATTGACGCGCACCCGTTCCACGGATCAGGAAACGCACGCTACTGGCTCGAAAATGTCTTCGAGGCCCTCACAGAGCCGGGCCAGTGGTACCTCGACAGAAAACAGGGCAAACTCTACTACATCCCCCTGCCCGGACAGTCGATAGAATCCACAAAAGTCTATGCGCCCAAGCTCAAGCAGTTTTTCAACATCTCAGGCGACCCGGAACAGCAGCTCTACATCAGGAACATCAAATTTAAAGGGATCACATTCCGTCACGCTGCCTACACATGGGACAAATACCGGCATACCGGCAACAACTACGAAAACAGTGATCCGGGCATTATCAAACTCCTTTACGCCCAAAATTGTGCCTTTGAGGACTGCACCTTTACCAATATCGGCCCCTATGCAATCGATCTCGATAAGGGATGCACAAGGATTCGAATCACAGGAAACACATTTACTGATCTTGGCGCCGGGGCGATCAAGATGTACTCCGTTCCCCACAAACTGCCCGATGCTGGCGTAACCGGGGTTAACCTCATCACAGACAATGAAATCGTAAGAGGCGGACGGGCATTCCCGGGCTCTCCCGCCATTGTCGCAACGAGAATTGCCTCCACCATCATCGCCCATAACCACATCGAAGACTTTTACTACAATGGAATCACCATCGGGGGCGGATGGTACTACGAACATGCATGCAGGGAAAACAGGATCCTGAACAACCACATCCACAAGATCGGCCAGGGCTGGCTAAGCGACATGGGCGGTATCTACATTCATGGCATCCAGCCCGGAACCGTCATCGCGGGGAATGTGATCCACGACGTAGATAAAGCCGTTTACGGGGGGCAATGCCTGTACCTCGACGCTGCCGCGTCAAATATCATCGTCGAAAACAATCTCTGCTACCGAACAAATGACGACATCGTAAATACAAAAGGCAGGGAAAATATCATAAGAAACAACATCTTCGCCTTCGGGGAAGAAGGCCTGATACGCTGCGCGACGCATGGCGTAGGTGGAAGGTACACCGCGAACATTTTTCACAACATCCTGCTCAGCGACGGCGGGGCCATCTACCGGGGCGGATACACAATGGACATCCTCAAAAGAGACTGGCGGGCTGACACGAACTTGATCTGGAACACAAAGGGCTCCAAACTCTACTGCGCCAAGGATATCCCCGTCAACCAGAGAGAGAAAATCACCTTCGAGCAATGGCAGGAACAGGTCATCCAGGACCGAAATTCAATCATTGCCGATCCGAAATTCGCGGATGCTGAAAATGGTGATTTCACACTGCCCGCAAACTCCCCTGCTTACGATTTGGGATTTTTGCCTGTCGATTTCTCAACCGCCGGCCCCAGGCCCAGGCACCTCAGGAACCAGCCCATCGCGGACACAATAGATGTAAAACAATACAAAGGACATATTGATTAACAAGCGGGTTAATGGTGGGTACAACCACCCTGCAAAACGATTTTCTTACGCCGTTTTATGCCGTGATTATCCCCGTTTGGGAATAATCACCACTGTTACTTTTCACTGCCGTCTTTGATGACCCAGCCTCGGCCGCCGGGGCATTGTCCCTGGGCTGAATGCGATACATACGGCTCGGGCTCGGGCAAGGCCGCTTCCCACTGCTCGTATTTATTTCGCAGGAATTTAGCGATCTCGGGCTTTTCCTCGATCAGGTTTATCTCGGCGCCCGGGTCGTTTTCCAGGTCGATCAGTTCTTCATGCATGACCGCAAAGTCCAGGTTGTCCTGGTACCTCAGCCATCGCCATTTTCCGTGGCGAACCGCCCTGCCTTGCTTTAGCCAGGGGGTTTTGTCCTTATTCTTGATTTTGTCCATGAAACGCCAGTTAAACGAATTGGCCCAGACCATCGTTTCAAGGAATCTCCAGTACAGAAACTCATGTGGATCGCCCTTTCTTCGCCCGGTCAGGTAAGGCAGCAGGTCAACCCCGTCTAGCCTTTCGGGCGGCTGCCCCCCTGCCGCGGCGGCACAGGTTGGGTACACATCGAGAGCCGAGACCAGGCCGTCAAAGCTTGCATTCGCGGGGATCACCCTCGGCCAGGATACGATATACGGCACATGGACACCGCCTTCAAACGGGCCGCCTTTGTAGCCCCGCCAGGGCAGGTTCCTCGCCTGGTCGCTGATGGAACCCCCGTTGTCACCGATCAAAAAGATCAGCGTATCCTCATACAGCCCCTCGGCCTCGAGCTTGTCGAGCAAAATCCCGATGGCGTCATCCGCCGCGATCAGCGTGCCTGCCAGGTACCTGCGCTTGCCCGTTACCGCCTCGGGCACACGGTCGAGATACCTCTGCGGGACATCGGTCACCGGGCTGTGCACCGCCAGCGGAGCGAAGTACAAGAAGAACGGCTCATCCTTGTGGCGGTCCACAAATTCGGCCATCTCCGGCCCCTGGATCTCCGTCCAGTACGAATCGTCGTACCCGATATAGGTCGGTGTTTTCGCGCCCGGGGCCGGGCCGGGGCGCCTTGCCATTTCGACGAATCCCGTATCAAGCGGCCCCTGTGTCTTATCGCCCATGTCCCACCGGCCGACCATGCCGGTGACATACCCGCGTTTTCGCATATATTCGGCCATCGTCGGGTGTTCCGGCGGCAGGGCTTTGCCGCGGTTGGTCAGGCCGTTCATCCCGAACCGCTGGGGGTAAATGCCCGCCATCAGGCTTGCCCTGCTCGGGCTGCAGATCGGGGCGGTTACATAGCCGTTCATGCATTTGGTGCCGCTGGCGGCAAGCCGGTTGATATGGGGGGTCGGGATATCCGGGCAGCCGAAGGGCTCGACATCGCCGTAGCCAAGGTCATCGATATACAGAACGATTACATTGGGCCGGGCGGCCTTTGCGCTGCGGGACATCCCCGGCAGGCAGCCGGTAAGTGTAACAGTCGCGGCGGAGGTGCCCAGCAGGGACAAAAAATCACGACGGGACAGGTTGTTTTGCATTTATGACTCCGTAAATGCTCTATTATAACCTGATTGTACTCCTATGGCAATTTTATCTATTTTTTCTGTTGACAGCTACGGCCCCAATCACCATAAGCAGCAACGAAGCAGGTTCAGGAACGGGGTCATACTCAATATAGACCCCCTTTTTTTGATACATGGGAATGTAGATATCATAAGCCTCTTGATTTAATGGATTGCCCCTCAAGTCAATATGCCTTAAATTACTATTATATGAGATGATTTCATCTAAAGGTGATATATCATTTATCTTATTCCCCTCTAAATGAAGTATCTGGAGCGAATCCATATTCTGAATAAAAGATATATCTGAAATCCCATTATTTTGAGCGTAAAAGTCTTTTATGTTTGTAAGATTGGATAATGCAGAAAAATCTGACGTAAGAATATCGCTTAAATATAAATATTCCAACTTTGTAAAAGTTCCAAATATCGATATATCATTGATTGGATTCATCGAAAGATTTAGAGTAGTAAGGCTATCTTCATGCGTTAACAACGGTGTGATATCTGATATAAAACTGTCATACAATTCAAGTTCAGTCATCTGGTTAAAATTTTGTACAAATGAAATATCTGATATATTGGCACTGCCCAATGTTAACTCTCTAAGGCTGCTTATATTCGATATTTCATTAATATTGTCAATCGCGTGTCCGTTTAAGTACAAGTGTTCGAGTTTTGGGAGATTAACTATCGGGGAGATATCTCCGACCAAGCTGTTATAGATTCTTAAATGTTTGAGATTGACTGCGTGTTCCAAACCATCAAGATGAGAAATTTCATAAAATGGAAACACTCGCAAAAGTTCGAGATTTGCCATTTCCTCAATCGGCACAGGAGAATAAATGTCCAATTCGCTCGCAACCATAGACTCAAGAGTTGCATCCTTAAACACTACATATTCATTTGCATACATCTGACTAACAAATACTGCCAAAATAATGGTGCTTAGAGCAATGAATTTGGACACATACGATACCATTGATGGCTTTTGGGTTTTTGATTTCATGATTGACTCCTCAAACACTGAAATTCCATTTTCTGTTTAAAATTCTCCTTTTGTGTTACAAGATATTTTCGGCAGGCTTCGTAAATACTGTTTTATGCCGTGATTGTCTCCCTTTGGCAATTTTATCTATTTTTTCTGTTGACAGCTACGGCACCGATTGCCATCAAAAGGATGGAACCCGGCTCGGGGGTCAAAGCCACGCAGTGAAATGCACCAGCAGAAATTGATGAAAATTGATGCCCCATTGGAACATCAATAATTCCCCTTTCAAGAGGATCTATTCCCCATGCATAAGCATAGCCATTACCATCCAAGGCTAAAGAATGACGACTTGACGAGATGTCAGTAAATTTGACACCATCTGGTATTGCAAACTGCCCAGTAGAACTACTTCCCCAAACATCGAGTTCGCCATCATTGTATAAAACAGTTGTTGTTGCTTCACCGGCAGATGCATTTTTTACGTTATTAACATTAAAAAAATCCAATTGATTAAAGCTGTTGTCTCCCCAACCAATTAATTGTCCTTGATTAGTCACGCCCAAACTATGATAAGCAATACACCCTGAAATAATTTTTTCAAATTGATATCCTTGCGGAACATCGCATTGACCCGCGATGTTACTACCCCATGCAACGACAGAACCATCTGGTCTAAGTGCCAAAGAATGTTCTTCGCCGCAAGCTATAGCTATAAAGTCATTACCCGAAGGCACATCACACTGACCAGAATTATTAATCCCCCAAGCCGACAAAGAACCATCAGAACTCAGTGCAAGGCAATGTGAGTGACCGGAGGCTATTTGAGTGAAATATCCCTGAGGGACGTTAAATACATCTGAATTTCCAGTTGAATCATCTCCCCATAGTTGCCCCCAAACTTCAACGCTTCCATTCGCTCGAAGAGCCGCTGAATGAGAAAAACCTGCTGCAATACCTATGAAATCATCACCCGCAGGTGCATTGGTAATTTCCCCATTCGAACCTCCCCAGCCCCAACAGACAATTTCTCCGGCGAAGGAAACGGGAACAAAAATAACAAGTGACAGCAACAACAGTTGGATACGTAATTTCATGATTGACTCCTCAAACACTAAGATTCCATTTTCTGTTTAAAATTCTCCTTTTGTGTTACTTCTGTCTCTGCCTCGAAATGATGGTCTGAAATTACCATATCCGAGCTATTTTGTCAACAAAATTGTGATAAATATTGCTATTTGGCGGTTTTGGGCGTAGAGTAGCGTTTTGTGGTAAGTAAGGTTTTTTTGACAGGAAAGGATTGCGGTCATGAAAAGTCCTGAAAAGTCATGGCAAAAGCGGCTCTCGAAGGGGCCCGATGCCCTGGCGATCGATTTTGTCGAGTCGCTATCGTATGACCATCGGCTGTACGCCCACGATATCCGCGGCTCGATCGCCCACGCACGGATGCTCTGCGACAAGGGGATCATCACGAAGGCGGATTTCGAGAAGATCCGCAAGGGCCTTGGCAAAATCGAGAAGCAGATCGCCGCGGGCCGTTTCACCTTCGATACCGCCCAGGAGGATATCCACATGGCCGTCGAGGCGGCGCTGATCGCGGACATCGGCGACGCGGGCCGCAAGCTGCATACCGGCCGCTCGCGGAACGACCAGGTGGCGACGGATATCCGGCTTTGGCTGCGGGAGCATATCACAGGGCTGTGTGAGAAGATCCGCACTCTGCAAAAGGCATTCGTCACCCTTGCCGAGAAATACGCGGATGACATCATGCCGACATACACCCACCTCCAGCGGGCCCAGCCGGTCAGCATCGGGGCGTACCTGCTTAGCTTTACCGAGATGTTCGAGCGGGACCTTGGCCGATTGACGGACTGCGCGGCACGGATGAACTACAGCCCCCTTGGCAGCGGCGCGGTGGCGGGCTCGACCATCGCCCTGGACCGCAAGAGCACGGCGAAGGAGCTTGAATTTTCCGGCCAGACGCACAACTCGATTGACGCGGTCAGCGACCGGGACTTCTGCGCGGAATTCCTGTTCGCATGCAGCCTGGTGACGACGCATCTTTCGCGGCTGGCGGAGGATTTTATCCTGTATATGACGACGGAATTCGGGTTTATCCGGATTGACGATACCTATTGCACATCTTCGAGCATGATGCCCCAGAAGCGGAACCCCGATATGCTCGAACTGATGCGCGGCAAGACGGGCACGGTGTTCGGCTCTCTCGTGGCGATGCTCACGATCCTGAAGGCCCAGCCGTCCACCTACAACCGCGACATCCAGGAAGACAAGATTCACGTCTTTGCCGGGTACGATACCACCGCGGCGTGCGTGGACATGGCCGCGGCCATCGTCGCGGGTACAAAGTTTAATACCGAACACATCGCCGCGGGGATCGACAAGGGCTACCTTGACGCGACGGCCCTGGCCGAGTACCTGGTAAACAAGGGCGTGCCCTTCCGCGAGGCCCACGGCATCGTCGGTGCTCTGGTCGCAAAGTGCGAAAAGAAGGACGTCCCGCTGCATGAGCTAAAGCTGGATGCATTTACCGCGGTGTGTGCGAAGATTGAGAAGGATGTATACAACGTGCTCGGGGCGAAGAACGTGATCAAACGCTACCGCTCGGAGGGTGCTTCCGGGCCGGTGCATACGAAAAAGCGAATCCGCCAATGGAAAAAGAGCCTCGGGATGGAATCTAAAGGAAAGCGATGAACCGGGAAGATGAACTGACAAGCTGGTTTGCGAAGCAAAGCGGGCGGGTCTGGAACCATGTGCAGATCGGCATCGGCGACGATATGGCCAAGCTGGGCCTTAGCGGCAGCGATTCGGTGCTGATTACGACCGATATGCTGCTCGACGGCGTGCATTTTGACCTTGCGCACCATCATCTCGACCGCGTGGGGCACAAGGCCGTCGCGGCGTCTCTTTCGGACTGCGCGGCGATGGCGACGGTTCCGGTTGGCGCGGTGGTTTCGGTCGCTTTGCCCAAGGGCTTCGAGCGGGAGAAGATCGAGCAATTGTACCGCGGTATGCTCGAAACGGCGGAGGAATACGATTGTCCGCTGGTTGGCGGGGATATTACCGTATGGCCCCGCGAGGAGAAGAAGCTGTGCGTCAATGTTACGATGCTAAGCCGCGAATCCGGGCATCACCCGGCGGTGCCGCGGTTTGGTGCGGTGCCGGGCGATACGATTTTTGTGACCGGCAAGCTGGGCGGCTCTCTGGCGGGCAGGCACCTTACCTTTACCCCGCGGGTCAACGAGGCACTGGTGATTACGAACATGGCGAGGATTCACTCGATGATTGACATTACCGACGGGCTGGCGATCGACCTTAGCCGGATTTGCAGGCAGTCCAAAGTTGGGGCACTGATCGAGGCCGGGGAGATCCCGATCTCGGACGCGGCGCTGGACAGTGACAATCCGCTCAACGCCGCATTAAACGACGGCGAGGACTTTGAGCTGCTCTTTACTGCCTCGCCGGCCAATGCCGAAAAGCTGATGACGACCTGGAACCTGCCGACGAAGATCACCCGGATCGGGACGATCACCAACCCGGGGGCCCGCATGGAAGCGATCAGCGGCGCAGCGGGGACCAATGCCGAGATCGGCAAGGTGCAGCTCTTCAAGGACGGCGAAATCATGGACCTCGACCCGGCGGGATACGACCATTTGAAATAACAGAGGAGAACTATGGAACGTCAAACGCAGGAAATCCTGTCACGGTCGTCACAGCACACGATTGAGATCGGCGAAAAACTGGCCGGGCTGATTCGCCCCGGTGATGTCATCGCGCTGATCGGCAACCTGGCCGCGGGCAAGACGCATCTGATTAAAGGGATCAGTTCGGGGCTCGGTGCGGTTGAGCACCACGAAGTAAGCTCGCCGACGTTTGTGCTGATTAACGAATACGACACCCGCGAAGGCCTGTGCATTTATCACCTCGATGCGTATCGCCTGGATTCGGTGCGGCAATTGGACCAGCTTGGGTTTGACGATTACTGCCGACCGGATTCGGTGGTCCTGGTCGAGTGGGCAGACAAGGTGCTGCCGGCCCTTACGGGCTTTGACTACAAGACGATTTATATCGATCATGTCAGCGAGGCCGAGCGAAAAATCTCACTGGCCGGCTTTGAAACGCTCGACGCTTAACGGCGTTTGAGGTTCGTGTAAAACGAATTCAAATCTTCGATAAGCTCTTCAAGCTGATCCTCTTCGTAAGGGATATCTCCCTCAAATTTGCGTTTGAGCATGAGCATCATTTTCGCGTCGCGAATCAGCTCGCGTGTGGTACTCAATGCGGTGCGGTAGCTTTGTGTCATACCCAAAGATGAAAAACCGTTTTCGAGGGCATTGTCAAGCTTTTTGAATTTTGCCTCGACGCGCTGGTAATACTCGCGGGCATCATCGGGTTCCGTATTGGGCTTGAGCTTCACATCGTCGGCCTTGAGCAGTGCGATCAGCTCACGGTCCGATTCCGCCTGGCCGTCCGAGATGCCGCATTGCTGGGCCTCATTGGCGGTCAGGGTCAGCAGAAAGCCCTTTTTGGACCAGATTTTCACTTTTTCGTATTCCGGTTTGTAGTTGACCGAGTCGATGAATTTTCGCTCGCCGTCGATTTTCACCTCGACCACCTCGATTTCCTTGTTTTCCATGGCTTTGACAAGAATCGGGGGCCGGCCGGTTTTTTCGGCGATCGAGGCGGTTTTAGTACGCCAGGCCGAGCGGAATTTTTCCGCGGTATTTTCACCAAGAATTTTCTCGATATCGTCACCGCCGGCAATCATGGTTGCCGCCCCGATGACCGTTCCCGAGGCCATGTAAATCTCATCGCAGGCAATCGAGATAATCGCCGCCGCGGAGTAGGCGCCTCCCTTTTTGCCGCCGGAGATGTAGGCGACTGTTTTGCAGTAATCCAGCTCGAGGATTGCATTGCAGATTTCCTCGCAGTAGTCCACCCGCCCGCCGGGAGAGTCGATCTTAATCAGGATAAAATACGGTCCCTTGTCGGCTTCCTTCTGCAATTCTTCATTGAAGGCCCGGATTTCCATCTGGATCATAATCGCATCGGGAATGGACAGAACCGGGATGACAGGATTGCGGCCCTTGTAGTTGTACTCGACCTCGTAATCCATCATGTCGACGGCTTTTTCGCCGTCCGGTGTGACGACCTTGGTTTTGTTCCCTATTTTTACGCTGGTGGCATAGCCGTCAAAGGTTTCCTTCGTATCCTGATGGGTGAATGTATCGCCCATGCAGATGTTTAGAAAAAGCAACGCCGTTGTTAAAACTACTGCATATCTCATAAATTTCCTCCGTAATTATTGTTTATTCTATTATATAAAGGGTCCCCAGATTTGTCAATAAAGAAGCTTTATAAATTGGAGCCATTGTCATTTTTTGACACAAAACTGCATAAGTGCACATTATGTAAGCATTTATATAAATATATACCTTAAAAGGCCCTCAAAGGTTCAACAGGATTGTTCCTGGGAAATTTCCGGTACAAAAGATCGACAAAACTGGAGTATCCCGCCCGTTATGGCCGATAATAAGATAAACAGGGATTGTACAAACTCGTTTTACGGAGAAAACATCGATGGCAGGTTTTCGGAACCTTGGGGGGCTGTTCAAAGGCACGGCAAAAGCTGCGCTCCAAAATGAACAGGTGGAGGCATTCCGTGTGAACGAGGCGACCGTTCTTCGCGGCAAATCCGGCGAGGTGGTTCCCCTGCTGGAGGCTGACACAACATCCCGTAAAGTAGTGTTCGAGGGTCAGTGCCTGATTTATGAGGACTGCATTCTATGTGAAATGGACCCGGATTTCGCGGAAATATTTGACTCCGGGACGATGGATTTGCTGGGTAAATGTTTGCTCGATATGGTGTGTGAATCGGACCGAGGGCAGGCGACCGCGAAGTTTGCCGGGGCTTTTGAGGCCGGCGGCGGTGATTTTGAGGCCCGTTTTATGCGGATCGGCGGTGAAGTTTTTTCCGCGAACCTCTCGATTGAGCCGATTGTGAATTCGCAAAGCGCAACACCCTGCTGGCGGTGCACCCTGGTGGATATCGCCCGTCGGGAGAGGGAAATTTCCAGCGAGGATACCTATGTGCTTTTGGCCCGCCGTGAACGGGAGATCGCCAACCTGCGGATTGCACTGCGAGAGGCGAGCCAGGAAGCGAAATCGCAGAGTGAATCTTATACGCAGGAAATTGAAAATCTTCGCGTTCAGGCCCAGGGGCGAATCGAGGAGTTGGAAAATGCCCTGGCCGGGGAGAAATCCGAGCTTGATGAAAAGCAAAAAGACCTGAACAAGCGTATCGAGTACTTCCGCAGCCTGGCTAAAGAGAAAAGCGGCGAGGTTGAACAACTCAAGACGCAGCTTGAGCAAAGCCGCAGCGGACGCATCGAGGCCGGTCTTCGGGAAGAAAGCCAGCGAAAAGATGAATATGCCCAGGAGCATGAAGCGAACCGCAAGGCCCTGCGAGAGGATATTGAGAAGCAAAAGGCGTATTACGAAAAGTCCATCGAGGAGAAAAACGTCGAGAACAGCCGGCTTCAGGTCCGCCTCCAGCAGCGGGAGAAGGAATATCGCCAGACCCAGAGCGAATGGCTGACCCGCCGGGTGCAGTTGGAAAAGGAAACGGCGGAAGCGAACCGGAAATTCACGGAGCTTGCGAAGAAATACGACGAACTGCACGCCACGCATGAGCGCATGGTGGATGACCTCAAGGGGCAGGTGGCCCATTTCCGGGATACCGCGGCCCAGCAGCGTGTGGATATCGAGAGCATGGACGAGAAGCTCAGCGAAGAGGCTCGGATTCATGAGCGAATACAGGCGAAAATGCGGGCCGAGATTCGCGAATATGAAAAGCTTTGCGAAGTTCAGCTCGAGCGGATCGCGGAACTGGAAGAAGATTTCGCCGGGATGCACGAGGAGCGTGAGGAGTTGTGCCAGGCTGCACAGGCCCAGCGAAAGGAACTGGAGGCACGTGTTCGGGATGCGGATTATGAGCGAAATGAACTGCAGGTCCGGATGACCGGGCTAAGGACCGACACGGCGAAAATGATCGAGGAACTGCGGATCGAGCGGGACCATTTCCGCGGGCTCGTGGAAGATCAGACAGCAGAACTGGGCCGGCTGGCGAAAAAGATCGAAGAACTCTCGAAGCAGAGCCTGTTCGAGCAGGAACAATTGCGGGACAAGCGCGATGACCTGCTCAGTGCGGTAAAGACCAAATCCGTAGAAGTGGAAACGCTTCAGCAGGAGCTGGGTACTGCAAAAAGAGCCTACGAGGCCCTGGCCCTGGAGATGCAGGAGATGGAGACCGAGGCCAAGGGCGTGATCGAGGAGCTTAGCGAGGTCGTCAGCTTCCGCAACCAGGAAATCGCGAATATGCTGGGCATTGTTTCGCAGGATATGCGGGAGACGCTGGTCAGCCTAAATCGGGATATGAGTGCGCTCGACGGGCGGTTCGGGCAGCTTTGCCAGGTGCTCAGTCAGCTCGAACTGGACGAACCGAACCGAAAGGCGATTGCCCGAAGCGGGATTTATGATGCAGCCGAGGCCTTTGACGCGGTGCGAAAACATCTGGCGCGGGTCAATCTCGTCATGGACGGGATGCTGCGGATCAGCCGGGCGGAAAATACACCGTTTGAGTATGAGCCGATTGATATGGAACTGCTTGCAGGGGAGCTGGTTAACGAGTTTATGGATGAAATCGAGAAGACGCAGATGGATGTGGAAATCACACAGCTTCCGCCCTGCGTGGGAGATATGGAGCAAATCCGTCGTGCCCTGCGGCAAATCATTGACAATGCGATACAGTACCGCCGCACGGACGAGATTGGGCATATCCGCATCAGCGGCTGGGAGGGGCAGGACCGCGTATTTTACTGTATCGAAGATGACGGAATCGGGATTGCCCCGGAGAATCAGCAGCAGGCGATGGCGATGTTTGGCCGATGCGCCCCGCAGAGATGCCCCGGTGAGGGGCTGGGCCTGCCGATTGCCCGGCGGATCATCGAACGCCACGAGGGATACCTGCGGCTGGAATCCAAAGAAAACGAAGGAACGCGAATATTTGTTGCATTTCCGGTCAAAGCGTAAATAATGTTATTAAAGGATATACTGACGAAACGATGAAGATTACAGGTTGTAATGCTATGAAAAACCGACGCAATGTAGTGATTCTCCTAATGGTCATGCTGTTCATTTTGGTTCTCGCCGGCTGCGGAGAGGAAACAGCCAAGAGCAGCCTGCCGGGCTCTTCCTGGCGGATGACGAGAGTCGTTCCGGAAAGGACGGTCAAAGCGGCAAAACCGATGCAGCTTGCGGGCAGTGTGGATTTTGTCGCGGGCAAGTCCGTGCTGGGCCGGGAGATTGTCTGCCGGGTATTCGGCACCAGCGGCGATACGGTAATGATCATCGGCGGGATTCATGGCAATGAGCCGGCCAGTGTTGTACTGGCGAAGCAGCTTGGGGATTACCTTACGAAAAATCCGCACATCTATAAGGATGTTCGGGTCGTTCTTGTTGAAAATGTCAACCCGGACGGGATCGCGGCCAATACGCGAACCAATACCAATGGCGTAGACCTCAACCGCAATTTCCCGGCGTGGAACCGGGACAACAGCTCCCGAAACGGCTACCGTGCCCTGAGCGAACCGGAATCGCGGATCATCGAACGGCTGGTCAGCCGGTACAATCCTTCTCGCGTGATCGCCCTGCATCAGCCATACGGCTGTATTGATTATGACGGCCCCGGTCGTCACCTGGCCGAGCAAATGGCGGCGAAATCCCCCCTGCCGGTCCGCAAGCTTGGTGCAAGACCGGGTTCGATGGGCTCATGGATTGGTGAGACTAAAAAAATCGCGATGATTACAATGGAACTGCCCGGACAGGTGGAAAACCGCCCGGCACAGCTCTGGCCCTCTTACGGACCGAGCCTGCTGACCTCCATTCGGTACGGCAAGTAATCGCCCTACCGCGGGATCGTCAGGTGCTTGAACAGTTTCTCACGGGCTGCTTTTGATTCCGGTGTGTCATCTTTCATGTAGATAGGCTTCTGCTCCAGTGGGTCGTTGTCGAGGTTGTACAATCTCTCGTCGTGGTACAGTTTCCAGTGTTTGTCGCGAACGAATATACGCATTTCAAACTGATTGGGTTTAACCTTTTTATTGGGATGATAGAAGCAGTAGGTGTACTCCCTGGGGGTACCGGTTTGGCCTTTGAGCTGGGGCAGGAAGCTGACGCCATCAATTTTTACGTTCGGCAGCGGTGCCTGAGCCAGGTCCGCAACGGTGGAGAAAAAGTCGGTAAAATCAATCAGATCGTCGCAGACTTTGCCCTTTGGTGTCGCTTTGGGCCATGATGCAATCAGGGGGACATGTGTACCGGCATTGGTCGTATCCCCCTTGCCGCCGGTAATTGCCGGGCCGGATTTCATTTTTGTCGTAATCTGATTGAGTGTACCATTATCCCCGGTAAAGATCAGCAGGGTATCGTCCCGGATGCCGAGGGTTTTGAGTTTCGTGTCGATTTTGCCGACGATTTTGTCCGTGTATGCGACCATATCCGCGAAGTATTTCGTGTCTTTTTTGCCCTTGTTTTCCTCCCAGTCCGGGCTGTCGGGCGTGGGGACAAAGGGGTCGTGCGTCAGGGCCATGGGATAGTAAACAAAGAAGGGATTGCTGCGGTTCTTTTCGATGAAGTCGCAGATGTGACCGGCAAAGATATCCGGGCCGTATTTGCCTTTTGTGTCCTTGAGTATCACGTCATTACAGTTGATATTGGGATCCTGGAACCGCTTGTCGTACCCGCCGGCCCAGAGGCAGTAGCTGTCGAACCCAAAGGCTCGGACCTGTTCGCCGAGTTTGCCAAGCTGCCATTTACCCGCCACACAAGTCTTGTAGCCGACCTTTTTGAGGACATTGGCAAAGGTGATTTCATCTTCGTGCAGGAAGCCGAAATGCTGGTAATTTCGCACATTGTACCGCCCTGTCATGATCTTGACGCGGGAAGGTGTGCAAAGCGGCTGGGCATAACAGTGGGTAAACCGCATCCCTTCGGCGGCAAGACGGTCGAGATTGGGGGTTTTGTAGTCTTTGGCACCGTTGCATCCGATTGCCTCATAGCCAAGGTCATCGGCCATAATCAGGACAATGTTGGTTTTTTTGATCTGGATATCGTTAGCGGCGGCTTCCAGGGGCAGTGCAGAGACAAACATGGAGGAGGCCATTACCCCGGCCGACTGTAAAAATCGCCTTCTATTCATACTAATTACCTCATAAAAGTATTCGTTTTTTCCATTTTACCCGGAAAGAAGTTGAGAGAGCAAGAAATAAGTCATACAATTTTATAGCCATTTATGGAAAATGTATATTTTATTTTGTACAATGTCCCCTTGTAAAATCGATGTTTTCTATACGGATAAGATAGAGTATGGATACTTTATTCCTACGAAAACATGCTCGATGCTCATTCATTGAAATAACCGTATTAACAGGACTGAAAAAGGGATAGGAATTTAGTGGAATTTGAAAACGTCTTCGCTACAATGACCGTAGTATACGTATATTCATGTTCAGGAGATTAAAATATGTTTAAACGAACACAACTTTGCCTTATCCTGCTTTCGATATGTTTTCTTGCTTTGCCGGGAGGTCTGAAAGCGGACACATTTACTCATAAAACGACCGGTGAGGTCTTCGACGGATTTGCCACTCAAAAACAAATTCGGGACCGTACCCTGATTTTTGACAGCACAAATGGCGATTTTAAGCCGGTTGTCCTGGATGAGTATCGTATTGAGCCCAATGACAAAGGCCGAAGAGATAACGTAATTGTCATTCGTATTACATCCCCGGAGATATTTCTTTCCAAGACGATTTGTGACGAAATTGCGTCCACAATTGTTGAGGCTTCCAACAAGGGCCCGCGTTTTATCCTGATCGAGATCGATAATCCCGGCGGCCGGGGGGAATACAGCCGTATTCTGGCTGAAACGATCAAAAATACTAACAACTGCCCTGTGATTTGCTATATTTCAGGTGGGAGTTTCAGCGGTGTTTATTCCGCGGCTATGATGGTTCCTATGGCCTGTGACAAGGTGTTTATCTCCAGTACGGCTCTGACCGGATCGATCTCCCCGGTTGTCAGTTCAGCTACGCAGATTACGGACTTCCTGGAGCATCGCGATACATTCAGCTCCAAGCGGCTTTCCCTGTATAAGGATTACCTGGTTTCCCTCGCGGAGAAAAAAGGGAGAAACTCGGTTGCGGCGGCCGCGATGGTGGACTCGCGGATCCAGGTCGTTCGTGTGCAGGATCAGGGCGGGAAAAAATACCTGATCGACAAAGCTGATCGCAAGGGCAATGAAGTGGTTGTCGATGAATTGAGCAAAAAGGTACCAAGCACGTCGGACGTTACTGCGGAAGAGGCCATGCTGGAAGAGGATTATATGCTGACGCTGACCGCGAGCCAGACGATTGAGGCAAAGCTTGCGGACAAGATGGTGGACAGTGAAATCGACGTACTCGCTGAGATGCAGGCAAAGGGAGCGAACCTGATGATCGGCAGTTCCATCGATCAGAGTATTCGCAGGTTCCAGGTCAACCGCCGCAATGCCGGTCGGCTCCAGGCATCAATGGATTACCTTGAACAGCGAGTGGATGAGCTGGACCGGGAAATCAAAGCCGTGGAAGAGATTAATCGCCAGGCGCAGAGTACCCGCGAAACACAACGGGACGAAATCACGAATTCTCAGCAGCGTATGCTCGATGAAGATGACAGGGGGTATTATTATGAAGAGGATGATGAAGCCGATGGTACCCGCCGGCGTCGACCGGTCACCGGCAGAACATCGAGGCGGGAAGTCGAAACCGTAACCGAGGATATTCTCCAGGATACGACCGGCCTGTACCTGGACCTTGAAGCCGCCCTTTCGGACCTGGTGGGTAATTACCAGAGGCTCATTGCCATTGGCCAGCGTTATCCCGGAGCGGTCAGTGAAAGGATGACACTGACGGAGCTGGAAAACAGGATGAATACATATCAGATATGGTTTTTCGATATCCGGGAACGCAATGAGATGCGTACGGCAGAGCAACAGCCTGCTCGCGGGCCGAGAAGACCCATTGGTATGTGATCACGAATATGTCCAAATCTCAGCGCTATATCCGCTTTGATGTGCCGGCCTGGACAAAAGATTACGTTGCAGGCCTGGCGGATACTGCAGCATCCTCTGCGGAACGAATGAAAGTTGCTGTCGAGCTTAGCCGGCAAAATATTGTCCATAAGACCGGGGGGCCGTTTGGCGCGTGTGTGTTTGACCTTTCCAGCGGAAAACTGGTCAGCGCGGGGGTGAATCTCGTTCCTACTTCAAAATTCAGTATTGCACATGCGGAGATCGTGGCGATCAGCCTGGCACAGCAAAAGCTGGATTTGCTGCATTTACATGGATATGAACTGGTCAGCAGTTGTGAACCCTGCGCGATGTGCACGGCCTCAATTCCGTGGGCACGGGTCAGCAAACTGACCTTTGGGGCGGATGACGAGGACGCAAGGACCTGTGGTTTCAATGAGGGAGTCAAGCCGGAAAACTGGCGGGAAATTTTCAAAGCCGGCGGGATTGAAGTAGAGGGGCCCGTTCTTCGTGAAGAGGCGAGGGCGGTTTTTGATTTGTATAACGGCCAAATCTACTAAGCCGTCCGCTTACAGTCCGTATTCTTTAATTTTCCGGTACAGTGTTCGCTCGCCGATTTTGAGCATTCGCGCCGCTTCGGCCCGGTTGCCATCGGTCGCTTCGAGGGTTCTGCGGATGTGCTCCTTTTCCACCTGATCGAGGGACTGCCCCGCGGAGGTGACCGGTACCTGCTCGGGAGATTCCTGTGATGCCGTTACGCCGGGGCCAAGACGTTTAATATGGTGGATATCCAGGGGGATGTCGCCGATGTCGAGGGTATCCGAATCGCACATGACCACCATCGTACGGACGACATTTCGCAATTGTCGGATATTGCCGGGCCAGGGGTAGGATTTTAGTGCCTCCATGGCCGGCTCGGTGATGCGGGTGATGGTTACGCCGGTTTCATCGCAGCTTTTCTTGAGGAAATAACCGAACAGCTCTTCGATATCCTCGGGACGAACCCGCAGGGGCGGCAGCGAAAGCGAAACACCCTTGATTCGGAAATAGAGATCCTGGCGGAATTTCTTTTCTTCGACGAGTTTGGACAGATCATGGTTGGTTGCACTGATAACACGGACATCCACACGCACGGATTTATTAGAACCGACCGGAGTGACAAGTCCGTCTTCGAGTACGCGCAGCAGTTTGGCCTGCATATTCAGGGGCATGTCGCCGATTTCATCAAGGAACAGGGTTCCCTGGTCGGCGGTTTCAAAAAGGCCTTTGCGGTCATAAGAGGCCCCGGTAAACGCGCCGCGGGAATGGCCGAAAAGCTCACTCTCGAGCAGGCTCTCTGTCAGACCGGCACAGTTAATCGGGCAAAAAACGTTGTCCCTGCGCTGCGAATTGTAATGGATCGCCCTGGCCAGCAGCTCTTTTCCTGTCCCCGATTCGCCCTCGATGAGCACGCTGATGTCTGTCGGGGCTACACGCCGGGCGACTTTATAGACGGCCTGCATCGTTTTTGAGCGGCTGAGTATGCCCTCGAACACGAAATCACCCTTTGTAGTCTTGAATTGCCGGGGAGCGGGAACGGCACGGGCACAAATCAGACGAAGATAATCGTCTTTGACCGGTTTTTCGAGGTACTCATACGCGCCCCTGCGAATGGCCTGCTTGCAGGAATCGATGGTCGGATTGTCGGTGATTAGAATGACTGCGGTTGTCGGATTGACCTTTTTGGCGGCAATGAGCAGGTCGATGCCGTTGATTTCCGATGAAAAGTTCAGCTCGGAGAGGACCAGGTCGAACCTGGATTTCTCGATTTGTTCCAGTGCGGCCTTCGGATCCTCGATAATCTTTATGAAATCACAGATATCGCTTAAAGCTTTTTGATAAGCCTGAGCCGTCCTGGAATTGTCGACAATTAATACACGTGCGTCTTTGTTCATCTCTAGAAAAAATTTTTCCCGCCAGGCAGGATATTGCTCTGCCTGACGGGAATTTGTCAAGACATGTAGTGAAAATTAACTAATTACGTGGAACCAAAGCTCCACCCCCAGACAGGGGCGTTAAAACCCTCATCCGGACACTCACCAATGACTCTCTTTTTGAGTACGACCCTATGATAAGCTGGTTCCGTAAATTACCTTATTGCCTTTTCGTCTTATCCATTTTCGATTGTTTTTTAGCAGAAGGTGAAATTTCTAAGATGGTTACATCCCGGCCCTGAAGTCCTTTGCCGGAATCAAATTCTTCATACTCAACCATCTGTCCATTTCGTAAGCATCGGAATCCTTCCCCATTGATGCTGGTATAATGAACAAAGACGTCCTGATTCTGCTCATTCACCACGAAACCAAACCCTTTTTTAGGGTCGAACCACTTAACAGTACCTCTTGCCATAAAGCGTCTCCTTACCTTTTTCACTTCCTGGCGTTTCAGCATATAACCCTATTTATATGTCAGAACTGCTGAAACGGACATCCGTTGTCCGCCATAACGTAAAGGTACTTATGGTCTCAAACTCCTATTCAACTAAACTTTTTATGAAGCTGTGACCTCCTTATTATCTGATTGATCTAACTCCGCCAGTGCTGCTTTCCTTGACAGTTTTAAACGACCCTGATCATCAATGCTGATCAGTTTTACCGGAATTACATCACCCATTTTACATACATCACTGATGTTTTTCACAAAACTATCAGACAACTCACTAATATGGCAAAGACCTTCCACGCCGGGGGTAATCTCGACAAAGACTCCGAAATCCTTTACGGAGACGACTTTGGAGAACTCATAGGTTTTCCCGACCTTGGGAGGCGTGGTCATCATTTCGATGATTTCCCTGGCCTTGAGATACCCGGTGCCGCCAACCGAGCTGATCGAAACGGTGCCGTCTTCTTCGATCTCGATGAGGGTATCGGTATCTTCCTGGATGGATTTAATCATCTTGCCGCCCGGACCAATGACCTTGCCGATGAATTCCGGATCGATCTTGATCGTCGTCATCTTCGGTGCATAGTCACTCAGTTCCGGTCTCGGCCCGGCAATGGCCTGGCTCATTTTGTCCAGGATCGTCATGCGGGCGGTACGTGCCTTTTCCAGTGCCTGCTTGAGAATATCATGCGGCAGGCCCATAGCCTTGATATCCAACTGGATCGCAGTGATTCCCTTTTCGGTACCGGCAACCTTAAAGTCCATATCGCCGAAATGGTCTTCATCCCCGATGATATCGGTCAGCAGTTTGTAATCGCTGCCGTCATCCGTGGTCACCATTCCCACGGAAATTCCCGCAACGTGCTTTTCGTAGGGAACACCGGCATCCATCATGGCCAGCGAACCACCGCAGATCGAAGCCATCGAGCTCGATCCGTTCGACTCGGTGATTTCGGAGACGATCTTGATGGTATATCCAAAGTCTTCCACCGAGGGACGCATTTTTTCGAGCGCCTTTTCCGCAAGGGCACCGTGGCCGATTTCGCGTCTTCCTGGGCCGCGGATAAAGCGTACTTCGCCAACCGAAGACGGCGGGAAGTAGTAGTGTAGCATGAATTTCTGTCCGTATTCATCGAGCAGGCCGTCAATGATCTGTTCGTCACGGTTGGTGCCGAGTGTGACGGAAATCAGGGCCTGTGTTTCCCCGCGGGTAAACAAGGCTGAACCGTGGGCACGCGGCAGTATCCCGACCTGGCAGTCCAGTGGACGAACATCGTCGTATCCGCGCCCGTCCGGGCGCTGGCCGGAGAGAATACGGCTGCGGATCACGCCTTTTTCGATTTTATCCAGTGCCCGCTTAATGAGCGTTTTGCTGTATGGTTCGGCCTGGGCTTCTGAGGCGGTGCAGTACTGTTCGCAGATTTCATCGCGAATCACACCCACAGCTTCGCTGCGGTCCTTTTTCTTCTGAATTCCGTAGGCCTCAACGAAACGGTCTTTGGTTTTCGATTCAATTTCTGCAACCAGCTCGCTTGTCAAGCTGTCTTCGACGGCCTGTTTTTCCACCTGGACCATCGATGTGAATTCCTCGATCATCTCGCAGATCTCGCCGACGATGCCATGTGCCTCGATGATCGCCTGTGCGGTATCCTCTTCGGGCATTTCCTTTGCATCGACCTCGATCATGTTGATCGCTTCTTTACGACCGGCAAGGATCAGGTTGAATTCGCTTTCTTTTTTCTGGTCATAGGTGGGGAAAAAGACGGTTTCTCCATCGACCCGGCTCAGGCGGCAGGCGCCCAGGGGCCCCTGGAACGGTGCGGAGCTGATCGAAAGCGCCGCGCTTGCGGCAATCATCGTCAGGACATCCGGATCGTTCTGGTCGTCCGCGGATACGACATTGGCCAGGATCTGGACTTCGTCAAAGTATCCATCCGGGAACAGGGGGCGAATCGGCCGGTCAATCATACGAGCGGTCAGGATTTCCTTGGTGCTCGGACGGCCTTCGCGTTTCATGAAACCGCCGGGGAACTTGCCCGCAGCGGATAATTTTTCTCGGTAATCTACACTCAGCGGGAAATAATCGATTTCTTCACTTCTCGGAGGTGCGGTACAAACCGTCACCAGCACCATGGTGTCCTCAAGGGAAATTAAGACGGCACCGTCTGCCTGCTTAGCAATACGGCCGGTTTCCAGCGTCAGCTTTTTGCCGCCGATGACTCTTTCTAACTTCTTGGTTTCAAACATTTTGTCCTCAAGTTGTGTCAAATGCTTCTGTGACCATGTCCCAGGTGCTGTTATATCTAACTACCTAACGGTCCATGGGAACCGGTGTAGGCCACTTGCCTATTCGCCCGGCTCTTATTTAACAGATTTGCCTTGTTACTTTATATTGATAGTACCCCGGCATTCTGAACTTTATTTTCTCAACCCAAGTTTCGCAATAATCGTACGATACCGCTTGATGTCACGATTTCTGACATATTTCAAGAGTGCAGATCTCTTTCCCACCATTTTGAGCAGTCCGCGCCTGGAGGAGTGGTCTTTGGGGTGAGATTTTAAGTGCTCTGTGAGTTCATTGATCCGAGTCGTTAAAATTGCGATTTGTACTTCAGGGGAACCGGTGTCTGAATCACTGGTTCTATTGTCCTGAATGATTTGGTTTTTTTTGTCTTTGGCTAACATAATTTTTTAAGGCCCTTTCCAGTCAGGATTTATCCTGCGTCTACTATTTACATACATACGATCTCCTTAATCCGCGAAAGGAGCAGATTAAGGTAAAAATAGATTATAAGCCGGATATTTCTAAAAGCAAAAGATTTTTGTAATAATTTAGGATTTTTCAGGTATAGACCCCTCTTTTTAAGGGGGAATCTACTGATACTGAATTAGAAGTTATCTATTGTGGACGCCGAAACACCCATTTGGCAGACCCTTGAAGATGCGATACGGATGGAAAATTTTCCGGAAAAATGGCCAAAATTATTTTTTTGTCACATTCACACCTCTTTTACTCTTGTTCCTATAACTTTCCATGTGACTGTCCTGTTAATGTGTTTTCGGACGTATTGTGTCCAGATTCGAGTTCAAAGCCCCCCTTTTCGTAAAACGGCGTTTTCAGTACCGTTTGAATAACGGGCAATGCTGATATTGCGGTTTTCTCAAACATGAAAATGGGCTTGCTGACACTAAAAGCCGGAAAAATTCATTCAAGGATATTTTCGCTTCGTGCCGAACCGATTGGCGTCGGAGAAATTTTATGAAGAAAATGTTCAGGTCAGCAAAGGAGAGAGACAATGGCAGCGTCACATTACTACACGATGGCCGGACTGGTTTTTGTGCTGCTTAGCCCAGGACGAATCCAGACAGAACAGGAAATTGAAGCGGGAGGCAGAGAGGCAAAAGCATTCTTCTCATCAGGAGACGGTCAGCAAAATCTATTTCCAGGAGGGCTTGATCCGCCCATTTCTTCCCGGGGAGAAAATGAACTGTAAATGAACATCATCCGTTACACCTTTTGGAAAGGATACCACCTGGCACAATGTAAGGAACCCTATTGATTCAGTTCGCTAATCTGATTTTCCGCTTCGCAGCAGCGTGGTGACCGCCTTGGATCCGAATTCGGAGAAATTGCTGTAATCCCACGACTCGATGAAACCATCGTGAATGATATTCCACAACTTGGCAATGTCGCTGGCCAGGAACAGCTTTCCGATTGCCGGGTCAAACTGCTTGCCGAGGTTCTTTTTGATCTCCTCGGTCGCGCGCCGGATGGACATGGCCTCGCGGTAGATTCTCTTGGATGTCATGGCATCAAAGGAGTCTGCCAGGCAGATAATTTTTCCGATCAGGGGAATTCGGTCACCGGTCAGTCCTTCCGGATATCCGCTGCCGTCATAGCACTCATGATGATACAGAACACCGGGGACGATGTCTTTCATCTGACGGATGTTGGACAGGATGGATGCCCCAATCCTTGGATGGGCCTGGATCTGCTTTCGTTCATTGTCACTGAACCGCCCCTTCTTCTGGAGAAGAGCTTCATTGATTCCGATTTTACCGATGTCATGGAGCAGGCCGGACAGGTAGATCCTGTGAATCATTTCTTCGGGAAGCTGGTAATGCTCGGCGTAGCGTTCAGCGATCCATCTTGAGATAAAGGCCACGCGTTCGGAATGACCGCGGGTGTACTTGTCCTTGGCGTCGATGCTGTTTGTCAATGCCTTGAGAGAGCCGATGAACAGTTCCTTGAGGTCGCCGAATAGCTGCTCATTTTCGATAAACACACCGCACTGATTGGCCACAGACATGAACAGCTTCTGGTCGATGCTGTCGAAGTCCATTTTTTCAAGGCGATTGGTTGCAAACAGTACGCCGTAGATATTGTCCTTGGACCCGAGAGGGACAGCGATGATATTTTTGATATTCTCGGGCCAGTCGTATTTAAAAGGGGAATCGATCTGGGAATCGAGGAGAGCCTCCCTGCCTTCGCTGAGTTCCATGAGCAGCCGTGACTCAAGGACGTCCGCGAACATCGCGTCGAGGCAGACATAGCCGGCCCCTGCCGTCAGGCGATATCGATGCTGGGGATCGAGTTCATTTTTCATCATCACCGCGATGCCCTCCACAGGCATGGTCTGGTTGATCTGGTCGCAGGCCATCTGAAGGTACGTCGCATTAGACTGGGTCACCCTCATGTTGGTGCTCATATTATAGAGCAGCGCGAGTTCTTCATAGCTCAGTGCCAGCTCAGAGCTGACGATATCAAGCTGCTCGCGTGTGGATGTGGTATCGCGAAAATCTTCAAGAAACCAGGTCAGCACTTCCCGCAGGGTTTTCGCGGCTGAATCGATCAGCTCCTGGACTTTTGCGATCTCTGAATCCGTCGGACCGGAAGGGGCTTTTGCGGCGGAATGGATTGACAGGATCAGCACGGCAATGCTGCTTTCCCGGCTTTTGAGAAACGCACCGAGGAGGCTGCCGGATTCGTCAAGCTCAATGATCGGCTTCGCTGAGGAGGCGGATTCGTTCATACGCTGCATGAATTCGGTAAATTGCTCCGGGGAGAATTCCTGCTGCGAGCCATCAGGCTGCAAGAGCAAGTTGCCTTCGAGGTCGAGGCAAACCAGGCCGGCTCCCAGTGAATTGACTCTGGCTGAAAAACGCTTGAGGCGGCTAAGCTGAACCTCAGAAAAAAATGTCTGCAATGTTTGTGTCATGCTGCCTTCCTGTGATGGTCAATCGGTGTCGGTTCGAGTTCCTTATGCTTCCCAGGGTCCCGCCTTAAACAGAGGCGCCCTGCTTGAGCACTTCTTCAACGGTATTTAAGACTTCACGAGGCGAGAACGGCTTGGAAAGGCACGAACAGATGTTGAGCTTTTCCTGCACTTCCGGATCGAGGGCAAAGCTTCTTGCCGTAAGGAGGATTACCGGGATATGTGCCGTGTCCGGATGGGTGCGGAGCTTTTCAATCATTTCCGTGCCGGTCATTCCGGGCATCTGGTAATCTGTGATAATTACATCCGGATTCTGTTCGAGAGCGGTTTTGTAAGCCTCCAAACCGTTTTCAGCCGTAAAAACGGTATATCCGTTATTTTTTAACTTGATCGCAACGACCTGAACAATATGAATTTCGTCATCCACAACAAGTGCTTTTTTATCCATGTTTATCCTTTCATTGATACCAGGGCTTTATTGGACCGCTGGGCCAGGGGCAGTTCAAAACCAAACGTACTTCCGCTGCCCGGCTGTGAGATTACAAAAACACGGCCCTGATGGAATTTCTCGACTATCTGGCGGACAAGATTAAGTCCAAGTCCGGTTCCCTGTGCAAAATTTTTCGTAGAATCCGCCCGGTAGAATTTTTCAAAGACATGTTCCGCTTCCTCCGGGGTCAGCCCCAGCCCATTATCGGCTACTTCGACACTGACAGTCTGGAGAATTTCATCCGTTTTGATGCTGATATCTACGTGTCCCTTTTCATGGGAATACTTGATGGCATTACTCAGCAGGTTCATCAGTACCTGTAAAACCAGGTCTGCGTCCGCAAATGCGATGTCGCAGGCTGCGGAGACATTGAGCTCGACTGTGATCTGCTTTTCTTTTGCCTGGGTGGAAAGCATATTGATGGTTTGCTGGCAGAGCTCTTCAAGGCTGATGGGGACTTTGTGGATCGTCATCAGGTTGGATTCAAGCTTGGTGATACTCAGGATGTCTTCAATCAGTCCGTTTAGGCGGTCTGACTGGTTTTGAATGATCGTGCAGAACTGCGAGATGGTTTCCGCGTCTGCGGCTTCGCCGTCCACGAGCATTTCGGAATAGGCGCGAATGGAGGCAAGCGGGGTTTTGAGTTCATGGGAGACATGCGAAACGAAATCTGTCTTCATCTGTGCGATTTCAGTTTCTTCGGTGATATCATGAAGAACGGTTACCAGGCCGCAAAAACGTTCAAGATCGTCGCTGATGCCCGAGATGATGCAGTCAAAAATGACATTTTTGTCACGTGACTGAATCGTGATCTGCTCGGTCATGTGATGGTCATTGTTGCTGCGGGCCTGCTGGATGAATTGGATGAGTTCCCGGTTATCGATGATTTGGTCCACTGCCTGGGGTCGGTCGGCATCGATGTCAAAATGAAGAAGCTGCCTGGCGGCCTTGTTGGCCATAATGACACGATCCAGGGCGTCGGTTACGATAACGGCATCGTGAATGCTGTAAATGACCGCCTCGATGTCGGCTTTTTTTCGTTCGAGGACTTTGAGCTGGAAATCACGATAATTCAGGTCTTTATCAATAGTTTCTATTTGCTGGTACAGGCCCGAGGTATATTCGTTGATGGCGTTGCACAGGCCTTTGAGCAGCGGGAATGTGGAATGGACGCACTGGCGGGATTTGCGGGACAGGAAACCGATCAGGCGGTCGAGTTCGCGGATGGTAATCAGGTGGAACACCGTCAGCGCCAGAAGGACCGCCAGGGCGACTGAATCGGTCAGGAATGATTCGTACAGTCTCTCGTGGTAAATCGCGGTCGTTCTTCCAAGAACGACGAGCAGCACTGTCGCCAGCAGCAGAAAATGAAGAATATACTTATAGGATCGCACAGATTCTCTCAGTTTGCAACGGTCAAAGGTTAACTGTCCAACAGGGTACGAAATCGCTTCGTGTCCTTTGTTTCATTTCGACTGAAAAGAGGTGTTTCTTAACGCGGGAAACCAACAAAAACGCCCCGGACGGGCCGAGGCGAGATGTGCTGTAATGATTGTAACGAGTTTACGATTATAGGACACTATTATCACAGTGCGTGCGAAGCAGATCGAGGAACGCTCTCTGGTTCTCAAAACGCCTGGCAGATGACGTGTGACTGTTTTGCGGCTCTTTTGGCTCGCCTAAACAACGGGACCTTACGTCTCGGCAATGTCCTGATCTTGACTTGATTCTGCTAAACATAGGAAGTACTCCTTCGAGCAATACATCCGTGAAACAGCATGATCCTGCCATGATCCAAACCATTGGATTTGAACCGTCGTTTGATATCTTCTCAATATTTCATATGATTGGAGGAATTGCATGCGTAGAAATCGCCGGTTCGGAGGTTAAAACACCAGCCGAACTGATCGGACTGCTGGCGGTCGTTTTTTCGTCCCTCGTAGAAATAGATTTTTGTGGCGTACTGTTCATCGACAAAGGGATTGGCGGGAACAGCGGATATATAGGGTCCAAAGCCGTCAATAGGCGATTTGACTGTCAGGGCATTGATAAAATCGTCGGGGACGATATTGCCGCCCTGCTGATGCTGACCGGGTAAAAGGTCATCATGCTGAATCTTGTAGAGCTCGATCTGTGATCGCATCATCTGAAGTGAACTGACCAGCTCGGTGAGCTTGGATTCGGTCTGTGCCTGGGAAAACTTGGGCACGACAACGGCGGCCAGCAGTGCAAACACAACAAAGAGAATGCACAATTCAATCAGCGAAAATCCGACTCGGTTTGGTTTTCTGCGTTTCATTTTCGTATTCCTCGAAATCATATAGGTACAGCAAATACCCATGTGGACGTTTAATAGTCCACATGGGTCACATTTGTAAAGGGATTGATACCCGCGTCATCGGGAGCGATATGCCCGGCTTTGCGGCCCTTTGTTGTCAGATGCCAGCCGTGGTCGCCGTTTCCGGCTTCGCCGTCAATTTCAATGCGGTCGGCATTTCGGGTCACAAAGGGATTGGCGGGCAGACACTCGAGATAAGGTCCGAAACGGTGCTTTGAAGAGACACCGATCTGACCGTTTTCGTTGGTCCGATTCAAAAGGGCATCCGCGAACCGCTGGGAACTGGTCTGCCGCGTGATATGTGCAGCCGAGGTCCCCTCCTGTCCGGGTAACAGCCCGTTATGCTCCGCCTGGTAAATCCTGACCTTGGTCCTTAGATTTTCCAGTGATTCGGTAAGATAGGTCTCCCGCGCCTGCGAACTGGCAGAGCTGAACTGTGGAATCACAATTGCAGCCAGGATTCCCATGATTACCACGACAATCAAGATTTCAACCATTGTAAACGCGTATTTCATCTTCATCAGAGTAACCCCCTATCGGCCTGGGAAACGACCGATAAATGGTCCACGATTTACACGAATTTTTTAAACAACGTAGATGCGATAAGCTGGACCGTAGAGAAGCATACTTCTTCGTCCGGGCATTCAAAGATGCCGGGATATCTTTATCGCGGTCCGCTCTGCCGCAGCAAAAAGGATTTCAACTAACAAAGAACAGATTTTTGAATCACTGAAAATATAAGAAACATCCCTGTTCTTTCCAAACGGGCGCAATTAGATCACGGCTTCTAATTCAGCAGTGCCGATAACGATTGGCGTAAAGCTGCAGAAAAGCCGGAAACGGGGCAAAAAGAAGTGCAATATTTATTTGGTTTTCGGGAAGGAAAATATTGGGTTTTGGACAATCTCTGTTATGAAAATTTCAGCGGCGAAATACGGTGGATGCCCCCCCTAACGGGCCAGGGGTTTGCCGCGGAGGCCCCTGGTGTTCAGGACCCAGTCAATCGCTTTCCTGCGGTCTACGGAGCCATCCGGAAAAGCGAAATTTGCCTTGCCCAGGTGCCGTGTAATCAAGCCGTTGTATATCCAGTAATAGGCCCCTGCTGAATCCAGTACTCCGTCTCCATCCCGGTCTTCAGTGAATGCATATTCCGGATCATCCGGAGAATTGATCATCCCGTTGCCGTCAGCGATCACGTACATGCTCTGCGGGATGCGGTCGAGTTTGGCAGGGCCGGCAAAAGGTGAATCCTCACTGGGGTAATAGTAGTGGGACGTTATGTTGTAATAATGGATTCCAAATGTGACAACGCTTCTGCGTTTTTCGGAGGGACAGTAATTCTGAGGTTTATAGCCCTCTATTTGCTTGATTCCGCCAACGACATATTCGTTGTTATCCATCACAATTGCGAGATTTCGGCACCAAAGTGCGTACCTTTCATTCATATATGGAGGTACATAGCCGCGGTATTGGTCGGCGTACATCTGACAGCCGATAATCGCGTTTCGCATCGAGGTGCCGCAATAAACGCCCTTTGAGTACTCCTTTGCGGTGCGAAGCGAGGGGAGCAAGATCCCTGTTAACAGGGCTATGATCGCGATTACGACCAACAGCTCGATGAGCGTAAAACCGGGTTTTTTACAGGACTTTCGAACCATATCCTTATGCCTCGACTTTTTATGAGGCCCCTTGGAGGGCCTTGCAGTTTGTAATCTGCCTGTGTCTGTATTATACGCCGAAAAGGAGGATTCAAATGAAAAAAAGTCCGAAACTTTGAAAAATACGCCCTCAAGTGACTGGAAGCAAGGATTGGACAGGCTGAAAATGGGTGATACAGGATTCGAACCTGTGACCTCCGGATTAAGAATCCGCTGCTCTACCAGCTGAGCTAATCACCCGGCTACCCCCTGCCAAAGCCCGGCAGAAGGTTCAAACGAGCCAGTATAGGCATCCAAATCGGCATTGCAAGAGGAAAAAATGCCGTTTGGACAAAAAATCGTGGACTTTTCGGGTTCCCAACATCCTCTAATCGGGAAATTGATTGCATAATGGATACCGTCCATGTAAAATCCGATAAAATGTAGGCCCAGGAAGGGATTTATGTAAATGACGGAGCGCGGAGCTAAAATAGGAAACCATCCGCAGAAAGACGACCGCCAGGCGGGGATTGAGATCACCGGGGGTGGCTCGATCCGTGTGCGGCTGCCCGAACGGCTGGATGTGCATTCCACTGCCCGGTTTTGGAACCGGATGAAAAAAGCCATCAAAAAGGCCCGTCCCGAGAAAATCCTCATCAATGCCGAGAACCTGAAATACTGCGATACCGCGGGACTGAGCCTGCTTTTCGACCTTGAAGTTCGATCCGAAGAGCAGGAATTTGAGTACCAGATTACAGGGCTCAGCGAGAAATACCGGGATATGCTCGGCCGGTTTGATACTGAGAAGTTCCTGGACCGTAAAATCCAGCCGCGTAAGAATATCAGCATTGCCCGCCAGGTCGGCGAGGCGACTGTCACCATCGGAAACGATATCTATACCGTCGTGGAATTCCTTGGCGAAACGTTTGTCAAGGTTCTCCGAGCCCTGCTGATGCCGTGGGGAACCCGCTGGAAGGAGACGTTTATCGTCTCCGAGCGTACCGGGGTCAACGCGGTGGGAATCATGACGCTTGTGGGCATTCTTTTCGGGCTGATTTTGGCTTATACAGGCGTGATTACGCTCGAACAGTTTGGTGCGGAGATTTATGTCGCGAATATGGCGGCGATTTCGATCGTGCGGGTGCTCGGGCCGTTTATTACGGCTGTGATCCTCTCGGGCCGCAGCGGCAGTTCTTTTGCAGCGGAAATAGGGACGATGAAGATCAACGAGGAACTCGACGCCCTGTATACGATGAATATCGATCCGGTGCGGTTTCTCGTGGTTCCCCGGGTGCTGGCAACAACGGTGATGACGCCGCTATTGGCGATTGTTACCAATATTGCGGGTCTTTTCGGAGCCGGGGTGGTGCTGCTGTCGATGGGGATCCCGGTGGTTACCTATGCCGAGCGTGTGCGGGGGGCACTGAATTTTTCGGACATTTACGGGGGACTGTTCAAGGCGATGGTTTTCGGGATGATTATTTCAACAGTCGGATGCCTCCGCGGGATGGAAACCAAAACCGGGGCCAGTGCTGTAGGTGACGCGGCCACGCAGGCGGTGGTGACGAGCATTGTGCTGATCATCGCGGCGGAGGGTGTATTTCAGGTTCTTTTTTATCACCTGGGGATATAACGTATGGTATCAGGAAGTGAGCAAAATCAAAGCTTGCCGCAAAAAGCGACCGTAGACGGGATTTCCCAGGATCGTGACCAAGATCAGGAAGTGATCATTCGTGTCGAGAATCTCACCGCGGGGTATGAGGATGAAGTGATTATCGATGACATTACATTTGATATTTATCGCGGCGAGGTTTTCGCCATCCTCGGCGGCTCGGGATGTGGAAAAAGTACGCTGCTAAAGCACATGATTGGTTTACAGTATCCTATGGCAGGTAAAATCCTGATCCAGGACAGGGATCTGGTTTCCGCAAATGACAAAGAACGATCTGAGATTTTGAAGTCCTTCGGGGTGATGTTCCAGAACGGTGCCCTTTTCGGCTCGCTGACGCTGATTGAAAACATGCGTCTTGCCCTCGAAGAACACACCGATCTGCCTGTGGAGACGATGAACCTGATCGCATCGATGAAGCTGGACCTGGTCGGGCTTAAAGGGTATGAGAACCACTTGCCCAATGAGCTTAGCGGCGGGATGCAGAAACGGGCTGCCATTGCCCGCGCGATGGTGCTTGACCCTGCGATTCTTTTCCTCGATGAGCCCTCGGCAGGCCTGGACCCGGTCACTTCCGCGGACCTGGACAACCTGATCCTTAACCTCGCCCAGGGCCTGAAAATGACCTTTGTTATCGTGACCCATGAACTGGCAAGCGTATTTACCGTAGCGGACCGGGTGATTATGCATGAAAAGCAGGTCAAAAAG
>CAYVUI010000041.1:0-32998 GCA_964454745.1 uncultured Pirellulales bacterium | reverse complement strand
TGCATCCCCTGATTGCCGCGTGTAAAAAAAGGGCCCGAACCGTCTATTGTGCCTCCAATCTTCGAACTCTCACCGCAGATATGCTGATGTATGAAAATAAGTACAGTTCATTTCCGTATGCATATCAACCTCATTATATGATGCCGAAGCCGGTACCCTCGGGCGGATACACTGGTAAGGGCACGGAAGACAGGTCAGGCTGGTGGTGGATCAATCAAATGTATGATCCCTGGCGGGAGATTGAGATCTTAAAGTGTCCTTCAAAAAGAAAGGTGAATCCCCCGGGATATCCGGAATATTTATTAGACTGTAATTATGGGATCAATGTCGGGATATGCAGGTTTAAAAACACCCGTATCTGGTTTGATGAATTCCGAGGAAAACCGCTTTCGCTGACGGATATTCGCCGACCGTCGGATACCGTATTGATCATGGATTGCGGATATACCAAGATAAATTACATGCATGTAATCGAACAGGAAAGGCTGGAACTTGGTCCCGCCAAGGAGGAATCCGCCGCGTACCTTCCCGGCCATCCGCTTAACAGCAAGGAGGGGATTTATATTTGGCCGGATCGTATGACCGATGCAGTCAAAGGCCGTCACTTTGGTAAAGTGGTCAACTTCGGCTTCCCGGATGGGCATGTTGCGGGATATCGAGCGGATACTTTAACGGACCGCTGGCTGTATACAGCCTTCAGGCCTTGAATTTTCTGTCGGATTTTTTTAGCATGAAGAACAGGGCCTTTACGTTAATTGAGCTTTTGGTGGTGATCGCGATTATTGCGCTGCTGATCAGCGTTGTGCATCCCCTGATTGCCGCGTGTAAAAAAAGGGCCCGAACCGTCTATTGTGCCTCTAATCTTCGTGTTCTCACTTCGGATATGCTGATGTATGAGGATATATACGGAAAATTTCCTTATGCGTACCATCCTGATATGCCTCCTCTTCCGAAGTTTAAAGGTTTTTATGCTGGTAATGCCTGCGAAGAAAGACAGGGCTGGTGGTGGTTTAATTTTCTATACGATGCCTGGAGAAAAACTGATTACCTGAAATGCCCCTCTAAAAGAAAATTGAATCCTCCGGGGATTCCTGAAAGCATATTGGATTGTAATTATGGGATCAATGTCGGGATATGCAGATTTAAAAATGCATATTCCTGGGAAAATGAATTACAAGGAAAACCGCTTTCGCTGGCGGATATTCGCCGACCGTCGGATACCGTATTGATCATGGATTGTGGCTATACCAAGATAAATTACATGCATGTAATCGAGCAGGAGAGGCTTGAGCTTGGTCCCGCCAAGGAGGAATCCGCCGCGTACCTTCCCGGCCATCCGCTCAACAGCAAGGAGGGGGTTTACATCTGGCCGGATCGTATGACCGATGCAGTCAAAGGCCGTCACTTTGGTAAGGTGGTCAACTTCGGCTTCCCGGATGGGCATGTTGCGGGATATCGAGCGGATACCTTAACAGACCGCTGGCTGTATTCAGCCTTTACTCCGTAAGCTGCTTAAGCTTTGAATCCAGTAGTTGGGTAAAACGATCCCTGTCGAGTATCTCAATTTTGGTAATCGTTTCGGGTAAAGAGCGTTTCATATTCCCCCATTGCCTGAACTTGTGAATCTCCAGCGGAACTTTCGTTTCCGAGTCGATGAAATACCTTCGCAGGTTCTGAATTTTGCCGCCGACGGAGTCAAGCGTGGTCCATCTCAGGTCATATACTTCCACTTGGGGTGCCGTTTGAGCATTCAAGGTGTTCGGGTCCGTTTGCTGCCAGAGAGTGTCCGAAGACTGGGCCGATACGGGCAGCGAGGTGAAGGCTGTTTTTAAGATTTGGGAAAATTGCTTATACTGGTTATCCGGTATGGGGATTGTTTCAAGCCTTCCATTGATGTATCGTGTCGCTTTCTTTTCTTTTAAATCGTACAGCAGGTACGTGCCGGTCCGTCGGATCGCGTAGATTTTCATAGAACGCGAATAATAATTCTCGGACACAACTTCATTGGTCAGCGGGTCGATCCGAATGGTACGGAAGGTGTCGAGTTTTTTCATTCGGCTCGATACTTCTTCGATGCTCACTGCCTGCAGGGAGTTGGTAAACAGGGGAAAGATCGACAGAACAATCAGGACCGCAGCCGCGGCGGCAAATATAAATTTGTATTTATTCCGGCCGGCCAGGGAGATCAGCGAGGTGCCCGCCGGGTTTTTGGCTCGGGATGTTTTTGTGGATGCCGCCAGGGAATTTTGCGGCGTCAGTACCCGGACGACCGGCTGGGGATTTTCACTTTCGGCATTTTGGGACTCGAAGACGGTAATCACGCCGGAATTATCCCGGTACAGCAATTCGGTCACTTTTTCGTGTATTTGCTGTATAGCACGGAGGCATTTGGGACAGGTGCGGACATGCTGGGCGATAGACGCTAGCATTGGCTGTTTCGGGTTTGCCTCACTGGGGACCGGAACTGCAAGGTCAAAGAGAGTCGTCATTTCAATAGATTCGCAGGGCAGCGGCTCGGCAGGGGGTGTGTGCGTTAATGCTTCGATCCATTGCTGCCGGCGGGTATAAATATAGTCCGATGTGTCCGGGTTGCGGAACACCTCTTCTGTTAGCGGATCATTTCGTTTTTTAAGGTCGATTTTTGCGATGCTTTCCGCCAGCGAGAGCAATTTCTCCCGGTCAGGTTTTCGCTTTTCATCCGGGACTGAACTCAAGATAGAAAGTTTTTGAAGCTGTTTGGAACTAAGACCCAGTCGGCGGATATCTTCAAGCTGTTCTCTGCACTGCGGGCAGTTCCTGATATGGGCGGTTATCGGGGTCAGTGCCTCAACGTCCAGATACAAATCCGCCAGGGTGGCAAGGAAAGGGCGGATGCTTTTGCAATCCAGGGGTTTGTCAGCAAAGGACATGTGGACACCAAGCATATACGCGGTGATGTCGTCCTTGGCGGCATCCGTTTCGGACTGGGATTGGAGAGCGTTTTTAAGTTTTTCGATCTCCCCCCGGCAGTTTGCGCAGTTGTCCATGTGCTCCCGGACGGCAAATGGAACACGCTCTTTGTCCCTGAGATAATCGAAGTAATACACTTCGAATTTCAAACAGGATGTATTGTTATATCGTACCATACATTAAAAGTTGTTCATTATCTTGCTGATCTTTGATAAGGCAACGGAGATATATCGGCTGGCGGATCGTTTTTTGATGCCAAGTGAAGTGGCAACTTCGGGGATGTTCATTTGCCCCTCGTATCGAAGACGAACCGCGTCGGCTTCTCTTGGACCCAGCTTTCCGTCAATAATATGATATACCTGCCTCATCTGTTCTTCCCGGACGAATAATTCCTCGGTTTCCACTCTTTCGAAATCATACATTTCTGATCGGTATTTGTCCAGCATTTCTTTGTATTTATTTTCTTTTTCCCGACGGTCAATCGCCAGGCGTGTAATCGCGACATACAGGAAAGATTGCATATCCTCAATAGAATCCGGCAGTTTTCTCAGGATCAATTTTACGAAAAGTTCCTGAAATAATTCTTCGGCAGTGTCAGAATCTGACACCTTGCTGGAAATGACCTTGCGAATGAACAGCCGATTCTCTTTGAAGATATCGGTTATGTACCTGATTCGATCTCTTGATTGTGTTCTTGTTTCTGGCATTTACACACTGCCGCATAACGATTGACTATTTCGAGCCGGTCCGGGTACTATCATAACGAGTGCCCGGGGAAAAGTCAATCCATTGGCTGGGCAGGGCAGCGTAATACTCGAAGGGGACTTTGAATGTCCTTATTGGGTCTGCCAGAAAAGTGCCAGCAGCATAAAGTCCTGGAAATCAACGATACGGTCACAATTGAGATCATAGATCGATGCCAAACCGGGAGTTACAAGCCAGTTTTGGCCCAGTCTGAGCAGGTCTTCGCTGTTGATTTGAGAATTGCCGTTGAGGTCTCCGAGGATGATTTCGAGAGTGTCCTGCCCCTGCGGTGAACTGTGGCCGTCAGGGTCGGTGATAACCGCCTGTGCGATCGGATCGAGGCTGGATACGAGGCTCCGCGGGATTTGGGCCGTTATCTGGCCGTTTTCGTGCTGTTGTACATAGGGTACAATGTCCACGTCATCGGGCATGATCTTGAGTGTCTCAAGCTGAGCCCACGGCGCGACCTTACCGGTTAGCTTGAGTGTACAATTGTCAAGAAGTGAAAGCTCCAGTTCCGGTGTCAGTTCTACGGTGCCGGCCTGGGCCGCCAGGGCCGCTGGATATCCGGGATCCGTGGGAGGTACATCAAAGTAATTTGGCCCCCAGGTCATCACGCCAAGGATATCGTAATCATACTGGTTTCCATCCTCGTCTTTCATGAGGATGTCAAAGCCGTCGATGTTGTAAGTGATGTTATTTTCAAAGAAGATATTTCGACTCAGGGCATCGCAGTAAATTCCCTGGTTCTGGTGTTCAAAGCCTTCACGCCAGCCGACGTACACATCATGGATCAGGTTGCCGGTGATCTCTCCCTGCTGGTGGTCGCCGAGGGTATAAATCCCGCCGCCGTCATCGAGCTTTTTCATCACATCATAAATATGGTTGTTTTCGATCCGCACTGCCTGCTGCTGATAGGGATCGGGTCCCCAGCGGTAGCCGGTTGAAATACCGGTGTAGGGCAGGTCGTGTATGATATTATTTTGAATTTTTGATTGCCTGCAGAAGGATTCAAAAATTCCAACGCAACCGAACCATTCCGCGGCAGCGTCATGAATGTAATTATTGATAACGACATTGTCGATGGGGATGTCTCCATCATACCATTGATAGGCGTACATGGTGTCACGGTCCGCAGTCCAGCCGCACATCACAGCCGTGCCGCCGATGTCCGTGAATTCACAGGTAATGATAACATTGTGGTCGGTCCTGATGCCGATGCCTACCGCCGTCTGGGCCAGGTTGGCAAAATAGCAGTGGTCCATACGGCAGTCGTTCGAATACGATATTTCCACTGCAAGGGGGACAATTCGCGAGAGTTCATTTTTGTCCGGTTTGAACCAGCCGGCCTGACCTCCGCTGTAACCGTAGGGGGGCAGGTTCCATTGGGTATACTGAAAGCAGATTCCCTCGAATGTAATGTTTTCGATCTGCTGGTTTTCATCGCCGGAGATAATGAGCAGCTTTTCGCTGACCGGGGCAATAAAGGTGTGGTTGTTGGGGTTTTCACCAGGGTATCCCATGTAGGTCAGCACGCCGGTGTTTCGGTCCAGGTGCCATTCGGTGGGCTGATCGATGAAATTGGGATGGCTTTCGAGGTAAGCGGGTTTGCGGGTATCGGGTATGCCGAAGGTAAAATTCGCGGTTCCGCAAAGGTATTGCGTGGTAATATCGCCGACATTGATCGAGGCGATTTTTGCCCTTGCCGAGGCCCAGAAGTGATACATGACGAATTCCGTATCATTCGCAACGGGATTGGGGGCGTTAATGGCCTGGTCCACGGTAATGGTCAAAAGATCCCCGGAGAGATTGACAATGTCAAGCATGGGCTGGTCCGGGTTGGGGGTTCGCGATCTTTGGCATCTTTCTCCATTTCGCCAGAACTGCCGGAACCACCAGTTGCCCGCCGCCACTTCCGGCATGGTTACCGTCCAGAGGTCGCCCTGTACATTTTGCCAGCCTGTGACCGGCACGCCGCCGGAGATAACGGGTTTTTCACCCGGGTACGCCTTGTAAATCACCCGATAGCTGTTGGTGCTGCCGTCTTCGGGCTCGAAAAAGATCGGCTCTGTCAGGGCATAGGTGCCGCCTTTGAGGTAGACGGTCAGGTTCTGGGGCAGCCCTGTGGCAATAATCGGACGAATGTGTTGTTTTGCGAACTCGATCGTCTGAAACGGGAATTTCTCCGTGCCCGGCCAGTTGTCGTTACCGTTGGGGCTGACATAAAAGGTGTACTGAGGTCCGGAAATTTCCGCCCAGACGGTGGTTTGGCCGGGATTGAGGCCGTCATAGTCGATCTCAATGGTCCCGTTTCCGTCATACGCGGTGAGATACCCGTCCGCAATCAGGTTTCCAATCAATACCGTCTTATCGCCGTCGAGGATGAGCTGCCCCGCCGTGATGTCCATGGTTCCAAATCCTGGATTCGGTGTCCATGCGGCAACAGAAATTCCCATATTCGCACAATATAAGGTTCCGCCATCAAGCTGGAAGTGCCCGGCGGCCTCATCCCGGCCGATGTGCATGACATTGTTCACATTTACTTCGCCGCCGGTCATGTGGAACGTGCCTTCGGTCGGGCCGACACCATTTACATAAGTGCCTATCAATAAGTTAGTTGTGTTGATAGTGCCGTCGGTCATTTCGATCTGGGCATTGCCGCCGAGAAAGCCGAGGTAAAACTGCGTCACATTCAGCGTTCCCCCGTTGATATTGATGGTACCCGGTGCGCCCTGCACGCGGAAATCAGGGGCATTAAAGGTGCCGTTGTTGATTGTAAATGTTCCATTGCGGCCGTTGTACCCGACCCAGGTCAGTCCCTGGGCTCCGCCCGCAAGGCCGGTAACGGTTCCGCCGTTTTGGGTGAAAGCCCCATCTCCATTGCGGGAAATGGTGATACTTGTTGTGGTAAGTGTGCCGTCGTTGATGGTAAATTGTCCCGGATCACCATTGTAGCCGATATCGAGGGCTTTGCTGGCGTCGCCTGCAATTGTAAGACTTCCGCTGTCCAGATTTACGCCTTTTGCAGGGGATGAGTTGACTCCGATTTGCACGGTTCGTGCTTGTGCCGTACAGCCGTCGATAATGATATCACTGCTGATACCGGTGATGATTGCGTCGTCGCCAACGTTTGGCATCAGGTTGTCCACCCAGTTGTCCGACTGGCACCAGAGCGAATTGCCAAGTTGGTTGTCAAAGTTTCGCACGGCTGCGAATGCCGGAAGAATAAACGTAAAGATGGCTAAAGTGGTCAAGAATAGTGTGCCGGTGCTTTTCTGCATCGTTTCCCCTGTCAAATATGTGCCAAGAAATTCATCATCCTAATTTTACTATATTATTATACCCTTTCGGCATTTTTAAAAACAGCCTTTTTGCGTCAAAATATCGCCATAATCCGTCATAAGGGCGGTTTTCGGCCTTAAAATGCAGTTGTGTATGTTAACGGTTACGGGGTTGTCGGCAACTTCGCATTGTCTGATTGGATAAAAAGTAAAAAACGACGTTATTTGGCGGAAAGTATACGGGAAATGGCGTGTTATATAGCCGATTAAACAGTATAATTTAATCAATGGATGAAAATGGCGAGACTAATACAATTTAATCTTTCGGAGGATTTGTTATGAACAAATTGTCGTTGCGAAAAAGCATTGTTATTTTGATGTCTGTTCTGATGGCTGCGTCGGCGTTCGGCGTGGTGATCTGGGACGGGGAAGCGGGGGATGATTTATGGGGCAGTAACCTGAACTGGGATGGGAATGTGGTCCCGGCAGGTACGGACGATGTCCGCATACGCAGTATGTCGGATGTCCTGGTGGATTCCGGCGGACTGTGGGACGCCCTTTATGTTGGAGACACCGGAGGAGCGGGCAGTTTGTCTCTTGAAGGCGGCGTGTTCAATGATGCCGGCGGTTCGAACAATTTGTTTGTCGGTTTTGAGAATGCCGGCGAACTGACGATCAACGGCGGTTCGATACTGGCGACGAGTCTCCGTCAGCAGAACACACCTTCGTCGCTGGTTACGATGAATGACGGCCAGATCGATATTGGCACAGCGTATGTTGGTTTCAGTGGTTCGGCGGATTCTGACTTTGTGTTCAATGGCGGTGTGGCGAATACGAATTTCACCTTTGTTGGTTTTTATGACTGGACAGGTGATCCGCTGGTATCCGCGGGCGGTACGGAAGGTACCCTGACGATTAATGGCGGTCAGTGGAATGTGTCCGACCAGATGCATATCGGCCGTGACGGCGGCACCGGCCACGTCCAGGTCGATGGCGGTGAGCTAACGATCCAGAACCTGTATATGGGTGTGGATTTCTGGGAACCTGCGGGTGATCCGGGTGTCGGCAGCATGGATATTACCAATGGTACGGTTCGCATCCTGGATGATGCGATTATTCCAAGGATTGAAAATTACATCAGCAGCGGATTCATTACAGGTTTTGGCGGGCAGAAAATGGTGGATGTCAATGACGTCGCCAATGGTTTCCTGCTGGAACTGATTGATGCGGTTCCGGATATCGCTATTTTTGATGGCGGTGGTGACGGAACAAGCTGGAATGATATTGCAAACTGGCGTTTCAATACTCAGGGCAACGATGTTCGTCTCCCTATTTTTGGTGATGAAGTTCGTTTTGCCGATGCGCCGGACAAGACCACGACCATTGGAAGCGGCGTAGATGCTCAAGCGGGTATCGTTCGCGTAGGTGTACCGTGGCATGGCGGTGGAACTCACACGCTCGAAGTCAATGGTGGGACTCTTACAACGGATAACACGGCCGGACAGGCACTGGCCATTGGTTATGCCGGCGGTACCGGTATCATGACGGTCAATGACGGCGTAGTCACGGTCAACAACGTTGGCCTCGGCTGGAACGGCTGGGGTACGCTGAATATGAACGGCGGCGAGATTACCGGTCTCGGCGGCGGGGCAACAGGTCTTTTCCGTTTGGGTGTGGTCAATACAGCCGGCCGGACCGGAACGCTTAACATGACCGGCGGAAAAATCTCCTGCCCGGACTTCCGTGTACAAACCGGTGAGGGAATTATCAATCTCAGCGGTGGCGAATTAAATGTCAGTGGTACCATGTATCTTGGCTTTATTGGCGGTTATGGTACGATGGTTCTAAATGAAGGAGCCCTGATCAATTCAGGTCCGGCGATCATTGGTGCGTATGATCAGAATACCAACCGCACAGATTACCAGGTTACGATGAACGGCGGTGAATGGAACTGTGACCAATTGCAGATTGGCCGTGACAGTGCTGTAGGTCGTGTTGACCTCTACAGCGGTGTGATCAATGCCGGTTACCTGGCGGTCAGCATCGCGGCATGGACGGAAATCCCCGGTGAGGGCATCCTCAATATTGAGGGCGGAGAGGTTTATATTGACGGCAATTTCTCTGTCGCCCTGCAGGAAATGATCGACGAAGGCGATATCATTGGTTACAATGGTGCTTCGACACCTCAGTATTCGTATGATTCGGTTGCGAATAAGACACGCTTGTACGCACTCGATCCCCTGATGGCAAACAGCCCAGTGCCTACCGATGGTGCCCAGGATATTGAGATGGGTACGATTCTCGGCTGGCAGGCCGGTCAGGGTGCCGCTGAGCATGATGTTTACTTTGGTACGGACTTTGATTCCGTCAATACTGCGACAACGGCTTCGGCTGGGATTTACCAGCTCCGTCAAAGCGGCACAACGTTTGATCCGGGTGCATTGGTTCCCGGTCAGCAGTACTTCTGGCGTATTGACGAAGTCGACGGCGGCGGAAGCATCCTGATCCAGGGGATTACCTGGAGCTTTATCGGCGGAAGCTGGAAGGGCATTGATGACTTTGAGTCGTATGCCGATGTTACCGCTCTCCAGGCGGCATGGGGCAGTGATCCCAACCTGGCGCTTGAGCTTGCAGTGGATGACCAGTCCATGAGCCTGCCGGGCTTTGGCTCTGCAACATTTAATGTTCCGGTTACGGACTGGACGACGGACAACATCGCGGCACTTCAGATTCTCTTCCACGGTGTTGTCGATAATGCGGCCAGCGCCAATGACATGGCGGTCACGCTTGATGACGGTTCTTCCACCCAGACGGTTTACTATGACGGCCGGGCGGATGATATCATTCAGGCCCAGTCCAATCCGTGGATGGGCTGGAATATCGACCTGGCCGAGTTTGATGCCGTGAACCTGGCAAGCATTGACACGATTACAATTGCGGTTGATGATGCCAATACAGTTTACTTCGATGATATCCGCCTCTACATCCCGCGTTGTGTCTCCGCGAAGATGGGCGACCTCAACGGCGACTGCCAGTTGGATATCACAGACCTGGGTATTGTTGCACAGAACTGGACCTCGGATGAATTGAATCCGGACGAGTTTGTCTGGGAATTCAATATGAGTGTTGACCCGGTCGGCAACGGCCTGGAAGTTCGTGACAGCAAGGCCGGTTACAACATGGTGGACCGTCCCGGTCAGATGCACATCACCGGAGCGACCACGCTCGATCCGGTTGACATCCTCGATTACAACGGTGACATTACCGTAGACTTTACCGCCGAAGGTGAGGATTCTGACGGTGTCACGCTGTGGCTGGATGGAAACCCCGGCGGTGCTGCAGTTCGTGTCAATATGAACATTACCGTTCGTGAAAACGAGTTTGGTACTGCACAGGTCGTCGAGATTGCCAAGGGCAACTGGGCGGGTGCAGTGGAAAGCTCGATTGAGTTTGCTGCGGATACCCTGATTGAAGTACATCTTGAGTATGACGCCAAGACCCAGTCGTACCAGTGGACGGCGACGGATGGTGTTCTTAACGACGGCGGCACAGTAGTCGTTACTGATCCTGCAGGCGGTCCCGTACCGGATCAGCAGTTTACAGTCTTTGACAACGGTGGTATCGGGTATATTGATTACCTCCGGATCGCGGTTGAAGAGCCTCTCCAGGGTGATACCAACGGCGATGGATTTGTAGACTACATGGATCTCTCCGTGATTGGTCCGTACTGGATGGATACGAATCCTGTATGGCCGTAATGGTTTGTAATTGATGACAGACCGGGCGTTCGGAAAAAACGCCGGACGCCCGGATATTTTAAAAAATCGTGTTTACTGTACAGGGAAGAAGGAAGAAAGGATACATAATGAGGAAAAAAGGCTTTACCCTCATTGAATTGCTGGTCGTCATTTCAATTATCGCATTGTTAATGTCGATTTTGATGCCCTCACTGAGCAAGGTCAAGTCCATGGCACGCAACGTGGTTTGCGGAGCACACCTGAGGGATTGGGGGATGAGTGCTTTCGCGTTTGCGTCGGATAACAATGGTGATATACCGACCTGTTTCGGGCACGGTAGCGGGCCGAATCTTCGCATGCCGCTTTATCTTAACGATGTTTCTTCCGAGACGACGAGAGGGGCGCTTGATCCGCCCATTGATGATTACACCAGCGGGGAATGGAAGCAGTACGGTGTACCCTATCTTACCTGGAAGCAGTATGGTTTGACAGATGAACTTTTGATCTGTCCTGCACAGAATTGGCAACTGGACTGGAAGCCTTTCCATGGCGATAATAGTAAAGAAGTTCACTTTATTCCCAGTACCTACCGCGGGGACTCTTATACCTATTGGGGCGGCGATTGGCGGCGTTGGGTGCAGACAACGTATCAGTATTTTGGCGGAATCGAGTATCTCGATAATGGCGGTCATAACTGGTACACCAAGGGCGGTAAGAAGATTCCTCCTTACAACAAAAAGATCAAAACACCCGGCAGTTCGATCCTCGCGGCAGATGTCGTGATGTATGTACCTCCGGGAACGCCCTGGGAAAAGCATATCGAGAATGAATCCGGCGTGTATATTAATCACAAGGGCAAAGGGAATGTTCCCACTGCTCAGACACTTGTCTTTGGGGATGGTCATACAGAGCTCAGGGGTTCCAATTTTTATACCGAGCCCATTGAAAATGATGATCCCATGCGGTACGGTTCGGATGCTTCCTGGTCCTTTGCTTCGCACAGTTTGGGCGGCGGATACTGGGGACCGACTTTCTACTGGGAAGGCACCTCCAAGGAATAAAATAGAGTTATAACTGGATTTACTGCTGTATAAATCGAAAAGCATCACTAACTTTCAGCGTTAGTGGTGTGTGGGGAGTCCCCGGTCGGGCAGGAAAAGTTTTGAAGAAAAAACTGTTTTCAGCTATTATCCATTCAGGTGCGCGGTTTTTCTTCGCAAAAACGAAACTTTCATGATTCAAAGGATTGGTTTTTATGCAGAGATTTTATCAAAACAAAATGAAAGGTTTTGTCTTTTTGACAATTTTGTCAATGATTTGGGCTGGTACATGCCTGGCAAACGAGACAAAGTCGACCGTGTTTTATGTGTCCGTCAAAGGCTGTGATGCCTGGTCCGGCCGGCTTGCCGAGGTGAACATGGATCGCACGGACGGCCCGTTTGCCACGCTCGCCAAGGCAAAAAATGCGGTCCGGGAAGTTCTTTTGCAAAAAGGTGCGGGTCCCGTCAAGGTGGTCCTTCGAGGGGGGAGATACTGCATGGAAGAAACACTTGTTTTTTCAGCCCCCGACAGCGGCAGTAAAAATCAACCAGTCTGGTATGTGGCCTATCCTGGCGAAAAGCCGGTTCTGACCGGCAGCAAACCGATCCTGGATTTTGAGAAAATGAAGTTCCCGATCAAGGGCATGAGCCGCGAGGCCGCTTCGCATTGTTATGTGGCGAATGTTCCAAAGCTTGACGGAAAAAAGTGGCATTTCAAGACCCTGTATGAAAACGGCCTGCTCCAGCCGCGTGCCCGGGATGACGGTTTTATTCCCGAAATTACCGATGACGAAAACGTGGAAACCCAGTTTGTCGGCGACAAGGCCAAGGGGGCCTTTATCTATCCGGAAGGTCTTTTTAATAAGGAGACGGACCTGGAGGATGTCGAGATTTTCGGTGTGCCGTCCTGGGGTTTTTGCATCAATTATCTCGGAATCAAGCGTCTCGACGAGAGCCGCCGGATCGCTTATACGACGGTTCCCGCAACGTACAAGATCGGCCCCAAGCTTGGACCAATTGGGATCAACCGGGACCATACGGCGATGTGGGTGGAAAATGTGCCTTCCGCACTGGACGAGCCGGGCGAATGGTACCTTGATTCGAGCGCGGGCAAGCTGTACTTCTGGCCCAAAAGCGGCAAACCCGGTAACGTTCAAGCCCCGGTACTGACCGAGCTGATTCGCGTCGAGGGTACGAAGAGTAAACCGGTAGGGTACATTCACTTTATGGGGATAACCTTTACCAATACCGATCGGGTCAGTTTTGATCTGGATGATGTGACAATTCAGCACGACTGGGAATGGTTTGATAAATCAACGGCGATGCTGCGGTTTGACAATACTGAACATTGTCAGGTCGCTCAATGCACCTTTGAGGATTCCGGCTCGGCGGGTGTTCGTTTCGATCATCACTCGCAGTTTAACGCAGTTGAGTCGTGCACATTTGAGATGCTCGGCGGCGGGGGAGTCCTGCTGTGCGGGTACGGACCGGGGACAATCGATGTGAATCATCATAACCGGATCGATAACAGCCGGTTCTCTTACTGTTCGCAGCTTTGGTGGCATACGCCTGCGATTATGGTCTGGCAGAGCGGGCATAATGTTATTTCGCACAACCAGGTGGACCATATGCCGTATACGGGCATCGTGGTCAGCGGGGTTCGGCCTGTCTTTTTCGGGATTAAAGACCCGATTCGCGAGATTGTACAGACGATTTTGCTGGACAGGGACAATCGGCCGGAGACGTACCAGCAGTCGCTGCCCTATTTGCATGCCCGGTTTAACCGGGTCGAGAATAACGAGGTGTTCCGCGTGATGGAAAAGCTCTCTGACGGCAACGGCATTTATATCTCCGGCGCGGGAGAGGGCAACCTGATCCGCGGCAATTATGTGCATCATATCCTTGGCGATGGCTGCCAGTCGGCGATTCGTATCGATGATTTCCAGGAAGATGTGGTCATTACCGAAAACGTGATCTACAAGGCCGTTTCCGGCGGGATCACCCTTAAGCACAACAACGCGATAACGAACAACATCATGGTGGATATGATCGGGGAGTACACCTACGACGACAAGCAGTTTGAGCCGTATGGCTTTGTGCTTCTGCGCCGCGGGCCCAGCGAGAATTCGACGATACGGAATAATGTGTATTACCAGACGGGAGATATCGCAGCGGTGTACTGCGAGGGACGCAATACCTGGCACCCTGAGTTTATTAAGAACATTGCGGATACGGATCAGAATCTGTACTTCCTGGCCTCTTATGATGACAAGGGCACAGAGATGCTGAAAAAGTATCAGGATCAGGGCGTGGAGAAGAACAGTGTGGTTGCCAATCCGGGTTTTGTGGACCTGAAGAATGAAGATTTTCGATTTGTTGTAGATTCCGCGGCACTGAAGCTGGGCATTAAGCCGGTGGATGTTTCCCAGGCGGGTTTGAGGAAATAAAGAACGATTATGTTTGATATTACATTTATTGGTCACATGTGTTATGACGAGATCGTGCCGTTTGAGGGTGAGACGCACGTTGCGCCCGGCAGCGCGGTTCTGTGCGGGGCGATGGCGGCGGCGCGGGTCTCGGAGCATATCGCCGTGATTACGAAAATGTCATCCGAGGATGAGCACATTCTCGATCCGATGAAGCAGGCCGGGATGGATGTCACGATGATCCCTGCGGACGAAACAACCTATATGCGGGTTGAGCACCCCTCGGCGAATGTCGATGAACGGATCATGTACCAGAAGAAAAATGCCGGGTATATCCGGATGGATGAGCTGCCGGAGTTTGAGTCAAAATTTGTACACCTTGCCGGGATTACCGATCAGGAGTTCCCGATGGAACTGATCCGGGGATTGAATGAGAAAGGGTACTGCCTGTCGTCGGATATGCAGAGTTTTATTCGGCAGGTGGACCTGGAAAGCCGGGAGATTCATTTTCGGGATGTGGAAAACAAGCGGGAAATCTGTTCGCTGCTGACACGGGTCAAGCTCGATATCGTAGAAGGCAAGCTGCTGACTGGGCATGATGACATCGAAAAAGCGGCGGCGGAGATCCTGACCTGGGGCCCGCAGGAAGTGATTGTGACCCACAGCGACGGGGTACTGCTTAAAACCGCTGATAAGACGTATTACGAAAAATTCAGCAACAAGAGCATTGTCGGGCGTACCGGCCGGGGCGATACGACCTACGCGGCATACCTGGTTCGCAGGATCAGCCACGATATTTCGGAATCATTAAAATTCGCAGCGGCGCTGGTGTCGCTGAAAATGGAAAAGAAGGGGCCGTTTCGCGGAACCCTCGAGGATGCATTAAAACGTTTACAAGAGTGTCATAGTTAGAAGGGTAATCAGAAATGAATACAATCAACAAGAGACTGCTGACCAGTGACCGCTACCTGGAGATTGATCCGTGGAGCATCGTGGAAGAAGGCTTTGATCCGTCACGGGGCCGGGTTTCAGAATCGATATTCTCACTGGCCAATGAAATGATGGGCGTTCGCGGCTATTTTGAAGAAGGCTACAGCGGTGACCGGCTCCAGGGCAGCTACTTCAATCATTTATATGAAGAGATGCAGGCCCAGCACCCGCAGGTGTTTAAGGGGATTGTGTCCCGTGTCTGTTTTGTCGTCAATGCCGTGGACTGGCTCTATACACGTATCACGCTTGATGATGAAACGCTCGACCTGGCAACGTGCGAGGTGACCAATTTTGTCCGCAAGCTGGACATGCAAAACGGCAATCTCACCCGTGAATTCATCTGGCATACACGTTCCGGCAAGAAGCTTAAGGTTAAATTTATCCGCTTTTTGAGCATGACAGACAATCATCTCGGTTTCCAGCGGATCTCATTTGAGCCGATGAACTTTTCCGGCAGCATCTCGGTTCGGATGGGCCTGGATTTCTCGATTATTCACGAGATTGCGGACGGTTGGGACCAGACACAAGATACCGGGGTCTCTGTCAAGAAGGGTAAAAACTTCTGGAATTGCCCCAAGATGAATTTCCATGAGAATATTGCTTCTGTCCTTGGGCAAACAACCCACAGCGGCCATTCGCTGTTTTCCAGCCTGCGTCTGGACTCGGATTGCCTCAAAGACAAGGAGACGGTGAAAAATGAAAAATTTGCCGGCTTTGACTGCATCCTTGATCTCAAGGAAGGAAAGAACAGCTCGATCTCCCGCGTCGTGACCAACTACTGGGAAAAAACTTCCAATATGGACACGGTGTGGAAAAAAGGTATCCAGCGTAGCGAGGCGAATGAATCCGTGACATTTGAACAGGCTTTCGATCAGCAATGCAGCTACTGGAACCAGGCCTGGAAAGAGATCGATATCGAGATCGACGGTGATGATGAATACCTACAGGGCATTCGCTTCTCCATCTTCAATCTTCAGCAGATCTACCAGGGCAAAGACCCGCGAACCAATGTACCGTGCAAGGGATTAACCGGCGAGGTCTATCACGGCCAGATCTTCTGGGATACCGAAAGTTATACCCTGCCGTTCTACCTATTTACCAATCCTCCGGCCGCTCGGACCCTCTTGGAATATCGCTATAACCACCTTCAGCAGGCCAAGGAGCGTGCCGCACAACTTGACCTGGTGGGTGCCCGTTACCCGATGTGTACACTCGACGGCCTGGAAAGCTGCGCGACCTGGCAGCACGGTGATTTTGAGATTCATGTTAACGTCGCCGTTTCCTACGGAATCTGGCTGTATAACAAACTCTGCGGAGATACCGACTTCCTGTATACCAAGGGTGCGGAGGTTCTCGTCGAGATCTGCCGCTTCTTTGCGGATCGAGGGGAATTCAGCCCGCAAAACGGCGATTTCGGCCTCTGGGGCGTAATGGGGCCCGATGAGTATCACATGAATATCAACAACAATGCCTATACCAACTACATGACACGCAAGACGTTTACTTTTACACTGGCAGTACTCGAACAAATGCAAAAAGACGCGACGCGGGATTATCAGAAACTGGTGGCAAAACTGAAACTTGAAACTTCGGAATTCGAAGACTGGAAGCATAAATCCGATAAGATGCGGATTCCCATGAATCATGAGCTCGAACTCTATGAACAGCACGACGGCTATTTCGATCTGCCGGAAGTGGATGTGAAAAATGTTCCCGAGTCTCAGATTCCGATCTACAAGAACTGGGAATATCTCAAGATTTTCCGCTACAACATGATCAAGCAGCCCGATGCCCTTTTGCTGACGTTATTCTACAGCCACGAGCACTCGCTTAAGGCCAAGAAAAACAACTACGAGTACTATGAGGCACGCTGCATCCATGAGTCTTCGCTTTCGCCGGGTATTCACTCGATCCTGGCCGCGGAACTGGGCAAGCATGACGAGGCGTATTCGTTCTTCCAGTACATGTCCCGGCTTGATCTGGACAACCGCAACAAGAATACCAGCCAGGGCCTGCATGTCACCTCGATGTCCGGGGCATGGTTGAACATGGTCTACGGTTTCGGCGGCTTACGAACCGACGGCGACACCCTGCTTTTCAAACCGAGCATTCCGAAAAAGTGGAAATCGTTTGCCTTTAAGCTCAAACACGCCGGCGCGTTGATGGAAGTCAAGGTCGACCAGGAAAATGCATCGTTTGCTATTCTTTCCGGGCCTGCCATTGAAATCAAAGTATTTGACAAGCTTTGCAAGATAAATGCCGATGGTATTAAAGTGCCGCTGCAAATGGTAAATGAAGAACTTACCTTTGCGTAACACGTATTTACAGTGTTGATATAACGATAAAAAGGGTCATATAGTATGATTCCGCGTATGATATCGCTGCTGATGGGGTGTATTCTTTTATGCACCCCGTTTCTTTGTGCCCAGGGCTCACCGCTCGTGTCGGTGGATGAATCGCCGTCATGGTTGGTGTTGGACGAAAATTTTGTCAGCCACAGGGTGCAGCTTCATACGCGTTTGTGGAATTATGAGAACTGGCAGGACCCTAAAGATGTATTTAATATGGCGGAAAGTTATTTTGACGACATGGGTGTCAAAGTTTACACCCGGCACTGCAAAACCGGTGACGAGGGTGCCTGGTGGCCCAGCAGTGTAGGCTATGTCGAACCGGTTACCGCAGGTGCGGACCTCGCCCAGCAGATGATCGACCGGGCCCATTCCTATGATATGGATATTATCTTGTATCATCGGCACATGGAAGATGCGTACATGGCCGCTCAGAACCCGGACTGGGTATGCAAAGATGAAAACGGCCAGCCCGCCGAAGCCCGGCGCGGGCTCTACCATTGCTTGAATTCCCCGTACCTGGATTATTTTACAATCCGCATGCTCGAACTGCTCAATCGCGGGGCCGATGGTTTTTACTTCGATGAACAGCACATGCCCGACGAAGGCTGCTGGTGCAGCTATTGCCAGGCGAAATTTACCGCGGAAACCGGCCTCCAGCCGCCGGCGGCAATCAGCTACAGCGACCCGATCTACAACCGCTATTTGCAGTTTAAAAATGAGACCATCGAGGCGGGATTTGAACATTATATTCAGCAGGCATACGCAATCAAGCCCGGGCTGCCGATGCTCATCAGCACCCCTCGCGTAACCTGGCTAAACGATCCGCGCATGCGGAGCAACCTGGTTCGTATCGCTCCCTCTCCCAAGGATGAATACCCCAGTACGATCAACAAGTGGGGCACGAATGTATTTTTCAAAAACTATACGACCACGATCCCGCTGCCGCTGTGGGATGTACAGCAGGGATTCGGCATGAGCTATTTGCGTGACGCGGCCCAGGGAAGGCCCCCGCACATCTGGATTCCGGACCTGCGTTCCGAAGAGGAGACCCTCAGTGTCTCCGGTGCGTGCCTGACATACGGCCTGATTGCCAATCTCGATGTTTCCGAGGGCAAACTGCCCGATCCGATGTTTGAAAACGCCCTTGAACTGGGCGAAAAGGTGAGCCCCTACCTGGCCCGCACCCGGCCGGTCCGCTGGGCGGCGATCCACTTCAGTGAGCGGGCACGGAATCTCTATCTTACCAATCTTGAACAAATGTACCAGAAATTGCTGGTTCCCTGCTGGCAGAGTTTCCGGACGCTGAACCGCCTGCGGGCCCCGATTGGCGTCGTAACCGATCAGCAGCTCGAGAATAATGAACTCACCGGATACGAGTTGCTGATTCTGCCCATTCCCGGAATCCTTACTGTTCAGGAGCAGGCCAATGTAGACGCCTTTGAACAGGCGGGCGGAACGGTGATCTATCTTGCCGATGACCCGCGGTGGTATACCCAGGGCCAGCAGTCCCAGATTCGGGCGGAATTGTTAAACAGCATCCTCACCCAGGCAGGCGATCCCCCGGTTTCCATGACCGGCGGCCCGGATGCAGCCCATGCCGTGGCCGTTATGCGGCCTGATGATCCCAGTCGTGTGGTCGTCTGTATAAAAAATGATGCCACATGGATCGGGATGCTTCAGGCACACCGGCTCGACGGCAATTATGAAACTTCTGATCCGGGTATCCTGCCGCCGCCTGTGACAGGCGCCCAGCTTTTTGTCAAGGGGCCGGTTCCGACCGCGGCTTTTGACGCGGTAAAGGAAAAAGCACTTGCGGTAATCCCTTCAGGAAATGGTGTGTATATTACCGTGCCGCAGTTCCAGCATCTTGCCTGCGTGGTACTGGATTATGAACGGACCAACTGGGATTATTTCCTCGATTATGCGGCGGATTTATTTGCCAACTGGCTTGAAAATCAAAGGCAGTGGTTCGGCCTGACCGGCTCGTGGACGTTTGATGAAGGGGGCGGCTCGGATGCGGAAGATTCCAGTGAATACCAAAACCATGGGCAGCTGGTCAATATGAATCCCATGGATGCCTGGGTTCCCGGCCATGACGGCACATGGGCCCTCGATTTTGACGGCGTCAATGATTATGTCGTAATTCCGGATTCCACTTCAGGCCTTTATGATTTCAACGGCCAGGGACTCACTTGGTCCGCCTGGATTCAGACCTCAAAGAACGCTGGCATTACACCGATCATTGCCAAGTCGCCGGTGGGTTTTGCCAATGATCAGGGGGCAAAAACGTTCGGAATCGACTACGGCCGGCTGACCCTGCGGGGTAATTATTCCGGGTATGGCGGTGAATCGACAGGCAAAGTCAACGACGGCCAGTGGCATCATGTTGCGATGACCATTGAGTTTGATACCTTCCCGACAGGTGAGGATACCCTGAAATTTTATATCGACAGCATCGAGGATGGCGGTTCGACCGAGCGGAATATCAATGAGAGGTCGGATCAAGGCTATCGGCTGACGATTGGCGACGGTCCCTGGGGAATATTTGACGGGAAGATTGACGATGTACGCATCTACAATTATGCAATGAGCCAAAGTCAAATCCAGGATTTGTACGCCGGCAACCCGGTCAGTAGCGAGAGCAATTACTTCTGCCCGGAATTCCCCGTAAAAGACCTCAATGAAGACTGCAAGGTTGATTTTTCGGATTATCAGCAGCTTGCGGACGACTGGTTTTCCGAGCCGGGCTTGTAATCCCTTTCTGCATGGGTTATACTTACGCGCATTCTCTTTTTGCATTCATTTTGAAAATGAAAGGTCCGTTTCATGAGCAAAGCTTGTCTGCTTCTTGTAACTGTTGTGTTTACTTTTTCAGGATTTGGTCAATCAAAATCACTCGATCCGAATCAAAATGACACGCTCCGTATTTATGTTGCCGTCGATGGCAGTGACCAATGGTCCGGGCTTTCTCCGCTCAAAGAAGGGGATGCGGGGCCGATGGCAAGCCTTGTTGCAGCGGTCAGGAGAGTGCCGGAGTATCTGAGAAGCAAAAAGCAAATCCGTCATGTCGAGATCATTCTTCGCGGGGGGATTTATCAACTGGAGCAAACCGTTGTGATTGACAGAAGCCTTCTGCCCGAGAGCGTTTCTCTTACAATTCGTTCTCACAAGGGAGAATCGGCTGTTCTTAGCGGCGGTGTGAAGGTGGATAAGTGGTCGAAGCTTTCGCAGGTTCCTCCTGGTCTGAATCCTGCGTACAAAAACAAGGTGTGGGCAGCGGATATTCCGAAAGGGGTTGAGTCCTTTCGGGTTATGTTTGATGGGGTGAACTGGATTGACCGTGCGCGTTCGCATGGAATTGACCTGTTCGAGGCGAAGTCATACATGGATAAGCAGCCGGGTAATTTCCGCTTTCCGGAAGGTGCGTTAAAGAATTGGTCAAATATCGAGGATGTGGAAGTTATCGCCCGCACCATGGCGGATTTCGTGGTCAATGTCCTGCCGTTGCAGTCCGTGGACGAAAAGAACCATACGGCTAAAACGGCGATCAAACCGACTTACCCGATTGCAAAACTCAAAGGCTACCCCGATGAGACAATCGATCTTTGGGTCGAAAATATCCTGGAAGCTCTCGATGAGCCCGGCGAATGGGTCATGAACAGCCATACCCGCAAGATCTATTACTGGCCAAAGGAGGGCAAACCTTCCGATGCTGTTTTTGTTCCGCGATTGATCGAGTTTATCCGGGTGGAGGGGCAAATCGATAAAAACGGGCAGGATATCCCGATTGAAAATGTAACCATCGAGGGCCTGTCTTTCATCCATTCTGACCGGTCCGTCTGGGCAAAGGACGACATGGGCATCCAGCATGACTGGGAAATAGTAGATAAGCCCAATGCCTTTGTTCGCCTGCGAGGTGCTGCAAACTGTGCGGTTCGGGATTGCCGGTTTCTGGCGGGCGGTTCCGGTGCCGTACGCCTGGATTTGTATGCACAGGATAATGTGATCGAGGGCAACCGGATACACGAACTCGGCGGCAGCGGGATCACGTTGATCGGTTATGGCCCGGGCCATAAAGATGTCAACCGCCGCAATACAGTTCTTAATAACCATGTCAGCCACTGCGGGCTTTATTACTGGCATTATTACGGTATCATGGCCTGGCAAAGCGGCGACAATCGCATCGCCCATAATCGGATCCATGATATGCCCTATGCCGCGATTGGCGTAACCGGTATTCGGCCCAATTTTTTCAACCGGGAAACTATGGCTGATCGCAGGGAAAACGGCAAAAGCATCCGCTGGCATGAAGTGAATTCCGATCTGAGCTGGGGGGCTTCTTTTCCATACATCCATTCGACGAACAACGTAGTGGAGTACAACGAGATTCATTCCGTGCTGCAAAGACTCGGGGACGGCAACGGGATTTATCTCTCGGCGACCGGGCCGGGCAATATTGTCCGCGGCAACTACCTGCATCATATTTCCAGCGGCAATCGCTGCAGGGGAGCGATTCGAACGGACGGCTGGCAGCGGGATACGCTGATTTGTGACAACATTATCTACAAATGTTCCCGCGGGATCGTGCGGAAAAACTACAACCACATCGAGAACAACTATATTATCGACTGTGTGGACATGGCGGAGTATATCGGGTTCTGGAGTTTTCCATATGACGAGCCGACCCTCGGTTCACGCCTCCAGCGAAATATCCTCTATCATGTAAATGGAGAGGGGCAATTTTACGGTCACAAACCTCGGCCCAACGTCGCCTATACCCGCCCTGAGGATTGTTACGCGGATTTCAACCTGTTCTATTCCAAAGTTGCTCAAGTGAATGCGGTCTCTTTGCTGGAGCAATTGCAAAAACAACAGATCGAGATGCATAGCCGGGTTGTTGATCCCATGTTCATGGATATTGCCAAAGAAGACTTTTGCCTGCATCCGGATTCACCGGCCCTGAAAATGGGGATCAAGCCCCTCGACCGCAGCCAAATGGGCCTGGAAAAGAAATACGCGCAAAAAAAATGGCCCGCGATTCAGTTTTGATTCACGGGCCGTTTTTGTTTTGAATTGGAACACCGCTTACCCGCTTAGCTTTGTCATGGCAAGCTGGAAAAAGATGTACAGAAAGACCATAATCCCCGCCAGCACAATCCACCAGGTCCATACAATTTTTTCCGAGTGATTGTCAATTTCAACAATCTTATAGGCTTCCCGAATCGAAGGCAGCGGCTGAGTATTATCCGGTCTTGTCATCAGCGACAGCCCGATCATGAATACAACCAGGGCCGCAAAGATATAAAACGACAACAGCAAAAAGTGCGGCCAGAAGTCCGGGCTCGGAAAGTTTGTAAGATTGGCGATCCCGATCCCCACACTGGCTACCGTTCCCACCACGAGGGTCGCAAAGGCCGCCTTACTCGTCGCCCGTCTCCAGAGGATGCCAACCATAAAGACCGCGGCCATCGGCGGGGCCAAAAAGCCGATGATCGACTGGAGCATACTGAACAGGTCCATATTCCGTACGGAACCAATCGCGAGGGCAAAAAAGATGGAAATCACCGCTGCGGCGATGGTGACCATCCTGCCGATCCAGATGCGTTCTTTCGTGTCCGCATTGGGGCGAAACTGCTTGAGATAGATATCCAGTGTAAACACGGTACTGAGCGAATTAAGCCCCGAGTCGATGGTACTGATCAGTGCCGCGATCAAAACCGCGACAATCAGCCCGATCATGCCATTGGGCAGATAGGTCGAAACCATCGTCATATAGGCTTCATCAGAGGTTTCCAGGTTCGGATGCAGGATCTTGCACAAAATGCCCGGCAGGAAAAAGATCAGTGGCGTGATAATCTTGAGGTAACCGGCAAAAATCGTTCCGTACTGGCCCTGGGCCAGGTTCTTGCCGCCCAGCACCCGTTGAACAATCGTCTGGTCCGTACACCAGAACCAGATTCCCAGGACCGGGTAGCCCAGCAGGATTGCATGCCAGGGATAGACTTCGTCATGGGTTGGGCGAAACAGCGTCCAGTAATCCGACGGAACCGAATCAATCATATTGGTAATCCCGCCGACCTTGACCAGGCCGATCACGGTCAGCGCGATCGAGGCGACAATCATCAGGATCGACTGGAAAGAGTCGGTAATCACCACCGCAGCCAGCCCGCCGGTCACGGTAAAACTCGTCGCGATCACCGTTAAAAAGACAATTGAAGCCCAGACTGGCCAGTTCATGATCTGCCCAAGCAAAAGCCCCCCGGCATACAAATTCGAGCCCAGCCACAGCACCAGTGTACTGAAAACGGTATACCAAGAAAGAAAATCACGGCAGGGTTCACTAAAACGCCTGCTCATAAACTCCGGCATCGTCGAAATGCGGGTATTTAGGTAATGCGGGATAAACAGCATACTCAGGATAAAAAGAAATACCCATGCCAGCCACTCAAAATTGCCCGCCACCATGCCGGAAGTATACGCGATCCCGCACGAGGCAATCATCATGGAAGGGCTGACATTGGTCCCGAAGATCGAAAGGCCGATATTCGGCCAGGTCAGGCTGTTGCCCGCCAGGAAAAGGTCCTCCTCGTGTTCCTTTTTAAAACTGACCCAGAAACCAATCGCGAGCAATGCGGCAATATAAACGCCGACTACCGCATAATCCAGTACATTAAGCTGACTATGAATGTCCATATAGAGTTCACCCGTTAATTAAAGAAATATTACTATTTAACGCTGTACCATAACAGGGACGAATTGCTTTTTAGACAACCGGAATTGACTCAAGTAATCTGTTATGATGTCAATTCGCCCTTTAACTGTCTTCCAGCAACCGCTCCCATCCGGACTTTGCTTTTCGGCTGGGATCGACAAAATCATTGTTCGGCAGCGACCGGTGCCAGGCCATCAACTTTGCCTGCATTTTTTTGCAGAGCTGGGGCTTTTCATTAGCCAGGTTGTCCAGTTCGCCCGGATCGGTCTTGAGGTTGTACAGTTCCACACGCGATCCATCCGGATCGATAAGGATCTTGTAATCACCCTCTCGCATCGCAAGCCTTGGGGGCCGGTGGTATTCATAGCCGACAACCCCAAAGCGGTATTCCCACATGATTGGGCCTTTGCGGTCCACCGGTGTTCCCAGCAGGGCCGCGCTCATATCTTTTCCATCGATATCGTTTTTCGCCGGCAGTTTGAGCCCGAGCATCCCCGCGATCGAGGCCAGAAAATCAGTCCCGATCAGGATGGTTTCTTTGTCAATGGTTCCCTTTGGAATCCTTGAATTGGGCCACTTGACAATCAGCGGCTCACGAATGCCGCCTTCATAAATGCTGCGTTTTCGCCCGCGAAATACACCTGTACTGCCAAAGCCGCTGTGTGCGGCGTTGCCGATATGCAGGTCTTCCGGCCCATTGTCGCTGGTGAAGATCACAATCGTATTGTCCTCGAGCCCGTGCTCCTTGACCCGGTTAAGCATTCGCCCGATGTGATAATCCAAATCCGTAATCGCGGAATAATACACCTGCGCAGGGGTCGTATATTCCGGCCAGGGAGATTTAAATGGTTCATATCGTTTCATCTGCTCTTCGTTCGGCGTAATCGGTGAATGCGGCATCCAGTGCCATACATTCAGGAAAAACGGCTCATCCTTATGCTTATCGATAAAATCTATGGAAGCCGTGGTGATCGCTTCAGAAAATCTGCAGGGCATATGTTCACCAGGTTTTACAGTAATCCGAGGGTCCTCGCTGATAAAATCCCACAGATGCTGATCGCTGGAAACATGGGTAATCTGCTCATCGATTCCATATTCCTGCGGCTTGGGGGCATCCTCCTGCCACGGGCCGCCCAGGTGCCACTTGCCAAAATGTCCGGTCACATACCCGTTTTCTTTCATGAATTTCGTCAGCGTTAGGATTTTGGGATCGAGCCACTGGGGCATTTTTCGTTTCTTATTGTTCTCCTCGTCGAAGAAATGACCATGAATTCCCATTTTGCTCGGATACCGGCCGGTCATGATCCCGGCCCGTGAGGGCGAACACACCGGGCTGTTCACATAAAAGTTGGTGAACATTCTCCCTTCCCGTGCCAGACGGTCAATGTTCGGGGTCTTGATATGCGGATGGCCGTAACACGAGGGGTCTCCCCAGCCCATATCATCGCAAAGGATAAAGATTACGTTAGGTTTAGAATGCTGATCTCCATTGGCTTGAAGCGGTTTTGCCATGCCCGCCAGGGAAAAACAAGCCAGGGATGCCGCCGAGGTTCTTAAGAAAGCTCTTCTATCCATTATTTGACCCCTAAAAGTTGACCTTGCTCCCATTTCAAAAATAAAAAAAGGCAAACGGCATTTACCATTCTAATAGCTGGTAGTACCGTTTGCCTTGTCGGTTCTTCTAAATCATGAACACTTTTGAATAGATTACCTTTTCATCTCAAAATAGAAATTCAATGGATTACGCTTTGCGTTTCCGAAGCAGCAGTCCGCCAAGACCGATCAGGGTCAGTGTCGCCGGTTCCGGAATTGCGGTAACCGTCATGATATCCCCTGTAGGATCGTAATCAAAGACCAGTTCGCCGTCTCCGCCGAATGCCGTCAAAATACCACTGGTTTCGTAGCTTGCAAACAGGGTTTCCAGGTCGACATCAGGGCTGGTATTGTCAACGATCAGCGTGCCGTCTGTAATATCCATCGTACCGGTTCCCACGGTTTCCGTCCATGCCGCGATACCCAGTGCAAAATGGCCGCAGGTTACTGTTCCGCCATCGAGCTGGAAGTGTGCAGTTCCGCCGTCTCTGCCGACATGCAGTACGCCGCTGCTGTTCCACTGACCGTCTGTCATGACGACATTGGCATAGGCTGATGCGCTGTACGCCCCGAGAACGCTGTTGGTTGCCTCAATGGTACCGCCGGACATCATAATTTCCGCCGTGCCGTCAATGAAGCCAAAGAAAATCTGGTCCACATCAAAAAGCCCGCCGCTGAGATTCAGGTCGCCCGGGCCGGTCTGAATCCGGAAGTCCGGAGCCGTAATCGTTCCGCCGGTCATATTCAGGATGCCTTTTCTGCCCGCGACAACGCCAAGTCGAAACAGGCCGCTTGCGCCGCCGGCCAGTCCACGGATTTCACCGCCATTGACGTTTAGTGTTCCCCAGCCGTTCCAGCCGACACCAATGTTCTTCGCTTCGACAATACCGTCGTTCACGGTCAGGCTGCCGGTTCCGCCGCCGTATCCGATACGCAGGCCCTGGCCGGTTGCGTCGTCACAGGTCAGCGTGCCGCCGTTCATGGTCAAGTCCGGAGTTCCGCCGCCGTACCAGCCGATGGTCAAAATGCCCGTCAGAGCATCGGTTCCTGCTTCAATTGTGCCAACGCCGTTGGCCCCGACATAACGGGATTCATCCCCGGAACCCGGTACCGTACCCCGGGTAGGGGTTGAAAATGGGGAGTTCCAGTTGTTCCCGTTGCTCCAGAGGCCGTCACCCGCACCCCCAAAATTGTCGAAAACGCGCACGTCAGCAAAAGCCGAACATGCACACAGGGAAATAACACACAACAGACTTACAATCTTCTTCATTTTCCGCCTCCAATTACAAAATTTTCATTTTTGGGCCGGCTTGTACAAAATAAGCCCGGTCACCTCTTTTTATTATATTAGCATAAATCGACATGCTTTATACGCCATTTAGCGTAAAATATCCGCCAAAAAACGACAGTTTTAAGTTCGGGTCCGAGAGAATCGCCTTTTAAAGCCTAATAATCAAAATCCCCATTTTTATTGCTGATAATGCGGTTTTTTGCAGGCGGAAATCCGCAGGAATTTTGGTTTTTTTCTGACAGGCCTTGGTGTAATATTCTAGGAGAAATTGTGAAACACATTGTTAAAAACAGGATGGAGTAACGAATGTCGAATAAAACACCTGCTGCTGAGTGCGATTTTGGGCAGTTAGCCCGAGTTCTTGACCGTAAAAAGCCGGATCGTCCGATATTATTTGAATTTTTCCTGAATATTCCCCTGTATCGCAAACTGGCGGATTCTGCCGTTGCAAAACAATACGAGAATCAGGAGATCGCCTGGAATGCCCTGCATCCGGTAGTGGTTTCCGCCTTTGCCAATGCCGGGTATGAGCATGTAACGGCCGCAGGGTCGGATTTTGCGTTTCCAATGGAGGAAGTGGAACAGAAGGACAGCCGTTCGATCAATGAAGGCGGTATGATTTCCAACCGTGATGATTTTAATTCCTATGCATGGCCTGATCCGGATGCCTTTGACTATTCCGGGCTCGAAACCTGTAAGCTGCCCAAGGGTATGAAGGTAATCGTCTTCGGTCCCGGAGGCGTGCTGGAAGATGTGATCGGCCTGGTCGGCTACGAAAAGCTGTGCATGATGCTGGTCGATGACCCGAAACTGGCCGGCGATATTTTCAATGCTGTGGGCGAAAGGCTCGTTCGTTATTACAAGCTTAGTGCAGCACATGATAACGTTGGTGCCCTGATCAGCAACGACGACTGGGGATACAAAACCCAGACAATGCTCTCGCCGATAGACATGCGCAAATACGTCTTCCCGTGGCATAAAAAAATTGTTCAGGCCATTCATGACGCAGGAAAATACGCGATTCTTCATTCCTGCGGTCAACTGATTGATGTCATGGATGATATCATCAACGATATGAAATACGACGGAAAGCATTCCTACGAAGATGTCATCATGCCCGTGGAACAGGCATACGACAAATGGAACAAGCGAATCGCGATCCTCGGTGGAATCGACCTCGATTTTGTCTGCGTGTCCACCCCGCAGCAGATTCGTCAGCGTTGTGAACAAATGCTCCAAAAGACCGCCCAAAGCGGATCGTACGCACTGGGCACGGGTAACAGCGTACCGGAATATGTCCCGGAGGAGAACTATCTGGCCATGATCGATACGGTAAAAGTTCAGTAAAGGGTTTCCATGAAGGTTCACAGGGTTCTGCTGCTGATCGAAAGTTCACGCCGGTCTGGCCGCCAGTTGATTCGCGGGATCATGAATTATGCGAATATGCATGGCGTCTGGCGTTTTTACCGGGAGCCTCCTTTTTATCATCAGCATCGAAATGATTCCATCATGGAGTATATACAAAGGATCAAGCCCCACGGGATCATTTCACGCGATAGCGAAAAAAGCAAGCTTCTCCTCGACCTCAAAATCCCCACACTCCTTAGCGCCAGCTATAAAAAAGCCAGGCCGTGTGAACATGTAATCACCTGTGATCATTTTGAAGTGTGTAAAATGGCCGTGGATCACTTCCTTGAAAGGGGATACCGCAGTTTTGCATTTTGCGGATATGGAAATTACTGCTGGTCCAGGGAAAGGGAGCAGCATTTCCGTGAACTGCTCCAGGAAAAGGGCTTCCAGTTGCGTACATTTAATATCCGTCCCTCGACACGATCAGCAAGAGCCAATGTCGAAAAAAAACTTCTCAACTGGCTCATCTCCCTGCCCAAACCCATCGCGATGCTTGCCTGCAATGACGAGTGTGCATCGGAGATTATCGACGCCTGCCATGTCGGGGAGATTGATGTACCCGATGAAATTTCTCTTGTAGGCGTAGACAACGATGAATTGATCTGTGAGCTTAGCTCGCCGAAAATATCAAGTGTTTCACTCAATGACGAGCAGAATGGGTATTATGCGGCCGAACGACTGTATAAGATGATGTCAGGAGAAAAGGTTTCCAGTGACCCCATCATAGGCGGACCTTTGAATCTCATCGTCAGAGAGTCCTCGGATATCCTGGCGATCTCGGATCAGCAGGTCGCAAAGGCCGTGCAGTTTATTCGGCAAAATAACCACCGCCTGCTCCAGGTGGAAAACGTCCTTGAATGCAAGGAGATTACCGTCTCAAGAAGGGCCCTCGAAAGAAGATTCCGTGAGTCCCTTGGCCATTCGATCTACAAGGAGATTGTCAAGAACCGCGTCAGCCAGGTTTGCAGAATGCTTGTTTCGACGAATTCCTCGATCACCGAAATCGCCCGCAAGCTTGGCTATTCCAATATCGATCACGTCTCGCGATGGTTCCGCGGGGAGACAGGCATGAGCCTGCGTGAATTTCGCAAAAAATGCGGCCATGAAAAATATGGATAGTCCGAAACCGTTTCTTTCAGGGGGAAATAGCTACTCCGCCGGCTCGATCACGACATCACGATAACCGAAATCCTCGTTGCCGTAATACATTTTCGCCGGCTTCTTATAGCCTTCCGGGCCAATGTCAAATACCGTATCACCGGCAGGCAGATCAATCCCTTCAAAAACGATGTTCTTGTTCGTGGGGTGAATTTTCTTGCGGTATCCCTTGCTGCCGAACCGGATTGCCATAAACGAACTTCCCGAAAACAGCTCGTGTTGAATGTCTTTTACGGTCACATTATATTGTCCTGCCTGCATAACCCGAATCGGCCAGCCGGTAGGATGGCGATGATGGATATTGAAGCTGACCTTCGGCTGTTTCTTCGAGCCGATATAAGTAATTCCCGGTACGAACGGATTTTTCGAGGTAATATCCGCAAACCATTTTTCATATTCCGCTCTTAATTCCTGCACCTTTCGAGGGTATTTAGACGCGACATTTACCGTTTCGCCCGGGTCATTTCTCAGGTCATACAAATCAGTTCCGTTGATCAGCTTCCAGTCCTGCTGGCGTACACAGGAATTTTCCCATGCCTGCGGCACTTCCACGCGATGTGACTGGATGATGATTGAGCGGTTGGGGATCTTCTGGTTCTTTCCGCAAAGCAGCGGTGACACATCCATACCGTCCATCTTCAGGCTGTCAAGCGCATCTGCTTTGCAGAAACCAAGCAGCGTCGGCTTGATATCGATATGTGCGATCATCGTATCCAGGTCACGCCCCGCGGGGACAACGCCGGGATATCTCACAAAACACGGCGTATTAATCCCGCCGTCATACACATTGGTTTTGCCGCCTCGCAGTCCGCAATTGTACCGGTCACCCATGTCGTGTCTTTTGCAGGCCAGGATTTCCGGCTCGCTGACCAGGTCCGGCTGCATCTTCAGCGGACCATTATCCGAGAAGAAAAGCACCAGTGTATCATTTTCCAGCCCGAGAGTTTCGAGCTCATTGAGTAGTTTACCGACACACTCGTCAAGTTTAGTGACCATTGCGTAGACTTCCTTGTCGCCCTGTGTCAGGTGATTGAGGTGTTCATACGGCTTGATATATTCGGCCGGAACCTGCGGCTTAGAATTGTCATGCGGCAAAAACGATGCGAAATACGCAAAGAAACGCTTGTTTCGGTTGTGACGCATAAAATCAATCGTATGATCGATAAAGATGTCTGTCAAAAAGCCTTCCATCCGCCCGCGGGTGCCGTTATGTTCCATCGTGGGGTTAAAGCGTGCGCCCATCGAGTCTCGCCACAGCAGGGTTTCTTCGAAGCCGTTATCCTGCGGACGCATCGGGATATTTTCGCCCAGGTGCCATTTGCCGAAGATGCCGGTTTTGTACCCATCCGCCAGCAGGCAGTCCGCAATCGTGACCTCCTCTTCATGCAGACCCAGCCGCCCCATCCATGTGTCCCATACGCCGGTGCGGTAGTTATACCGGCCGGTCATCAGCGACGCCCGCGTCGGGGCACAAAGCGGCGATGCGATAAAGTTTGTCAGCCTTGTACTCTCGCTGTAGAGCTTGTCCAGGTTCGGGGTATGAATCTCCGGATTCTGGGCATATTTCGCCAGGTCCCCGCAGCCCTGGTCATCCGATACGATCATAAGGACATTGGGTTTATTACGCCTTGCTCCTCCTGCGCCGCTCATTGACGATTCCATACAGCCGTTCAATGCGGACAGCCCCGTCGCACTTGCTGCAAAACAGCTTACACTCTTTAAAAAACTTCTTCGCGAAAATCGGGATGTATCAAAGTTCATAATAAACCTTTCCTTGTTTTAAAGATCAAACGGGGCCCAATATAACCGGATCAGCCAAATTAATCAAATGTTCCTGTCTGCGGCCCGGTAGAAAGCTGGTAATACCCCAGCTTGCCAAGCAGAGAGCCCGGCAGAGAATCGGCATAAATAATCGTATTGTCCATAAATTGGATACTGTCTTTGTCCTTCTGGATAATGGCAGGCGTACTCGGGTGATTGAGGAGCTTATCGCCCTTGAAGGAATAGACCTTTTTCGTTTCCGGTTCGATCAGGCGATAGGTTGCAAGCTCTTTGCCGGGTTTGATTACAATGGTGTTATTTCGAAACAGGTTGTTCCTTGTATCCGGGTTAAAGTGGGTAATGCCGTCATCAATGTTATAGACAAAATTATGCTCGATCAGCATCTCTGAACCCCCGCGGTCCCAGCGAAGGGCATTATTCGGGGCATGCGCTTTCGTACCGACAACGTCGTGAACCAGGTTGCCCCGAAGAACCGTGTTGTCCTGCCTGCCGAGCGTATAAATCCCCGCACCATCGGAGAGGATAATCATAACATCATGGACATGGTTATACTCGATCAGGTTGGAATGGCACGAGGTCTTGGCATCGCTCCAGGCCCAGCCTAATGAAATGCCCGTATACGCCAGGTCGCGAACGAGATTGTTCCGCATGACGTTATGGTCGCTAAGCCCGATCCAAAGCCCGACCGCGCCGTAAAATTCCTGTCCGCATTTTTCCACGATACAGTTGGAGACGGTATTCTGTCCGCCGGCCTGTTCCGGATCCGCCTGTGACCAGGGTTTTTCGTTAATCATATGTTCGAAACTTGCCATACCCAGCATAATTCCATTTGCGGCAACATCGCTGACAAGGCATTCAGTAATCACATTACCCCGGCAGAAATTTTTCATCCGGATTGCCGACTGTCCCAGGTGAGCGACGGTAAGTTTCTTAAGCGAACAGTTTTTCGTACTTTCAAATTCAATCACACAGGGAGGCGAGTACCTTGTGATGTTGGGATTGTCCGTAAATTTCCCTTCCTTTACACAAAAACAAGCCTGAATCGCCAGGTATTGCTCATCGGGAAGCAGCCAGCCGGAGTACTCAAAATTCAAGCCCTCAAAATGAAGGTTCTCGATAAACTTTCCATTTTCACCATCTCCCTTGACATTGAGAAACTGAATTTCCGTCGGAGCGATAAATTCGGCATCGTTGATATCCTCTTTAGGATGGGGGAAATAGGTAAGTTTGCCTGTTTTTTTGTCCAGGAACCACTCGCCCGGAGAATCGACAAATTCTATAGAATTTTCCACAAAGTACGGTTCATCCGGAATCCGCCCAAGACAAAGCCACCAGGTATCCAGTGCGATATCCTTTGCGGTTTTGACGTGATTTTTAATCGTGTCGATTTTCTCGATTTTTGCACGTGCGATCGACCAGTCATGCAGGAAAACCAGTTCAATATCATCCAGGTTATTCCACTTCTTCAGGTCGCCGGGATAAAACTCAAAGGTGTTAATCAGGCCTTCCCGCGCCGTATCGGTATCAGCTGAGG
>CAYVUI010000040.1:0-33423 GCA_964454745.1 uncultured Pirellulales bacterium | reverse complement strand
AAGCCGCAGGAACGTATACCTCCGGCTTAATTCTCCCGGTAGATTTCCTTATCGTACTCCAGTTCAAAGCGGAGTTTATGTTTGGCTTCTTCCTGTGCAAGATTCATAAACAAATTGCGAAACTCGCCGTCACCTGCTGCATTCGCCAAATCCATATAAAGCCTGAAAGCCGCCTTTTCCTTTTTCATCGCGATGACCAGTGCACCCTGGTAAGACAAATTCGCCATCGGCTCAACCTCAACCGCATAATCCGAAATCTTCATATCCTCGAGTTTTGAGACTGGCTTGCCGAAGTTCAATTCCCCGGCCTTGATTGATTCGAGCTTTTCACGATGCCGCTTTTCCTCATTGGCAAAATCTTCAAAGACCTCCTTCATCTGGGCATTCCCGGCTTTGCCGGCAAGGTCCATATAAAAGGCATAGGCTTCTTTTTCATTATCGATGGCAAAATCGAGAATACGTTCAATCGAGTTGAGGTTCTGCATAACCAAATCCCCTCCTTGTGAAAAAACAGAATCAAGTAAACAACTATACCGCTTTGACGATAAAGCGATAACAGGGATTAAGTATACAAAGAGGCAAACTGCAGTTCAACCCCAAAATTCCCCAGTCCGCTTTTCGAGATCAGCTCATTCCATTACCAGGCAAAATTATAACTGCCTGAACTGCTCGCAAAAATGATTCGACGTCACTTTTGTCCATCGGATCGAATAATTTCCCCCAACTGAAGCGGACAGGTTACTTTTCCGGCATTCCCCGATTTGCCCATGCATGCTTTCATAAGGAATGAAATAAACACATGCAGAGCACTGCGATTTTTCCGTCATAACTTCCATATTCAGACCAAAACCTCCGTCATTAGTTACCCCCCTTTCCCAACGCGAATGGGAGAATTTTAGGCAAGGCGAGAAACCCTTGCAAGAAAAAAACAAGCCGCCTGTGGCAAAAATATTTCCGCCCCGGGCAGGCAAAGAAAAACTCACAGCCCCCCCAAAGCGCTTACTTCTTTTCATCAATATATTTACAAAACAAAAAATAAAACTGCCTGTGAATATAGAGAATATCCTTGACCCTCAAAAAAATTATTTTATTCTAATTTGATTGAATATTTCTCATTCTCAGGGAAGAAGAGTTTCAAACGGGAGTTACCATGAAATCAAACAGCATACAAAATATAAAGCGATTAGAATCAAAGGCTTACATCACTGATGTGGCTCCAAATCGCTTCTTGATGTCCTTGCCGCGACTGCTGGGGCTTCTGGGGATCACGCTGTTGTGTATGCTCTTTGCCGGTGGTTGTATGGAGCCGGAGGCGAAAGAGCCTCAAAAACCCCAGGAAAGGCTTCCAGAGTTCATTGATGATAATATAGGCAATTATGCAATCCTTTCCATACAGCAACAGGCCCCGATCCGTGGATTTGGTATCGTGGCCGGCCTGTTCGGTACCGGTTCCAGTGAGTGCCCTGCCGAACTGAGGGAGCCCCTGACCAAGCAAATTATCCAAAATCTACCCGAAAAAGGGATAATTAATGTAAATGACTTCCTCGCCAGCAAGGATACAGCCGTGGTGGTTGTTTACGGCTTTTTGCCTGAAATGCCGCTTCCCGAAGAATCAATGGACTTGAAAGTGGCTGCCCATCCCGCGACTCAGACTACATCCCTCGAGGGCGGTAGACTCTATACTACTGAATTGACTGAATTTGGACGTCTTAGCCGCGATCTTTTCCAATATGATCCGCTTTATACCCGTTCCCTCGCAGAAGCATCCGGTCCGATATACATCCCATTAGGGCAATCGAATCCGGATTTAACCCGCGGCCATATCCTCGGGGGAGGCAAAGTAATCCAGCAGTTTGTGAATCGGCTGATCCTGAAACAGCCCTCCTATCTCGCTGCGGCGGCCATCCGTGACCGCATTAATGAAAGATTCGGAGAAAAAACCGCAAACGCCCTTTCCTACCAGGAAATACGCCTGACCGTTCCACCGGTATACTATACCCGGAAAGACCGGTTTACCGACCTGCTTCTTTCACTGCACATTCGGCCCAGTGAGCAGGCCCGAGACCTGCGTATCACACGCCTTGTGAAGCAAATGCAGGACGGAAAGTCACTTTATGAGGCGGAAATCGCCCTTTCGAGTATCGGAAAACCCGCTGTTGCCCAAATCGAGCCCCTTTTAAAACATCCCAGCGATGAGGTTCGCTTCCATGCAGCACGATGTATGGCCGATATTGGAAGCAGTCTTGGCCTAAACGTTTTTCGGCAAATCATAAAAGATACTTCTTCGCCCCTGCGGCAAGAGGCGGTTGAAGCCGCAGGCCAGTACCTGCCCCGTGACCAGGCAATCCCGATTTTAACCGAAGCCCTTTCTGCGAATGACTTTACAGTTCGCTACCCTGCGTATATGCAGCTAAAGCGGCTCGGAGATGTCTCGGTGCAAAGCACACTGGTTGCTGATGAATTCCTGATCGACTCGGTTGTCTGCGCCGGTCCTCGAACCCTCTTTATTTCCCAGCAGAAATCACCGAAAATTGTGATTTTCGGCGGGCCCCTTTACTGCAGCAATGACATTTTTGCGACAAGCACCGACGGTACGGTTACACTCAATTCCGTGCCGGGACAGGGATATATCTCAATTATGCGAAAACACCCCAAACGGCCCAAGATTCTTGGCCCCCTTAGAAGTGGATATAAATTAACCGATATCATCAAAACACTGTGTGAATCGCCGGAAATTTCAAGCAAACAATCTGTAAGAATTCGTCCCGGATTGGGAATCTCCTATTCCGAAATGGTCCCGATTCTGATACGATTGGTTCGTTCCGGGTCGATTGACGCTGAACTTGAGATTGAGCCAATGACAAAAGCCGGCAATTTATTAGAGAATTTAACACCCAATGACCGATAAAATCATGGATATGGAAGCAAAATACGTATTTTTCAGGGATGAAAAAGTATGAAGTTAGAAAAAATCGTACTCAATGGCTTTAAAAGCTTTGCAGATAAAACGGAATTCCAGATCGGATCGGGGATTACCGCGATTGTCGGGCCCAACGGCTGCGGCAAGAGCAACGTCGTCGATGCCGTAAAGTGGGTTCTGGGCGATCAGAGTCCAAAGAGCCTGCGAAGCGGACAAATGGCCGACGTCATCTTCAGCGGTTCGGGCACTCGAAAGCCCTCTTCCATGTCGGAAGTGAGCCTGATCTTTTCCGAGGTCAGCCATTCCAGCAGTGCAGAAGGAGACGACCTCCAGGTGACCCGCAGGCTCTATCGCAGCGGCGAAAGCGAATACCTGATCAACCAGAAGTCCTGCCGACTCAAGGACATCCGTGAGTTTTTCATGGACACCGGTGTCGGCATGAAGGCATATTCCATCATCGAGCAGGGCCAGATCGACCAGCTCCTGCGTGCCAACCGGGACGACCGCAGGCTCATTTTCGAGGAAGCGGCCGGGATCAGTAAATTCAAGGCGCACAAAAAAGAAGCTCTGCGAAAACTCGACCGAACCGAACAGAACCTGCTTCGCCTGGCGGATATTATTACCGAAGTGCAAAAGCAGCTTCGCAGTGTTAAGCTCCAGGCCGGTAAAGCAAGGAACTATCTTGAACACACCCAGCGGCTCAAAGAACTGCGTGTCAATTATTCGCTGGCGGAGTATGACAAACTCGTCCACCTCCAGAAGGATAAATCCGCTGCCCTGGGTGAGATCAACTCGAATTTCGGCCAGGTTGTCAAAGAGGTTGGTCAACTCGACGCTGAGGTCACTGAGCTGGGCCAGGCAATCATCGAAAAGGAAAACCTCATCAACCGATGCGATAACTCTCTTGTCTCGGCCAAGGGGCGAATCGAACAGCAGCTTGAACGCATTGACATGCTCACGGCCCGCATTACCGAGCTCAAAGGCCGCATTGAGCAAGCAGGTCAGGAAATTAAAACCCTCACCGATCAGATGAAAAGCTTCGAGCAACAGGCCGGCGAGACCTGCACTCTTGCAGAAGAGATCGAACAAAACCTGGCCGAAAAGAACAGCCAGGTGACCGACCATGAACAGGTCATCCATGAGATCAACACCCAATGCGGTTCACTGGAGGCGGAACTGGAAGACGAAAAATCCGGTGTGATCGACAGCGTCCGGCGGACGGCCCAGCTTCACAATGAAATCGAGAGCATGAACAGCTATCGGAAAAATCTTTCCGGCCAGAAAGACCGCCTGACCGGCAAGGCACTCGAAGCCCGTCAGCAATTGGAAGATGCCCTGGCACAGCGTGCGGCCCATCATGCAAAATTTGACGATATTAAAAGCGTCATCGCCGAACTGCAGGACACCCTCGACGCCAAGCGCAGCGAAATGGCTGATATCGACTCAAGTTCCGCGGCGCTGAGCGATGAGCTCGCCCTCCTCAAGGAAAACCGAAGTGCACTGGGCAGTGAATACAATCTCCTCAATGACATGCATATTCGCCGCGAAGGCATCAGCGATGCAATTCAATCAATTCTTGAAGCTCACAGCGGGCAATCGGATTCATTCATCGAGGGAATCCTGGCGGATATCATCAGTGCCGATATCGAGCATGCCCCCGCCGCCGAGGGCGCGCTGGAGGGCCTGACCGATGCCCTGATTATCAACTCCACGACCGCCCTGCTCGAAAATGAAAGGCTCAGCGGCGAACTGACCAGCCGGGTCAGCGTCCTGTGTATGGACAAGATCGAGCCCTTTAAAGACTGTATCGATCTTGGCAGCCATGAAGGGGTTCTCGGACGGCTCGTTGAATTCGTCACTTTCGCACCCAAATACACCCGCCTGGCATGGTCGCTGCTGGGCAAAGTTATCCTCGTAGAGTCTATCGATATCGCGATGGAACTGGCCTCCCATCTCGGACCGGAATACAATTTCGTCACGCCTTCCGGCCAGGTCTATAACGGCAGCACCATGCTGCGAATGGGGCCCCTGGGCCGCGAGGAAGGCCTGATCTCACGAAAAAGCCGTATTCACGACCTCGAAGAGCAGATTGCATCCCTGCACAGTCAGATTGCCGAAAAGCAGGAGAACCTATCCAGCAATCACCGTCAGAGCGAGCACCTCGAAAAGGTATGCAAGAACCTGAGGACCAGCATCTACGAAGCCAACACGGAAAAGATCGACACCGAGTCGCATATCAAGCTGCTGGACCAGAACATCGACCGGCTCAAAAATGAGCAGCCCCTCATTGCCGGCGAGATCGAAGGGATTGAAAAGGAAATTTCCGATTCCGTCCAGCGGGAATACGAAACCAAAAAACGTCTCGACGAAGAGGAAGCGATCAAAGAAGAACGCAACGAGCGAATCAGCCAGCTTCAGTCGCGTCTCGATGAGCAAAAGGCCGGCCGGGACCAAAAAGTCGCTACGCTTACGGAGCTTCGGATCGAACTGGGCGCCATGCGGGAGCAGAAGAACTCCCTCCAGCAGAAACTCAGCAGCCTTCAGAGCCAGCTTCAGCACAGCCGGATTCGACTCGAATCACACCGCAACGAAATGCAGACTTGCGAGGAACAGCTCCAGGAAACTCAGCGAAATATCCTTTCCTCCCAGGCACAGGTCTCCGAGCTTTACGTTGAAAAAGACGAACTCGAAAAGCAAAGCCGCACCCTCCATGAAGATGTGGAGGAAATGATCACCCAGCGGCAGGAAAACGACACCCTGCTCCGCGAGAAGCGAAAGAGCCAGGAAGAAATCGAACAGAAGATTCATTCGCTGGACCTCGAACTTAACGAAATCAAGGTCAAACACGAGAGCCTCACGCAGCGGGTGCTCGAAGAACTCGGCATCGAGATTGAAAAAGCCTACGAAGATTACGAGCAGCAGGATGTCAACTGGGATGAAGTGCGAACCGAGATCAATGAACTCAAAGGCAAGATCGAACGGCTGGGTAATGTCAACGTGGATGCGATTGATCAGCAGGAGGAACTTGAAGAACGTTTTGAATTCCTCAGCAGCCAGGTCGAAGACCTCAACAAGAGTAAAATCCAGTTGGAACAGCTCATCCAGAAGATCAACGTCGAAAGCCGCGAGAAGTTCCGGACCACCTTTGAAGAAGTCCGCCTGAATTTCCAGGATCTGTTCCGCAAGCTCTTTGGCGGCGGCAAGGCCGACGTCATCCTCGAGAACCCGGAAGACATCCTTGAGTCCGGCATTGAGATTTATGCCAAACCGCCCGGAAAGCAGCCCCGCACGATCAGCCAGCTTAGCGGCGGTGAGAAAACACTGACCGCCATCGCCCTGCAGTTTGCCATCTTCAAGAGCAAACCTTCGCCGTTCTGCTTCCTCGACGAGGTGGATGCGGCACTCGATGAAGCCAACAATGAACGCTTTAACCTGATCGTCAAAGAGTTCCAGAAGAACAGCCAGTTCGTCATTATTACGCACTCTAAACGGACCATGAGCATTGCGGACCTGCTCTTTGGCGTTACCATGCAGACACAGGGCGTCAGTAAGAAAATCAGTGTACGCTTTGATGAAACGCAAACCGCTGTAGCCTGACAACAGGAAGAAGAATGGATAAACATGTATTAAAAAATGGAATGGTACTGCTCGGACAGCAAATCGAGCAGATCGAATCGGTCGCCTTTGATTTCATGCTGCCTCTGGGCGCAGCGCGAATCGGCAAAGAGCTCTGCGGTGCGGGGTCGGTCATCTGCAACTGGCTCTTTCGCGGCGCCGGCACACTGGATTCGAGGCAGCTTAGCGATGAACTGGACGGCCTGGGACTGCATCGAAGCTCGCATATTTCGAGCAGCCATATTTCACTGGGCTCCTCGCTCCAGGCGGATGTACTGCTCGAAGCGATCGACCTGTATTCAACAATCCTGCTTGAACCGAAGCTCGACAGTGACCAGTTTCAGCTATCGAGGACCCTTGCCCTTCAGGAAGTATTAAGCCTCGATGATGATCCACGCCAGAAGGTTATGCAGGAGCTTCACGAACGATTTTATCCCTCTCCGCTGGGTATTTCACCTACAGGACGGGAACAGACCCTTGAGATTCTTCGCCCGCAAGCAGCCCGTGAACTGATCGAAAAGTATTTCGATCCGAGCCAGACGATCTTCACGATCGCCGGCAAATATGATTTTGACAAAGTCTGCGAAACCGTTGAAAAACGCTTTAGCGGTCGGCCGGCCCTGGATCCACCGCCAATCGAAACGCAGGATCCGGTTCGGGGATATCAGCACATCGAACACGATGGGGCCCAGGTCCATATCGGCTTGATGATCCCGGCCGTTACGCTGGACAACCCGGACTATTACAATGCCATGCTCGCCAGCACCGTTCTCTCGGGCGGAATGAGCAGCCGGCTGTTTACCGAAGTCCGCGAAAAACGCGGCCTCTGTTATGCCGTCGGCGCACGCTATCATATATTAAAAGACCAGGCCGGTATCCACTGCTACGCCGGAACGACCCCGGACAAGGCGCAGGAAACCTTTGATGTAACGAAAAATGAATTCATCCGGCTTGCCGAGGGCATCACCCAGCAGGAGATGGAAAACGCTAAAATCGGCCTCAAGAGTTCGGTCATCATGAACAGCGAATCTTCCAGTGCCCGCGCGGGAACCATTGCCCGGGATTATTACATGCTTGGCCGGGTCCGTCCGCTCGACGAAATCAAGGAAAAGATCGACCAGACCTCCATTGACTCGGTCCTCGCATATCTAAAGAAAAATCCAGTCAAAGACTTTACAATCGTAACCATCGGCCCGAGGGGCATTGAGGTTTAGAGGTATCTATGGAATTCGTACAAGACAAGCTCGACAACGGCCTGACCATTTTAGGAGAACTCAATCCATCCGCGCAGTCCGCAGCGATTGGCTTTTTCGTCAAAACCGGCAGCCGGGATGAATCGCTCGTGATCAACGGTGTCAGCCATTTTCTCGAACACATGCTTTTCAAGGGCGCCCCGGGGTTGTCCGCGCTGGAGGTCAATCTCGAATTTGACCGTCTCGGTGCCAAGTACAATGCTTTTACCAGCGAAGAAAATACGGTCTATTACGCCGCGGTCCTGCCCGAAAGGCTCGAAGAGGTAACCACACTCTGGACAAAACTCATGCGGCCCAGCCTCCTCGATGACGACTTCAATATGGAAAAAAACGTCATCAAGGAAGAAATAGCCATGTACAAGGACTATCCGCACTTTGACGTAATTGACCAGTGCCGGACCCTTCATTTCGGCAACCATCCCTGCGGCAACAGCGTACTGGGCACGAATGCGTCCATCGATGCGATGACCGCAGGGCAGATGCGCAGCTATTTTGAATCCCGTTATGCACCGAACAATATTATCGTTGCCTGCTGCGGGAATGCAGACTTTTCAAAAATCACCTCTCTGATCCGCAAACAGTGCTCCGCCTGGATTTCTTCCGATGCGGACAGGACACTCTCTTTCTCGGAAGGAACAAAAGAGCATAAATTCCAAAAGAAAGAAATTCTCAAACAGCAGCATATCTGCCTGATGAGCCCCGGTGTAGGTGCCCAGGATCCGAGGCGATTCGTTGGCAGCCTGCTGTCTACCATTATCGGGGATTCGACTGGAAGCCGCTATTTCTGGGCCCTGATCGATACCGCCATTGCGGAAACGGCAGTGATGCACTTTGAGGCCATGGACGGGGTCGGCGTGTTCTACAGTTATTTCCGTACCGCCCCGGAAAATGTCCAGAAAACACTGAATATCACCCGGGAAATTCTGGCTAAACTGGAAAAAGAGGGGATCACGGAAGATGAACTGGAAAAAGCCAAGCGAAAAGTGCTAAGTTCGGTTGCCCTGAAGTGCGAAACCCCGATGGGCCGGCTTGTAAACCTTGGTTTCAACTGGACCTACTCAAAGGAATACCGAAGCGTTGCTGATGATGTCGAAGCAATCCGAAGCATCACTTGTGAGCAGGTCAACGAAATGATCCGTGAATTTCGGCCCGCAGCATTTTCAAGTTTCTCCCAGGGGCCGCTCGAGTTATAATCAAGTAAAATAAGGAATTGATATATGCCATGGGAAAATGACAATCTCGATCAGGATATCCTGCAATGCAGACAGGACATCCAAAAAGCCAGGCAGCGACTTTCTCCTTCGTCTGACTCCCAGCCGCCTGAGAAAGACCGGATTCCTATTGAGGAAATTCCAGCTCAGGCTGACAGTGAACCCATCGACGCCTCGTTTACAACCGAGCCGCTTCATCCGGCTGCGGATGAAAAAACAGACACGCCGCCAATTGAGGAAACCGAGCCAAAAACGCAGGAAAGAATCCCCTCATTTGAAGAGGTGATCCATCATCATGCTCAACTTCAGCAGGAGATGAATGATTCGGAAGAAACATCCAGCGAAACCGCAAACGATGAACAGGACGATGAGCCTGCCCAGCTTCACGTTGAAGTGAATCGAAAAATCGAAGAAATAGACCTTGAGCCTCCCAAACAGGAGGATAGTGAGCAGCATGCCGCGCAAACGGCATACGATATAACCCAGCAGGAAATTGACGAACTCGAGAAGCAATGGTCAGATAATACGTTATATGATGGAAATCCGTATCTTCAGTCGCAGGTTGAGCAAGCAGAATCTAATGTTGAGGATAGGGATGAACCGCCGCAAACCCTTAATGACGAAGAAGATAAGATTCTCGAAGAACTCATTCACCAAAGTGAAGGCTACCAGGATGCTGCAACCAAGTCCGGGCACGTTGTTCCGGAAGAAACCGGGCAGGCGGACCTGGCAAGCACGAACACCGATCCGGATAATGAAGAGACGGATATTCCCAGTTTCGACCTGGCAAGGCAGATTCTGGCCCAAAAGCGTAATGATATCGCCAAGCGGCGTAAAGGCCCTGCCAGCCCTCAGAAAAACCAGCCGGGCTACCAGGCACAGGGCACTGTGGCGGAGGTCATCAATTATTCCCGCAAGAACCGTACAACCCAGCCGGACATCGAAACCGAAAGTGCGTCTTACGAAAGAAGCCACAGCATCCGCTTTGACTGTGAAATGAATCCGCAGAAAAAAAGTATTATCGCGGATATTGTCGCCAAAGACATCGATACATTTTTTAACCAGCACAGCAACCCAAACAAAACAGGAGCAGTGTCATAGCCGCAGAAAATGAACCATACATTTCTGACATTGGCTCTCACGGACGGAGGGATTTCAACCAGGATTATGTGGGGTGTTACCATAGGAATTATCGCCGTTGTCGGCACTGCTATGATTGTCGCCATTACCGCGTATATATTTGTTCATGACGCAAGGGAAAAGAAAAAGAAGAACACAAACGAACAGGATCCATCCGAAAGCATTTGCCCGGACGATATGGATCAGGTGTACGACCTTGTTTATGAACGTATCATCAATGCCAACGGCAGCGGTTCGAGTGTGCTTTTTGCCGCGACGGACCGCCGGGCCATGCCGATTACCATTCCCGTCAATACCGCCCTTCGGCTTGCGGACCAAAAGCATCGCTGTTTGCTGATCGACCTGGATACCGAGCGGGACGCGATTGCCCACGCCTTTGAAATCGAGGAAAATGACGAGGATCCCCATCCACGAAAAACGCCGATAGAGAATATCTCCATTTGGCCGGCACATTATTTTAATTCACTGAGCCCGCAGAACTTACCCCTGCTCATCCAGGCCGCCAAAAAGAACTTTGACTATATCCTTATTTCCGCACCCCAGCTAAACGACCACCCCCAGCGAGGGCGAATTGCCGCTTGTGCACAAACCTCGCTGCTGTTCTCGATCGATCTCAAGCATGCCTCACACCTGGCGACCCTTTTCAGGCTCTCAAACTCAAAATTGATCTGCCATATCCAGGTTTCGGACAAATTGCTCGCCGGGGCGTGATTTTCAGGCTTTTCTTGACAGAATCATCACTCACCAGTAATATGGATAATTCGTTTAGAATTCCGGACATATAAAAACTATAATAGAAACCCACAGTTACAGGAAACAGGTAAAATGGCAAAAGTAACGCTCATCAGAGGTGATGGAATCGGCCCCGAGATCGCAGAAGCAACCCGACGCTGTATCGACGCAACCGGCGCATCCATTGAATGGGATATCCAGGAAGCCGGCGTCGATGTCATGGAAAAACAGGGAACCCCGCTTCCGGAAGAGACACTTAATTCCGTACGAGAAACCGGCGTTGCCCTCAAGGCCCCGATTACGACCCCTGTGGGAACCGGTTTTCGCAGTATTAATGTCCATTTACGTCAGAATTTTGAGCTTTTTGCCTGTGTCCGTCCCTGCAAGAGCTACAAAGGCGTCCGCAGCAAATACTCCGATATCGACTTGGTCGTGGTTCGCGAGAACACCGAAGACCTCTATGCGGGCATCGAATATGAAAAAGGCGCCAGTGAAACGCTCGAATTGATCGACTGGATCAACAATCACAGCGATCGCAAAGTCGGCCCCAATGCCGGGATCAGCATCAAGCCGATTTCCGTGGAAGGGACCGAGCGGATTTTCCGGTTCGCGTTTGATTATGCCCGCAAAATGGGCCGCCAGAAGGTCACAAGCGTCCACAAAGCCAACATCATGAAATACACCGACGGTCTGTGGCTGGAAGTAAGCCGGGAAGTATCCAAGGATTATCCGGATATCGAATTCGAAGACCGTATTGTTGACAATATGTGTATGCAGCTTATCCAGAAACCCGAACTCTACGATATTCTCGTATTGCCCAACCTGTACGGCGATATCCTTTCAGACCTGTGTGCAGGCCTGGTTGGCGGGCTCGGGATGGCACCGGGTGCCAATATCGGTGATAAAGGGGCCATTTTTGAGGCAACGCACGGCAGTGCACCCAAGTATGCCGGCCAGAATAAGGTCAATCCAACCGCTTTGATTCTTAGCGGCGTTCTTCTGCTCAAGCACATGAACCTGATGTCAGAAGCGGAAAAGCTCGAAAAGGCTGTTGCATCCGTCATTTCGGAAGGTAAGGACGTTACCTACGACATGAAAGCGGACCGAAATGATCCCAGTGCCGTGGGAACGCAGGAAATGGCTGACGCGATCATTAAAACAATGCAAAGCTTCTAAAGAAGAGTATATAGAGGGATTTGTATTTGAATGAGGACCAGTTTCGCAAACTGATCTCCGGACAGATCAGCAATCCGCTTGCGCATCTGCTGCGGATTTTGCTGAAAATTTTTTCCTGCCTATATGGTCTGATTGTTCGGATACGCAACTTTGGATACAACACGGGCTGGCTGAAAACACATCCGGCCCCGATTCCCACCATCAGCGTCGGGAATCTGACCACCGGGGGAACCGGGAAAACGCCGCTGGTGATCTGGATTGTTAAGTACTTGCGAAATCAGGGATTATCTACAGCCGTCCTTACCCGCGGATACAAGACCGAGCCGGGCAAGATCAGCGATGAACCCGCGATCCTGGCCAAATCCTGTCATGGTGCGGAAATTATCGTCGACCCGGACCGCGTTCGCGGTATGCAGAAAGCCGTTCGCCACCAATGCAAGGCTGCGGTCATGGACGATGGATTCCAGCATCGCCGGCTTGGCAGGAATCTCGATATCCTGACCATTGACGCGACCTGCCCTTTTGGTTTTGACCGTTTGCTCCCAGCCGGGTTCCTGCGCGAACCGGTTACTTCCCTGAAACGGGCACATCTTGTCGTGTTAACCCGGTGCGATCAGGTTGCCCCTGAAAAACTTGCCAAAATAACCGACCGCATTAAAACGATAAAACCCGATATTCCCGTCCTGAAAACCATGCACACCAATCCCTTTATACGAATTCACCGAAAGGGGGAATTCCCCATAAAAGACTTCCGGGATAGAAAGGTCCTCGCGTTTTGCGGTATTGGGAATCCAAAATCTTTCATCGAGCGAATCGAGGCATTAGAGCTCAACCTCGTCGGCAAACGGGTATTTAACGACCATTTCAACTACCGTCCTTCCGATATCAGTAAAATCCTCGACCATGCAGGCCTCGTAGATGCGGACCTGATCCTGACGACACAAAAGGACTGGGTCAAAACCGCCCTTCTGATGGAAAGAAACTGCCAAAAGGATTTTGGATATCTCGCTCTTGAACTGGACTTTTTAGACGGAAATGATACAATTACTCATTTGATCGAGAAAACAATACAAGATCAGGGATGACGATGTATACGCAATTATTAAATGCCGTCGGGCAACTGCCCAAAGTAAATGTTCTTGTTCTGGGAGATTTCATCCTCGACAGTTATATTTACGGCGATGCCCTTCGTATCAGCCCGGAAGCTCCGGTTCCGGTGCTCAAGGTCGTAGAGAGAACCTCCTGCTGCGGCGGAGCGGGTTCTGTGGCTGCGGATATTTCGGCTCTTGGGGGCCATGCAATTTGTATCGGCTATTACGGCGACGATCCGGCGGGAGCGAAACTGACTGAACTGCTCAGTAAAACGGATTCCGATCTGTCGCGAATGGTTCAAATCCCCAAACGCCCTACGATCAGCAAGGAAAGGATCGTCGGCCTGGCCCAGCACAAACACAGACAGCAGCTCATGCGAATCGATGACGAATGCGTGGATGAGCTGCCCCAGGAATACCAGGACCAGATATTCGATGCCTATCGCAGTGCCCTTGATGAATCGGACATCGTTTGCCTACAGGACTACGGCAAGGGCCTGCTCACCGAGAGCTTTACGCAGAAGCTGATCGAGGCCGGTAAATCCGCCGGCAAACTGGTACTGGTGGACCCCATTGTAACCGAAGATTATACCAAGTACCGCGGGGCTTCGCTGATTACACCCAACCGAAAGGAGGCTTCGGCTGCAGCGGGCTTCGCAATCGACTCGATGAAAAAGGCCAGGCAGGCCGCCGAAGAGTTCCGAAAGAAATATAATTTTGACACCATCGTAATTACACTCGATAAGGAAGGCGCATACCTGCATTCGGGCGAGATTTCCGAGCACGTACCCACCGTTCCGCGAAGCGTGTATGACGTTTCCGGTGCGGGCGATATGGTGCTGGCGACCCTGGCGGTCTTCCTGGCGGCAAAATACTCCCCGCGAATCGCTGCCCAGCTTGCCAATATCGCGGGCGGTCTGGAGGTCGAAAAATTCGGCACGGCGACGGTTTCCGCGGAGGAACTGATCAACGAGATCATTTCACTGGGCAAAGGCAAATCCGGTAAGATTCTTGAACTGGGGCTTTTGCAGACGGAACTCGAATTCCACCGTAACCAGGGCGATACGATTGTGTTTACCAACGGCTGCTTTGATGTCCTGCACCGCGGGCATATCGAGTACCTGAAATTCTGCAAAAAACACGGCGATATTCTTGTCATCGGCCTCAATACCGACCGTTCGATCAAGGCCAATAAGGGACCGTCACGCCCGATCAACAACGAACATGACCGTGCGATTTTATTGTCCACCCTTGAAATGGTCGACTATGTCGTCCTCTTCGATGAAGATACGCCCAAGAACCTGATCGAAGCGGTTTGTCCGGATATCCTGGTCAAAGGCGAAGACTGGAAAGACAAAGGCGTTGTCGGGCGGGAATTTGTTGAATCCCGCGGCGGCAAGGTGCTGCTGGCCCCACTGGTCAAGGGCAAAAGCTCGACCGCTACCATTGAAAAAATGAACGAAGCCCAAAAGAAGGAACAGGTGAAATAAATGTCCAACAAGGCTGTTTTTCTCGACAGGGACGATACGCTTCTCGACGATCCCGGGTATATTAACCACCCCAACCAGGTGAAACTGCTGCCGGGCGTGACCGACTCGCTCAAGCTGCTCCGTAAGATGGGCTATAAGCTGATTATCGTAACCAACCAGTCCGCCATCGCACGCGGAATCGTCAACCTCGATACACTCGAACAGATTCATACGCATCTGCATCAACTGCTCAAACGCGACGGAGCCTCTGTAGATGCGATCTATTTTTGCCCCTATCACCCACAGGGTGTGATCGCGGAATATCGAAAAGACAGCGAAATGCGAAAGCCCAATCCGGGCATGCTGCTTGAAGCGGCCAAGGAGCACAATATCGACCTGGCCCAGTCCTGGATGGTCGGGGATAAATACGATGATGTTGCCGCGGGGCAAAAAGCCGGGTGCAAGACGATTCTGATCAAAAATTCCGCCAAGCCGGTGTATAAAAAACTCGGCGATCCAATGCCGGATAAAGAAGCGGGATCAATCCGCGAAGCGGTCAATATCATCAAGATGATCGACAACAAGCTGGCCAGCTCGCAGGACAAGACTGCCGAGCAGGTGCTTGTGGAAACCAGTCCGGAAAAACAAAAGCCCCGCGAACTGCACCGCCCGCTGGAATCGCGGCTGATGGAAAGCAAGACCTCCCCAGCACCCCCGCCGGCGGCGACACACGTACAAGACAAAGCCCCGGCCTCACGCAGCGACAAGATCAGCCGGGTGGAGCGCACCCATCACATGCTCGAAGAAGTGATCAAGCACCTCGAGGGCATTCGGAGGGATGATATGTTCGCCGAAGAATTTTCAATCATGAAATTTTTCGCCGGCATTCTGCAGATAATTGTCGTCGGCTGCATTATGATGAGCCTTTGGTTCCTGATGAACCCGACCTATGAAATCACTGCTGTCTATACCGTGCTTTTCTATGCACTGGTACTCCAGACGATGGCACTTACGTATTATATCATGAAGAACTGACGATGAAGAAGTCTAAGCGTACCTGCATCTGGCTGCCTTCCCCACTTGGAGATGCGATCCTTGCGACGCCGGCTCTGCGTGCGATTCGAAACCAGTTTCCGGACCGGCAGATTACCTTCATCTCGGACAAAACCGTCAAAGCTTTTTTGACGCCTTCTTGCTTTTGTGACGACTGGCTGGTGACCCAATGGGACAATCCCATGCAAACGGCGAAGGCATTTAAGGCCCTCCGCCCCAGATGCAGTTCGATTGTCCTGCTGAAAAATTCTTTCTCATGCGCACTGGCGGCCTTCCTGGCGGGTATTCCGGAGCGAATTGGTTATGCCCGGGACGGCAGGTCCGCCCTGCTTACTGAAAAGTTGCGGCCCAAACGCGACCGCAGGGGTAAATTCAAGCCGATGTCGATGATCGATTATTATTTGACGGTAGCCGGATGGCTGGGCTGTGATGTGTCCGATCGGGCCATGGAGCTTGAATACGAACAGCAGGACCTTGACAATGTCGCGGCCAAGCTGCCGACGGCCATGACGCCGAAGTTCCCGCTGATTATCCTCGTACCCGGCGGGGCATTTGGCCCAAGCAAACTATGGCCTTCGGACCGCTGGGCAAAAGTCGCGGACAAACTCATCGAAAAATACCGGGCAACTGTACTGATCTCCATCGCTCCCAACCCGGCAGAGATCGAGATCGCCGATGCGATTTGCGAAAAAGCAAAGCATAAGCTGCTGAGCCTGCACGATACTCCGTTTTCGCCTTCGGAATTAAAGGCCCTGTTTGGCCAGGCGGATCTGGTAGTCACTAATGACACCGGGCCAAGACATATCGCCATTGCGCTCAAGCGAAAACTGATTACCCTCTTTGGCCCGAACAATTACAACTGGACCGAGACGGGCTATCCTGATGAGATCAAGGTGACCGCAAATGTGAAATGTGCCCCGTGCGACAAGCCCCAGTGCAAAGAGGACGACCATTACTGCATGAAAGGGATCAAGGTCAGCGATGTGATGAAGGCCGTTGAGCAGCACCTGGGTGACAATTGGGGGCTGGTATGATGGAGGCGGAGGGCTATGAGCAAATGGGCGAAGGGCTCTTCGTGCGTCCGGAATTTACCGCGGCCCTGGAAGAGCTTGGCTTAACAACCCTGGATTCTTTTTTTTCCTATTCCGCCGGCAGAGATCTCTCCAAGGAAAATCTTGCCTCGCACCGGTCTCGGATGCAGGTCCAACTGCCGGATGGTTCTACCGCGTATTTAAAATGCTACAGCAATCCGGCATTTAAGGTCCAGCTTCGGTCCTGGATATCTCACAAGAGAATAGGCACGCTTGAAAGCTGCGACCGCATTCCTGCCGACGAACTGGCACAGATCGGGATTGCCGCCCCGCAAACCCTTGCATTTGGCTATAAAAAAAACGCCTTGCTGGAAAAACGCAGCTTCATACTCTCCGCTTCGGTAAATGGCGAAGCACTGGAAAGGGATTTGCCCGATTATGTCACCGCGAATTGCACCGGGCAGGCTCCGCGTAAGAAGGTGGATTTCCTTCGGAACCTGGCTTCTTTTATAAAAAAGTTCCACGACAGCGGCTACCGGCATAGAGATTTATACCTGTCGCATATTTTTTACGATGGGGCCGCTTTTTCGCTGATTGATCTGCATCGCTGTTTTAAGCCGCGGCTTTTGGCCCGACGTTTTCGCATTAAAGATCTCGCACAGCTTCATTATTCAACACCGGCAGCAAGGGTGAACACCGCGGACCGCCTCCGGTTCTATAAATTTTATACCGGGCGTAAAAAATTGACACGAATGGACAGGCTGACCCTGTGGCAGATTCGGCAAAAGGCGTGGAAAATGGCACATCATGATATCCGGCACGGCCGGGCGGTTCCTTTTGCGAGTTAATTTATGAAGATTTCGATTGTCATCGAACGGGCAGATATTAAACTCGGCGGAGCTGAACGCTCGGTTACCGAGCTGACTCGGGCTTTGAACAATACCGGGCATGAGACAACGCTGATCGCAGGCACCGGGGAATCGAACCAGGAAAATATCCATATCTTAAAGCCGGGAGTACAAAAACGGATTGAGTTTGATGAATTGAAGAGCCTGCTCAAAGAACATGTCTCGCAGAATCACTATGATATTATCCACTCAACCTTGCCAATTGGGTTTGCAAATGTCTATCAGCCCCGTGGCGGCAGCTACCGCGCGGCTATGCTGTGCAACTGCGACAGCTATTCAAACCCTCTGGTTCGCAGTGTAAAAAAAATGACGCATATGCTCAATTCCCGCAGGACTCGGCTGATTCGAGCGGAAGAAAGGATTTGCAATGATCCCGGCGGGCCGACTATCGCCGCCCTTTCGGAGTTTACGGCCGGGCACTTCAGGGCTTATTACCCGGCTTCGCAAGAGCGTCTAGCCGTGATTTCTAACGGAATTGATACGGACGTATTCGCAAACAGCGACAGCAGTGAGGAACAGCATCGTATCTTAAAAGAATCTGGAATCAGAAATACTGAACAAAGCTGCGTTTACCTCTTTGCGGCTCATAATCCCCGCCTAAAGGGCCTGCGGGAACTGTTATTTGCGTTTAAGCAAGCCGCAAAAAAGGCACCCAATATTCGGCTGGTAACGGTAAGCCGGGCCAATATGGGCCAATACAAAAACCTCGCTGAAAAATCAGGCATTCAAAAATTTATGTTATTCATGCCCCCTGTGCCGCAAATCCAAGGGTTGCTTGCTGCTTGCGATGCCGCGGTATTGCCGACTTTTTACGACCCTTCCAGCCGGTTTATCCTCGAAGCCCTGGCGATGGAAAAACCGGTGATTACAACCCGGCAAAATGGCGCATCGGAATATATTGCACACCAGAGGCACGGCTGGGTGATCGAAAATCCCCGCAGTCGGGAGGCACTGGCCGAGGCACTGGTTTATTACGCTAAGCCCGAAAACCGCAGGGCTGCAAGTAGGGCCATCCGTGAAGACAACCTGCCGCAGAAAGTCTCAATCCAAAACCATGTCACCGGTCTGATTACCCTGTACGAAAATATCCTCCAAAAGAAAAAGGATTCATCATGTTGATCTCTTTGATCCCTCTTGCATACCTGCTTGGTGCTGTTCCATTTGCCATGATCCTGGCGAAACTCCACGGCGTGGATATCCGCTCGGTCGGCTCGGGCAATGTCGGGGCGACAAATCTTTCGCGTGCCCTTGGCAAAAAATGGGGCTATGTATGCTTCGTGCTCGATGTACTCAAGGGGCTGATGCCGATGCTCGCGGCGAAAGTTTTCGTGACGCAAGTCACCACGGGCAACCTGGCCCTGTGGCTGGCAGTAGGTTCGGCGGCGATTCTGGGCCATATCTTTCCGGTGTACCTGAAATTCCGGGGCGGCAAAGGCGTTGCCACCAGCTTTGGCGTGGTGCTTGGTTTGTATCCATACTTTACACTCCCGGGGCTGATCGCGTTTGTTCTGTGGGCGTCGGCTGTATTGATCTGGAAATATATCTCGCTGGCGTCGATCCTGGCAGCGGTGGCATTTCCGGTTTCGCTGGCAAGCCTGATCCTTTTGAATGATGACTGGCGAATTGACACGCTCTGGCCGCTGTTTATCGTCGCGATCCTCATGCCGGCACTGGTGATTTATCGGCACCGTTCGAATATCGCACGCCTGCTAAAGGGAACGGAAAGCAAGATCACAGAGAAAAAACACACAGAAAACAGCTCTTCTGACCAGGCATGAATTTTATCCGGGGATCAGGACTTTAGTTTTTGATTCAGGACCTGCGAGACCACCTTTGGGTTGGCCTGACCCTTTGATTTCTGGATCACCTGGCCCATCAAAAAGCCCATCGCCTTCTTGGTCTTTTTGCCGCCGGCCTGAACATCTGCCACTGCATCCGGCTGCTCGGCGAGCACCTCATCGACCAGGCCCTCGATCTGCCCGGCATCGCTCTTTTGCACCAGGTTCATCTGATCTGCAATCGCCTCCGGGTTCGCCTTGCCGCCAGCCATTTCTTCAAGGATTGTCGCCGCCGCTCCCGCACTGACAGTCCCCTCCTCTGCCATTTTCACCAACTGGGCCATATCCGCAACACTGATCCCAAGCTCGGAAAAATCGCATCCGCGTTCATTGGCGAGCTTCAAGCCCGTCTGCGTAATCAGGTTGCATGCCCGCTTGGCATCCGCACCGGACTTTACCACATGGTCAAAATACTCCGCCATCTTCCGCTCACCGGTCAGTACGCCTGCGTCATAGTCGCTTAGGCCATGCTCTTTAACAAACCGCTGCTGCTTCTGGATCGGCAGCTCGCACAGGCCTTTGCGTATCTCATCGAGCCATTCGGGCGTTACCCGCACCGGCACCAGGTCCGGATCCGGAAAATAACGGTAATCGTGGGCCTCTTCCTTCTCCCGCTGGAGGACGGTCACCTGCTTGTTGTCATCCCAGCCGCGGGTGGACTTATTGCCCATCTGCATCGTCACGCCGCTTTCGAGGAAAGCCTCAAGCTGGCGCTCCCGTTCATAAGCGACACTCCGCTCAATCGCACGGAAGCTGTTAAGGTTCTTGATCTCCGCGATCGGCGTCTTAAAGACCTGCCCCGCCCGCGTGATCTCAAGGTTGATATTCGGCTCAAACCGCATGTGGCCCTTTTGCATATCGCCTTCGGAAACACCGAGATAACGAACGATCCGCTGGAGTTCCTGGGCCATCGCACTGACCTCATGGGCCGAGTTCATATCCGGCTCGGTCACAATCTCCAAAAGCGGCGTGCCGGCACGGTTGAGATCAATCGCTGAGAAATTGCCGAGTGTATGTGTATTTTTACCCGCGTCTTCTTCAAGATGTGCACGCGTGATGCGAATTTTTTTCGTCGTGCCATCCTCAAGGGGAATCTCGATGAATCCATGCTCGCTTAGAGGCAGGTCGTACTGGCTGATCTGGTAATTCTTGGGCAAATCGGGATAGTAATAGCTCTTGCGGTCCCACTTGGTAAAAGACGGAATCTCGCAATTGAGCGCCGATGCCATCAAAATCGAATACTCCACCGCCTGGCGGTTCATCACCGGCAGCGAACCGGGTAAGCCCAGGCACACCGGGCACGTCCGCGTATTCGGCTCTTCACCGTAAGCAAGCTCGCAGGCGCAAAACATCTTCGTCCGCGTGGCCAGATGCACGTGAATTTCCAGCCCGACGATCACTTTTAGGGATAAATCGCTCATTTGCCGCCCTCCAGGCTCGGCCGCATCGTATGCCAATCCGTTTTCGATTCATACATCTTTGCTATCTGAAGCAGCCGCTTTTCCTCAAAAGCCGGGCACACGATCTGCAGGCCGATGCCCAGTCCGTTTGAATCAAATCCGCACGGCAGGCTAAGCCCCGGCAGGCCCGCCAGGTTCAGGGCAATCGTATAAATATCCGCCAGGTACATCTGCAAAGGATCGCTCATTTTTTCGCCGATTGTAAACGCCGTCGTCGGCGATACCGGAAGCATCAGGCAGTGAGCATCCTTTAAGGCCGCCTCAAAATCGCCGCGGATCAGGTTGCGAACCTTCAGGGCCTTGAGGTAATAGGCATCGTAATACCCGCTCGAAAGTGCGTAGGTCCCGAGCATAATCCGCCGCTTGACCTCGTCACCAAAGCCCTCTTTGCGCGACCGGGAATAGACCTCTACATAATCCTGGGCATCCTTGCTGCGATGCCCGTAATGCACCCCGTCAAAACGTGCCAGGTTGCTCGATGCCTCCGCCGTCGCGATCACGTAGTACGTCGCCACCGCGTAATCAAAATGCGGCATGGCCACCTCAACCACACTTGCCCCCATCGCCTTGTATTGTTCCAGTGCCGCCTTTGTTATGACCTGTACTTCCGGGTCCGCCCCGTCGAGAAACTCCGGCACGACCGCAATCCGCAAGCCCTCTACCGGATTCTCAATTCCCGCAAGGTAATCCTCAACCGGGGCCAGTTCATTACTCACACTCGTCGAATCCCGGTCATCATGGCCCGCGATTACATTCATCATCAAAGCCGCGTCGTCCACGCAATACGTCAAAGGCCCGATCTGATCCAGGCTCGACCCATACGCAACCAGCCCATATCGAGACACCCGCCCGTATGTCGGCTTCAACCCCACTACCGAACAGAAGCTTGCCGGCTGGCGAATCGATCCGCCGGTATCCGAACCCAGTGCCATCGCGCAAAGCCCTGCACTGACTGCCGCCGCTGATCCCCCGCTGCTGCCGCCGGGCACACGGTTGAAATCCCAGGGATTGACCGTCTTGCCCAGGCTCGAATTTTCGGTACTCGAACCCATCGCGAATTCATCGAGATTCGCCTTACCGATAATGACCGCCCCGGCCTGTTCGAGCTGCTCTACCACGTGGGCGTCATAGGGAGCATGAAAATTCTCAAGAATCTTTGAGCCGCACGTTGTCGCTCCAAACCGGGTACACATGTTATCCTTAATCGCGACTGGAACCCCGCCCAATAAGCCGGCATCTTCCCCCTTCGCGATTTTTTCATCGATTTGCCCGGCCCGCTCCAGTGAACGCTGCTTATGCAAACTCAAATACGCCCCAACCTTCGCATCGTATTTCTCAATCCGGTCAAAAAAGTGCTCCACGGCCTGTCGGCTGGTGATCCTGCCCCCGCGTATTTCCTCGGCCAACTGCCGGGCCGAAAGTTTATAAATCTCTGATGCTGTCATAATGAACCCGCCCCGTCATCGAGAACCTTCGGCACCTTGAAATAATCCCCCTCACGGTCCGGGGCATTGGTCATCGACTTTTCCGCCCCGAGGCTTTCGCGAATCTCATCCGCACGGAAAGCATTATGAACATCCAAACAGTGCGCCAGCGGCTCTACATTCTCGGTATCAAGCTCGTTGAGCTTCTCGATATATTCGAGGATCGAGCTAAGCTGGTCGCTGAACTGGTGCACCTCCTGATCGCTCATCTCCAGCCGCGCCAGCAGAGCCACCCTGCGAACTTGTGCTTCATCAATTTTTCCGCTCATACCTGCCCCTCAAACTGAATCACAAAAAAAGCGAGCTGTGAACTCGCTTTTTAGGGTCTCCAAATACTTCAAAGCCTCAAAGGCTGCGTTTACGCCTCCTGGGGCTTGTAATTTCTCTTGGGGGGTTTCACGACCAGGCCCATACGTATCGCCTTGGCCGATACCCGAATCCGGCAGACCTTGCCGTCTACAATCGCACGAACCTTCTGGATGTTCGGCTTGAATTTCCGCTTGGTCACCCCGGCAACGTTCCGGCCCACACCGCCGAGATATTTTGCCTTACCCCTGCGGGCAATGCTGTTGCCTGTACGTGTCTGTTTGCCTGTATAAATACATTTTCTTGACATTTTACTTCTCCGATCGATCAAAACAAATCGAGTAGATAGCGATAGCAATCCTGTCTAAATCTGTAAAATCTCTAAATATATGAATATTTATCCTGATTGCAAGCATTTTTTTCAAAAAACCCAATCCAGTCTTAAAACATCTCGAATCCGGATGATAATACTTGCAATTCGTGCTGTTTTTGAGGATGATATCCCGATCATGGACGAAAGCAAGCCAAAACATAACGGACCTCAAAAAGTCTTAATCACGGGCTGTTCCAGCGGATTCGGGCTTTATACCGCCGTAAAAGCCGCCCAGAAAGGCTGCCAGGTCATCGCGACCATGCGAAACCTCGACAAGGCCCAGAACCTGGAGATAGAGGCCGGCCCGGCTATGCAGAATATCACCATTGAGCAGCTCGATGTGACAAATCCGGTAGATGCAGACAATATCGCCCGGAAATATCCCGATATCGACATCCTCATCAATAATGCAGGCATCCTGATCACCGGGTCATTTCTGGACCTGACCGATGAGGAAATCGAGCGGATTTTCCAGACAAATTACTTCGGCCCCATGCGGCTTACCCGTGCCTATGCCCCCAAAATGATGGAAAACCGCTCCGGCCGAATCATCAATATCGCCTCGCTGGCCGGCCGTGTGGGGCACCCTTTCAATTCTGCCTATTCCGCCAGCAAGCATGCCCTGATCGGCTTTACCCGCTCAATCGCTATCGAGTTGGCACCGTTCGGCATCCAGGTCGTGTCCGTCGACCCGGGATACCACAAAACCGAAATCATCCGGGCCAACGCCAACGTCTCGGAGAATTTTTATAACCCCGATTCGCCCATGTTTGAGTACAACCGCGGCTTCCTGCGGCTTATGCGGGACGAAATCATCCCCCGCGCGGGAGAATCGGCCGAAGTCGTGGATCTCATCCTCAAAATCATGGAGAATCCCAATCCTAAACCGAGCTATACCATCGGCAAAGACGCCCGGTTTGCCCTGACTGCGTACTGGCTGGGCCTTGGAAAACTGCTGCGTAAGGAAGTCCTCAAAAAACTCAAACGTGCGGTTCGGCGTGAAAATCGCCGCGCGGAGTCCAGAAAGGCAAAACGCAAAAAGAAAACCAGCTAAAACTCCCGCTCAGGACATCTTTGTCATTCGCTTGAGATAATTCACCTGCGACTGCGTCAGCTTCTTATGCCCCCCTATCGGAATGCCCTTGATCGAAATATTCCCGATCTTGAGGCGTTTTAATCCCTTCACCTTGTACCCGATCCGGGCAAACATCCGTCGAATCTGGCGGTTAAGGCCCTGCTGAATCACGATCTCGAGAAAGGTCTCATTGCCCCCTCTTTTCAGCACGCTCACTTTCGCACGGTTGGTCTTTCCCTCGGCCAGCCAGACGCCTTTTTTAAGCTTGTCGATATCGTCCGCATCAAGTCGTTCCTTGAGACGCACTTCATAGGTCTTGGGGATTTCATATCGCGGATGCGTCAGCCGGTTGGACAGTTCCGAGTCATTCGTAATCAGAATCAGCCCGCTGGTATCCACGTCCAGCCGCCCTACGCAGAAAACACGCTCAGAAGTCTCCACCAGGTCAATCGCCTTCTTGCGCCCGTACGGATCGGAATTCGTGCAGATATACCCCTTGGGCTTATTGAGCAGGAAATATACCTTGTCGGCCGGCTTGATCCTGCGGCCATTTACGGTAATGACATCTCTTTCCGGATCCACAAAGGCCGGCAGTTGGTCCACCACCTCCCGGTTGACCCGCACGCAGCCCTCTTCGATTAAATCCTCGCAGGCCCGCCGCGAGGCAACCCCCCACGCGGCCATGACCTTTTGCAGGCGTTCCTTTTGATCGGTTTTCTTATACGGTTTTGTTTTTTTTCGCTGTGCCATAGCTCTATTTTAGACAGACCCGCCCCGGATAAGCAACCCAAAGAAATGAAAATTCCGTCCGTAAGAGCGAAATTCTTACAGACCGGACCCGATGACCACTTTTACCGTTACCAGGGATTCCGGCTGAATGGACTATTTCTTCTGCGCGAGATATTCGTTAATCGCATCGGCTGCGATACGGCCCTGGCCCATGGCAAGGATCACCGTCGCCGCACCGAGGACGATATCCCCGCCGGCGTAAACACCCTCGAGGCTCGTACTGCACTTGTCATCCACGATGATATTGCCCCACTTGTTCGTCTCAAGCTCCGGTGTAGTCTGGGTAATCAGCGGGTTCGCCCCGTTGCCGATCGCGATAATCACGGTATCCACGTCCAGCTCGAATTCGCTGCCCTCGATGGGCACAGGCCGTCTGCGGCCCGAATCATCCGGCTCGCCCAGTTCGTACCGCAGACACTCCAGTGCTCGAACGTACCCATCATCGGTACCGAGAATCTGCTTGGGGTTTTGCAACGTGCGGAACTCGACGCCCTCTTCCTTGGCGTGATGGATTTCCTCGATTCGCGCGGGCATCTCTTTTTCGCTCCGGCGGTACACGATATACACCTTTTCCGCCCCGAGCCGAAGCGCGGTCCTCGCGGCATCCATTGCGACGTTTCCGCCGCCGACAACCGCGACCTTCTTCGATACCGCAATCGGCGTATCCGCCCCCTTGCCGAATTCGTATGCCTTCATCAGGTTCGCACGGGTCAGGTACTCGTTGGCACTGTAGACGCCAACCAAGTGCTCGCCCTCGATATTCATGAAATACGGAAGCCCCGCCCCGACACCGATATACACCGCGTCAAAGCCGTCCTCTTCCATCAGTTCCTTAACCGTCCGCGTCCGCCCGACCACATAGTTGCAGACAATCTTGCAGCCCATCTTTTCGAGCGTATCGATCTCTTCCTGCACAATCGCTTTTGGCAGCCGAAATTCCGGAATGCCGTAGACCATTACTCCGCCGGGCTTGTGAAACGCCTCAAAAACCGTGACATCATGGCCGCTGCGCCGCACATCCGCGGCACAAACAATTCCGCCCGGGCCTGAACCGATGATCGCAACCTTTTTACCCGTAGCCGGTGCAATCTCAGGGATACTCGACTTGCCCGATTCACGCTCAAGGTCCGCCACATAGCGCTCCAGCCGGCCAATCGACACCGCCTGCGTAGGGTCCTTGAACTTCATACCGACCGTACATTTCTCCTGGCACTGTACTTCCTGCGGGCAGACTCGTCCGCACACTGCCGGCAAAAGCGAATTTTCTTTAATGATCAGAATCGCCTTGTCGTTGTCGCCCTCTGCGATAGCCACCACAAAATCACGTATCTTGATCCGCACAGGGCAGCCTTCCATACACGGCGCATTTTTGCACTGCAAACACCGCATCGCTTCGAGCCGGGCCTGCGTCTGGTCATAGCCCAGTGCCACTTCCTGGATGTTCCGGCTCCGCTCAATCGCATCCTGCGCAGGCATATCCTGGCTGGGGATCGCGAATCGATCCGAAGGCTTTAACTTTTCGGTTTCCTGCTTTTTCAACAAATCCTGGAGCATTTTTTCTTTTTCGCTCATTGGCCTTTCCCGCCGGTTTTATCTAAACCGATCTTACAGCGATGCTTTTCGTACTCCTCATGAGCCTTTTGCTCCTGCTTTTTGTACGCCTGCATCCGCCGCATCATCTGGTCAAAATTAACAAGATGGCCGTCAAACTCCGGGCCATCCACGCAAACAAACTTGGTCTCTCCCCCTACTTCCACCCTGCAGCCGCCGCACATGCCCGTACCATCGACCATGATCGTGTTGAGCGACACCACCGTAGGCACCTCTAAGCCGCGCGTCGTCTCGCAGCAGAATTTCATCATAATCGTCGGGCCAATCGCAATGCACAGGTTCGGCTTTGGATCCCGCTCGCAGATTTCCTTGAGCGGCTCGGTTACCAGTGCCTTGCGGCCGTACGAACCGTCATCGGTCACTACGATCATCTCATCGCTGATCGCCTTGAAATCATCCTCAAGGATCAGTAAATCCTTCGTCCGGGCCCCGATAATCGAAATGATGGTATTGCCGGCCTCTTTCATCGCCGTCGCGATGGGCAAAAGCGGTGCATTTCCGATCCCGCCGCCCACGCAGACCACGGTACCGAGCTTTTCGATATGGGTCGGTGTGCCCAGCGGGCCCGCGATGTAGCCGAGATCGTCACCCTCGTTGAGGTCCGCCATCTGGGCGGTTGTCTTGCCAACCCGCTGAAAGATCAGCCGGATCGCACCCTTGGCCTTGTCCACACCCGCGATGGTCAGCGGGATCCGCTCGCCGTAATTGTCATCCACCCCGACAATCACGAACTGACCGGGCTTGCGGGCTCGGGCCACGTCAAAAGCCTCGACATCGATCTCGAATACATTTTCCGATAACTGCTTTTTTTTCAGTACTTTATGTGCCATTTGCTCCGGGCCGCCTTCTTAATATCCGCCAATTTGCCAAAAGGTGGTATTGTAAGTAGACCAAACCGCAATTGCAAGGCGTATCTTATTATCAATTGTTCTTATCTTGCTTTTTGGAAAAAATACTTGAAATGGGTGATTTTATGTATATAATTACGTGTCTATGTTCAAAAAACGCGGATTGCTGTGCAGACGTGTATCTTGAATATACTCGGCGGCGTAGCCAAGTGGCCTAAGGCGACGGTTTGCAAAACCGTTATTCGTCGGTTCAAATCCGACCGCCGCCTTTTTTTAAAATGTGAACTTTTTTACACCAAACACACTTGTGTATCCTCTCTTCAATTCGAAAAATCGTTGCGTAAATTCCCTGTATTTCGCTCTTTTTCTCTCCGTTTTGGAGCACATCTCGGACAAGAAAGCGACATCCCGATCTCTACCTCTTCGGGAGTTATCGTTTTTCCACACTTCTGGCATCTTGCAATAACACGGCTCATAACAGCACCTTCTTTCTTATAAAAACTAAGTACAATTTGAGGTTCCATCAATTTTGATAAGACCACAACATTATATACGTCCCGCTCACATAATGGTCGCATTTTTATTCAAAAATGAATGTCCCTCAGTAAAATCTCAATTATAGCGGCTCCAATTCGCTTTTTTCACTCCCCCTTTTCTACCGCCTCGCGAAATTGATAATCCCCTGCGTTTTTGAGCAGCTCCGCGCATGGCCCCCGCAGCCACTCTTTCGCCTCCGCATCGCCTTTAATATACGCATCCAGGAAAGCGAGGCTGGACTGCAAGATCAGCTCGTGGAACATCGGGTCCTTTGGCCGTGCTCTTTTGGATTCCCGTCCGGAAAAGACCATGTGATCGCCCCCGTCAAAATTGATCAGATACCGCTCCGAATACAGTGTATATTCAAACGGAATCGTCCGCTGCTCGGCTGTGGTCGAGCCCACCGATGAATTGTCCTCCGTGCCGGTCATGTGCAATACCGGAATCTCAACGCCGCTGTAGGCCTGCTCCCAAACCCGCTCATTTTTGGGTACCGGCGAGCTTAGCGCCACCCCTGCCAGTACGCGCGGATCCCGGCAGGAAACTTCCCTGCGCCCCCGTACCATCAACTGCCCACACACATGCATCGTCGTATGCGAACCAAACGAATGCCCCGCGATCCCCACACGGGACAAGTCCGCCAGGTCCGCAAACGGATACTCCTTATCTTCGCCGTCCATCGCTTCGATCCGGTCGAGAACATAAGTGACATCCTTCGTCCGATTGATCGCCTCGGGCCCGTTCTTCGTCGCCTGCTGAAGCGATGCCTTAGGGTCCTTTTTGCCCCGCCATACGGAATCATTGCTCTCCACGTGCTCGATGTGCACCGTCACATATCCCCAGGATACCCATCGCCTGGATAAATACGAAAGCCCCTCGCGCGTACCGCCCAAACCATGCGAAAGCACAATCACCGGGAACTTCTTACCGCCCTCACTCAAATCCTTCCCCGCTGGCCAGTAAAACCGCACCGGCACCTCCCGTTCACGGCCTTTATCGTACCAGTCGTACACCTCGGTTTTCACCTCATAAGGCCCCTGCCCGGCCTTATATAAATAATCTCCATCCACCCCCTCGGGCAGGCCCGCAGCTACAAAGCCGCAAAACCCAAAAACCGCGGTAACCGCAAAAATGACACATTTTTTACACATTTTGCATCCTTCCTATGAACATTTCACATTTATAAACGCTTAAATTCGTAAAATTATTGCAAAAAAACCGGACTCAAGAAAACCTTTTTGAAAACCCCGGCATAATGGATATAATAATATCAAAACAAAAACGAGAATCTGACCCTCGAAAGGAAAGATATGTCCTCTGAAAAAATGGTAAAAATGCCCCATTCGGGCCATAACCGTCACATGTGCTTTCTCGTCAATCTCGGCTACCATGACCGGAAAGGCAAAGATTTCGCCTCACTGTGCGACAAACCCAAGTACAAATGCCGACAGTGCGGCCGGGTTGCCAACAAGGCAAAAAACCTCTGCAAACCCACCAAACTTTCCACTGTCGAAGAATAACGTGTTTTGGAGGCGCTGACCATGACAACGACAAACATCCTCGCCCTGAACCTCTCCAATATCGCGGCCTTTTTTTTGGTGCTCCTGGCTGGGCTTTTTCTCGGTGCAGCTATGATCGCAGGCCTGATGCTGTTCCTTCGCCGCAGGAAAAAAGAGCCCGAGATTAAGGTTTACACCTCCATTGAGGAAATCCGCTCCGTCGGCGAGCTGGTCGTCTTCAAAGTCATCACCAAGGAGATCGTCACCGCCGCCGAGCACTGGTTCGGTCAGTGGGGCAAAAAGTACTTCCAGTGGCTCGCTTCCACCAGTAAAATGGCCATGATCTTCGAGTTCGAGGTCGATTTCCGCTACGACCTGCGTTCGAGCAGCTTCCATATCGAGGAAAAGGCACCCGGTGTTTATAACCTGAAAATGCCGCCCTGTTTCTATGAAATCCGAATCCGGGATATCCTCTTTTACGATGAACACGGCGCCCGTTTGCTTCCGTGGCTGCTGCCGGATTTGCTTAACCGCGCCTTTGGCCCGAGCTTCGACGAAAACGACAAAAACCGCCTCAAAGAAGAAGCCAAAACTCAGGCCGTCGAGGTCGCAAAAAATTTCGTCCAGAAAATGAGAAGCGAGGTCCAGACCTCCGCCCGCCAGACCCTTGAGGCCCTGGCCCAGGCCTTCGGTGCCCATACCGTCAGCATCGACTTCAGCGAAGCCAAGCTCATCCAAACCAAAATCGAATCAGACGCCTGATGTCGGCAATCTCGCTCAAAGCGGCCGGTTTTTAATCATCGCGTAATCCCGAGGCAGCCGATCCGCTGTCTCCCTTACCTTATTTAACACCAGGATCCGCAAATCCGAATCCTCCATCCCCTCCAGCGAATACTCAAACTGCACCTCAACTTTGAGTCCCATTTTTGTGATTGTTTTGAGCGATTCGGGCAATTCCTCGTCCAGCCGCGGCCCCTTCCAAGCCAGCAATTGCCCTCCGGGCTTGACAAATCCGCCCAGCACTTCCGTTACGATCCGGGTATGGCCCATCGCCCGGGCGCACGCTGCGGTGTATTGCTCACGGTGGTCCCGGTCATGTGCAAGCTTCTCCGCCCGGACATTGAGGACTTTTACATTCGAAAGCCCCAACTTCTCTGCCAAATCCATCTGGAACATCGCTTTCTTGCCCGTCGCCTCAACCGAAACAATCTCCCAGTCCGGCAGGGCTATCGCCAGGGCCAAACCCGGAAAACCCGCCCCGGAACCGACATCAATCAGCCGATGCGACCCGTCCTCCTTTTCCGCCAGTTCACGCAAAAGGCCCAGCGATGCCAGCGAATCCGCGAAATGCCGGGTAAAAATCTCACCTGTATCGCTGATCCGCGTCAGGTTCTGGTACTCATTCTCTTCCTGCAGGAATTGGGCAAATGCCTCATACTGCCCCTGACGCTTCCGGATCACCTCGGCGATTCGCTGCTGATCGTTCATTCGTTCTCCTTCGATGCCTGACCGGTCTTTTTCAGCGCAAACGTATATGCCCCCCGGCCCTCTTTTCGATATTTCCGCTCGTAATTTGTCCCTACAATCTCCCCCGGCTCGGCCCCGGCAGGATGCTCAAAATCCACGGTTTCCAACAATCCCCTGTGAATAAACGAACCCAAAACCTCGCACATCTGGCGGTAATATCCCGGATGGTCGGTCACAATCTGCAGCCTCCCTTCTGGCACGAGACACCGCAGTACATTGCCCACATTCACAGTGGATACAAACCGCCTCTTCCAGTGCCGCTTTTTGGGCCACGGATCGGGGTAGTAAATATGAAATGCCGATACACTGCCCGGCGCGATGTGTTCGGGCAGAAACGTCGCTACATCCGTTCGCAGCATCTTCGCATTTTTTACCTCCCAGCGGCCCAGCCGATCGACCGCGTATTTATAATACTGATTCGCCCATTCAATCCCGAGGTAATTCCTCTCCGGGTGCGCCTGGGCCTGGTGAACCAGGAACGTACCCTTTCCCGAACCAATCTCGACCTCTAACGGCCCTCCGCGGCCAAAAAGTTCATTAAAGTCGATAAATCCATCCAGGTTTTCCGGCAAAATCGCAATATCTTCATAAAAGCTCAGTTTTTTCGATCCCGTCGTCACAAATCAAAACTTCCGATAATTATCCTATTAAACAAATTAACAAAACCAATATATCCCGTCTGAATAAAGGTATATCCACATTTCAATTAAGATACACCCCCAAACATCCGAAACTATTTTATGTCTTGAGACTCGGTATGGACAGTGGAAATTGAGGTATAAATGCAATTTCTGCGAAAACATGCATAGTTTCCGGACGTAGAATAGGTGTGAATAAGGCTAAACAAGGGGCGATAAAATGGTAAGGCCGATTATAACATTACGCCGTAGACGTGTACTCGTAGATGTAGATACACAAAAGGATTTTTTCCTCGCCGAAAATGAGTCTTGCGTCCGCAATCACCGTCGAATTCTCCAGAACATCCGCCGGACAATTGCCTGGGCCCGCATGAAAAACATCCGGATGATCTCGACCAAGCAGATCTACGATCAGGGCAATGGACATTCCTGGTGCCTGGCCGGCACGGAAGGCCAGCGGAAAATCTCCTACACCGTTCGGGATCGAAAAATTGCCTACCCCGCTGACGGCAGCACCGATCTGCCTCGTGACATCCTTCGCCAGTACGACCAGGTCATCTTTTACAAACGAACGGAAGACCCCTTTGATGAACCCCGTGCTGACCGCCTTTTCTCGGAGCTAAAGGCCGACGAGTTCATCCTGATTGGTGCAACGATGGAAGGCTCGATCAAGCACACCGCCCTGGGACTGATTGCACGCAAAAAACGTGTAACCCTCATGACTGATGCCATCGGCTGTATTGATAAAATCCATTCCGAAATCGCCCTGCGCCAGCTCGAAGCCAAAGGCGCAACGCTCAAGGAGGCCAAAACCCTCCTGGGCACAACCCACCTCCAGCAGGTGGGCGTATGCGGCTGCGAAAGGTGCCTCGGGCTCATGCAGAAAAAACCCGCCCTGAAAACCGGAACCTGACCGCAGGTCAATTTCCAACCGGAAACTCGTCACCCACCGTTGCCTGATTCAAAAAGCTGTGGTATCATCAGGCCATGGAAAATAAAAACGAAAAATATAATCTTTTTATATACGGATCACTAAGAGACCCGTCCATCCTCGAAAGCGTATGCGGTCTTGGCTTTACTCTCAAACCCTCTAACGTTACAGACACGGTCCTGTTTGGTGAGCTGGCCCTGTTGCCCAATCACCGGCGTGTCAGCCCGGATAACGTTTACTACTACGCCATCGAGGATCATAAGGCAAAAATCGAGGGGATCGTTTTATACGGTCTTTCCGGTGAGGCGATGAAAGATATCGACCGCTACGAAGGCAAATTCTACGACCGGGAAGACGTAACCGTAACCACAGCCAACGGGCCCGTCCAGGCAAAAGCGTATCTCGCCTCGCACAAAAAAATGCTCCAGCAGTTTGGTGACCGTTTTCATGTCAACCTGATCCACGAGCTGTGGCTGCGAAAACGGATCGCAAAATTCTTCCAAAAGCATACCCGCCCCGGTGAAAAAACCCAGGAAGCCGACATCGAACGACGGGCCCGACGCGAACTGCTCGGTACCACCGAGAGAGACCTGGTCATTTCTCACCTGCGCTCCCATGCCCCCAGTGACTATTTTCTCGAACATGAACTGGAAAGGCCCATCCCTTCGATCAAACACCTCTATCAAGAATCCGACGCAAGGCCTTACCTCGAAAATTACATCAAACTTGCCGTCAAACACGTCATCCTCAACCAGTTTGAGCAAACCATACAGGAACGGCTCCGCTACCCGCTCGATCATTTACTCGTTTCGCACCGCTATTTCAGCCGTTCGATCAGCCTGCTGATTGCACTTCGGATGATCAATTCCAATACCGAGGCCATCGAATCCATCCAGAAACGCTGCATT
>CAYVUI010000039.1:0-33429 GCA_964454745.1 uncultured Pirellulales bacterium | reverse complement strand
CATAACCTCTGCCACGAGGCGGAATCCATTTTCCAGGAAACGGAACAACTCATCGATTCAGTGGAAATGCTCCTGCGAACCAAAGACTGGATCAGTGCGGCCCTTGATTATGCCAACTGCCTGGACCGAAAACCTCAAAAATCTTCCCGCCAGGCAATACAGACGAAAAAGAATACTCTTCGAATCCTCATCGCGGATGACGATCCCGTCAGCCGGACCCTGGCCAAAATGGTCTTTGAACAGGCCGGAAGATGTGAAATCGCAGAAAATGGCCGCCAGGCCGTCGAGATGTATATCCGCTCGCTGGAAGAAGGCAATCCGTTTGGCCTGATTACACTTGATTACCAGATGCCCGAACTCAACGGGATCCAGACGCTGCATACAATCCGAAGCGAGGAAAAGGCACGGCATATTACCGGGGCCAGAAGGGCTAAAATTGTGATCCTTACAGGGCAGGATGTAGAGGAGCCGATCTTTGAAATACTCAAGCCCGGACGCGAAACCGTAAGCAATAAAAACGCGCTGCGTGATGATTTTAGAGAGATACTCACCTCTCTAAAGCTGACCAAGACCGCATAGAGACTGTGTTTGAGCAAAAATTCCCGCCAGGTACACCTCGAAAGTCTCAAAATTTCACTTCAGCTTTTTTCTGATTCCTTACGGGATGATTTGGGCTCTTTTTCCGTGGCAATTTTTTCGATTTTCTTTTCCGCATCCTGCAGAAGTCTCCGGCAATGCTGAATCAAAAGCATACCACTATGATACTGGTCCAGGCTCTGGTCAAGCGGTGTCTGCCCGTCTTCAATCTGATCGACCACTTCCTGAAGATTCTCAATGGCCTGTTCAAAATTCAGCTTTTTAATTTCTTCCGGTTTCAAAGGTATTCCTTATCGAAAACGTCGCGCATCTTACCACAACTTTTACGAAATTGCAAATAAAATCCAACCAATCTCCGTAAGAATTGTGCCAGCAGCGAAAGCAGCACGCCCCTCAATCAAACCAGCCTTTGATCTTGAAGTAAACCAGCATCCCGGCCCCGATCAATAGCATCAGCCCCAGTGCAGCAGGGTAGCCCCAAGGAATGGATAACTCGGGCATGACCTGGAAATTCATCCCGTAGATCCCGGCGATCAGCGTCACGGGCAGGAAAATTCCTGCCATAATACTCAGGGTATTTAGCCGCTTCGAGGAGCGATCCTGGAGCATAAGCTGAAAATGCTGATGCTGGTCGTCGAGCCGGGCCTCGATGCGGTTAAGGATACGGAAGGTATACTCGATCTGGCCGAAGATATCGCGGTAGTATTCACGCAAACCCTGCAATGAGAAACTCTGCGTCTGGGAGGATAACAGTGCGTTGATGCAGTACACCTGGCCCTCGCACACGCCCAGCAGGTGCACACAGCGGCGTTTGAGCTTGAGGATATCGTGGAGTTTGCAATCCTGAGGTTCGTCATCGAGCAGCCGCCCCATCTCGTTGACCTTTTCCCGCAAACCCAGGGCCTTGGCCGCGATGGAATCGACAATAAGGTCCAGAACCGCATACACGAGAGCGGCGGGATTGTTCTGGCTAAGCTCGATTTCCCCGCTTTGCAGGTCTCTCTTGATTTCATCGACCTGGGACAAGGACTCTTCATGCAGAGTTACCAGCAGGTTCGGCAGGCAGATAAAGGTCAGATAATGCGGTGTAAGCTCGTTCCACTGCTCGCGAGGAATGGGAAGATTCATGTACAAACTCGACTCGAATGCCAGCACCCGCGTCCCACTGGCCGGGTCTTCGATATTTTCCATAATCAGGTCGTGAATGTGAAAGTCTTTGAGCATTTCACTGCCCTGCTCAGTGGTGATCTGTTCGGCGTCCACCCACTGGTTCACACCATCGCGACCCCATGCAGGACTGAAATTTTCAAAAGCAAAGGTTTCGATTCGGCCGGTATCGGTTATGCGAAAGCAGTCAATCTTCATCGGTTTCTCCTTTTTCTACCATAAACTGTTCAAAAGACACCGCCTCGGGACTGGCAAATACATCATATTCCGGGCCAAACTGGCGGAGATAATACAGGCTGTAGCTGCGGTAGAAGGTCAAAATCGGCAGTAAAATCGTGCAATTGACTACCGGCACGGCGAGCAGAATCACCAGGAAACACATCAGGCACATGATCAACGCAATAAAACCTATGATCATGCTGATCGCTATCTTAATAACGATTTGAAAGAGGAAATACAGGGCAAACTTGCCCGGAAATGCCTTCATCAGCAGCCACAGTTCCGACCAGGCTTCCATGACACCGCAGCCGCGAAGGTACATAATGGCCACAGCAAAATGATTGGTAAACATCATAAACACACCAATCGTCAAACCCAGGGCAATACCTACCAGGAAAAAAAACATTAGCAGGATGACAGGCAAAGCTATGATAAATCCTTCCAGTTGAGTCATAAGAAAAATCGTCCCGCCGATCATGCCCATCAATAAGAGAAACACAAGGCTCGATGCGATTCCAAGCATCAAAAAGAATACGAATAAATTATTCCCCTGCTCACGAAACTGCTTCCAGGGTGTGGAAATCCCGGCGGCATTTCGGGCCACGTTATCGAGAAAAATAAACTTTCCCCGGTTCCGCAGCCACATAAATAGAATCCCAAATCCAATGATTAAAAGAAAAACAACAACCGCCCCTGTAATGACCCAGGGCAGATTTTCCATGATCACATTTTTAACCCCCTCCATATCCGGTCCCGATCCGCTGGCATTGGAATTGTAATTGTAACTGTTTGGAAAATTGATGCCCCCCTCTCCAAGCGTTGCCAGCCAGGCCCCTACGGCAATGATAAACCATTTGCCAAGGTCAAAGGGCTCAAACAGCATCTGCCGGGTCCAGTCTATTGCCTCCGACAGCGGATCAAAGAGATTGATTTCCCTGGCATTTTCAGTCATAATATCATTACTCCTACTGGAATCAGCATTTGCAAAAATAAAGCGGCAAAGACGGCTGTTCCGAGAAATCCCCGCAGTTTCATCAGTCCCGGATCCGCCCCGGCTGAGAGTGTAAGCACGTACAGCCGATACAAAATCTCAAAAATGAGAAGCCCAAACAGCAACGGAGCAACGGGAAAAATCCGGAAGGCCTTTTCAAACTTGCCCCGGCACAGGGTATGGATCGATTTCCACGCCTCATACACACCACGGTGCTGGCGAAACCCCTCATCCAGGTCTCGCAAGTGCCATTTCGCGCCGAAAACACGCGTTCCCAAACGGTCCACATCCACCAGCCAGACGGTCAGCGCCGTCAATACCAGTGCGATCAGGATCGCAAGGTTGTACGTCCCCTTGTTCACAAGCCGCCTCACTTCTCCTTTGGCTCCGCATTAAGGCCCGGGGCCTTTACCTTTTACTGCTGGGTCTCTTGTCACGGACGAACGAGAATGCCGCGTTCGTCGAGGAAATCTTTGACCTGGTTGATCGAATACTCGCCGTAATGGAAGATCGAGGCCGCCAGGGCCGCATCCGCGTTGGCGTTCTCGAAAACATCGGCAATCGTCTCAAGCGTGCCCGCCCCGCCCGACGCAATCACAGGGATATCCACGGCATCGGTAATCGCGCGGGTCAGCTCGATATCATAGCCGTCCTTGGTACCGTCGGCGTCCATGCTCGTCAGCAGGATCTCACCGGCACCTAATTCCTCGGCATGCACGGCCCATTCCACGGCGTCACGCTCGGTCGGCTCGGTCCCGGCCTTTACACACACCTGCCAGCGGCTCGGATCGTCCGGATTCCGCTTGGCGTCAATCGCCAGCACCACGCAGTTGGCCCCGAAACGCTCGGACGATTCCCGCAGCAGATCAGGATTCTTCACCGCAGCGGTGTTGATCGAGCATTTATCCGCGCCGCTTCGAAGCAGAAGGTCAATCTGATCTGCAGAGCTGATCCCGCCGCCTACGGTAAAGGGGATAAACACATGGTCCGCTACCCGCTCTACCAGATCGACAATCGTCTTATTGTTGCGAATCGTAGCGGTGATATCCAGGAAGACAAGTTCATCGGCCCCTTCGTCACTGTATTTGGCCCCCAACTCGACCGGGTCGCCCGCATCGCGAAGGTTCAGGAAGTTCACACCCTTGACCACACGGTTGTCTTTTACATCGAGACAGGGAATGATGCGTTTGGTCAACATTATGATTTTGCCTTTCGACAGATCTTTTCAAAATTTCGCAGGATCTTCAGCCCCGACGGTCCGCTTTTTTCCGGGTGGAACTGCACTCCAAAGATATTACCTTTCTGCACGGACGCCGCCATTTCAATTCCGTAATCGCAAGTTGCGACTTTCGCGGCAGGCTCGATGCCCTGTGCCCGGTACGAATGGGCAAAATACAAATACTCATCATTTTTGATGCCGTCAAACAGGTCCATCCCGTCTGCATAATGCACCGCGTTCCAGCCCATGTGCGGTACCGGGTGCCCCTTGGGGATTCGATCCACCTGTCCAGCGATCAAACCAAGGCCTTCATGTGAACCCATCTCACTGCTGTGCTCGAAGAGCATCTGGTAGCCCACACAAATACCCAAAAGCGGCTTGCCCGCAAGGGCGACCTCTTTAATCACATTTCCGGTCTTGCCGAGTGCCTGCATCGCGTATCCAAATGCCGCGACACCGGGAAGAATGATCCCGGCCGCCTGCTCGATATCCTTCGGATCGCTGCTTAGCTTTTCCGGGTAGCCAAGATGCCGCAGGGCATTGCCCACGCTCTTGATGTTCCCGATATCGTAATCGATCACTACAATCATACTTTACTGCCTATAGAATAACATTCACGTATGGGGATTTTACCCGTTTTTACAGCGTTGTACAAGCTCAAATCGCCCAGGAAAATCACGGGCGATACCGGTTGGTAATCGGGATCCTGCGGTCCCTGCCGAAGGCCTTGGGCGTTATCCTTACCCCCGGGGGCGACTGGCGGCGCTTGTATTCGTTGCGATCCACCAGGGTAATCACCCTTCGCACGGTATCGGCATCGAGCCCTTTCGCGATCAACTGATCGAGGGATAAATCCTGCTCGACATATCCCTGCAATATCGCGTCGAGCGTATCGTAATCCGGCAGGGAATCGGAATCCTTCTGATCCGGACGCAGCTCAGCACTGGGCGGACGGACAATCACGCTTCTTGGGATGATTTCGCTGTTTTTTACCTGGTTGATGTATTCACACAGGGCATAGACCATCGTCTTGGGCACATCGCGAATCACGGCAAAACCGCCCGCGGTATCGCCGTACAGGGTGGAATACCCCACTGCCGTTTCGCTCTTGTTGCCGGTGGTTAAAACCATCGCTCCGAGCTGATTGGAAAGCGACATCAACAGCGTCCCGCGAATCCGGGCCTGTAAATTCTCATACGCAAGGCCCTGATCGTCCCAGCCGTCAATATTGCCGAGCATTCCGTCAAATGAATCGAGAATATCCGCAATCGCCAGGGTATGAAATTCCATCCCCAGATTTTGAGCCAAAAGCTCGGCATCGCCAATCGTTTCCTGTGTATTAAAACGCGAGGGCATGGTAACCCCGATGACATTTTCCGCCCCGAGTGCATCCACTGCCACTACCGCGGTCAGCGAGGAGTCAATCCCGCCGCTTAGGCCGATGAGCACTTTTGAAAAGCCGTTCTTGCGAACATAATCCCGCGTCCCGGTCACGAGGGCATGGCAGACCTCCGCGACAGGCTCGTCCGGATCAGGACCGGGCCTGCTTTGACCGCCCAAACAGGAAACCTGTACGGTTTGTCCTTCATTTTTCTCGATTTTCACAACGACCAGGTCCTCTTCAAAAGCCTGCCCCTGGCAAACAGTCTTCCCGGCAGAGTCCACGAACAGGCTCCTGCCGTCAAAAACCAGCTCATCCTGGCCGCCGATCAGGTTGCAGTACGCCACTGCGGCATGAATCCGCCGGGCAAAATTCTGGATCGTTTCCTTGCGCTGGCCGAGTTTGCCTACATTAAACGGCGAAGCGGAGATATTGACGACCAGGTCGGTACTCCCCTGCTGTTTTGCCAGAAAAGGCTCCAGCCAGCCCGGTTCCCAGATATCCTCACAGATCGTCAGCAGAATTTGTACCCCCTCCCGCTCGATCACCAGCGGCTCTGTACCCGCACAAAAATACCTGCGCTCGTCAAAAACACCGTAATTGGGCAGCGAAATCTTACGATACACCTGTTCGATTTTCCCCCCGGTAATCACCGCCATTGAGTTATATACCCCACCCTTTACTCCCTCGGCAAATCCGGCAAGAACGGTCATATCCCCCGCTTCCGCGGCAAACTGCTCGAGGGCCGATTGCGCATCCTCGAGAAAATGGGGTTTGAAAAGCAAATCCTCCGGCGGATACCCGCAAATACACAGCTCAGGGAAAACCAGCAGATCAATCCCTTTTTCTACGGCACGGCTGTACATCTCCCGCATCAGGGCAAGATTGGCATCGAAATCCCCTACTACGGTATTGATCTGGGCCAGGCCCACAGATAGCGGCATTGCCTAATTCCTTAAAAAATCCAGTTACGGATATTGTACCGGACCGGCAGAAAGTCTCAACGGATTTTCCGCCGCAAACAGGATTTCCGCAATGAAATCAGCGCAAACCGACTCTGCCCAACACTAAAAATGCCGGTTCAGTCTATTAAAGGGACAGTCCGTTTAGTTCGAATGCTGTTTGAGGTAGTCGTCGACCGCGGCCGCAGCACACCGACCTGCATCCAGGGCACGAACCACAAGCGATGCACCCGTCGCAGCATCACCGGCACAAAAGACCCACGGAACCGACGTCTGGTAATTATTCGTCACCAGGTTGCCGCGGTTGTCCAGGTCCACACCCAGGTCTTCCACGAGTCCCTTATGAACCGCGTGGACAAAACCCATCGCCAGCAGCACCATATCCGCATCCAGCGTAAATTCGCTGCCCTCTTTCTCGACAAGATTCCACTTACCGTTCTCGCTGGTCCAGTCGACCTCTACAGCGTGCAGCTTCTTCACACCCTTGGCATCGCCTTCGAGCTTTTTGGTCATGACCGACCACATCCGCTCGCAGCCTTCCTCATGCGAACTCGAGGTCCGCATGATCCGCGGCCACAGCGGCCATGGCGTATCATTCGGTCGGCTCTCGGGCGGCTGGGGAAGAATCTCAAGCTGATAGATATTCTTCGCACCCAGTCTGCGGGAGGTTCCCACGCAGTCGCTTCCGGTATCCCCGCCACCGATCACAACCACATTTTTACCGGAACAGTCAATCGCCTTTTCCGGAGTAATTTCCGCACTGACCACCTTATTCTGATTGGTCAGGAAATCCATCGCGAACATCACATTATCCAGCTCCCTGCCGGGAACATCCAGATCGCGCGGCTGCCAGGCCCCGATCGTCAGCAGCACACAGTCAAACTGCTTATTGAGGTATCGCGCCGAAATATCCACACCTACATTCACGCCCGTCTGGAAAACCACGCCCTCATCGATCATCTGGCTCAGACGCCGGTCGATTACGGTTTTTTCCATCTTAAAATCCGGAATCCCGTATCGAAGCAGTCCGCCCGCTTTTTCTTCCTTCTCGAACACGACCACGTCATGGCCGGCTCTCGCAAGCTGCTGGGCGGCAGCCAGGCCCGCAGGACCGGAACCCACCACAGCCACGCGCTTGCCGGTCTTGACCTTCGCCGGGATCGGCTTGATCCAGCCGTTGGCGAAGCCCTTCTCGATAATCTGGTACTCAATGTGCCGGATCATCACCGGGTCGTCATTGACACCAAGCGTACATGCCGTTTCGCACGGCGCCGGACACACACGCCCGGTAAATTCCGGGAAATTATTTGTCGCATGCAGAATCTCGCACGCTTCCTGCCAGCGGCCCTTGTACACGAGATCGTTAAACTCCGGGATCATATTGCCCAGCGGGCACCCGCACCCGTGACAGAACGGAATCCCGCAGTCCATACACCGCGACGCCTGAAGGATCAGGTCATCGGGGCTAAGCGGAATGTCCAGCTCCTTAAAATCGTGTATACGTTCTTCAACGGGCCTGTAGCCCAGTTTGCCGCGTTTGTGTTTGATAAATCCAGTCGGATCAGCCATAGAAAACCTCCTCGGTCGCCGGGGTGCTCTCACTGTCTCGCATCTCAGCTTCCTTGATTCGTTCGAGAGCCCTTCGATAATCGATGGGCATTACTTTTACAAAACGTCCTACCATATCACGCCAGTTCTCAAGAATGTACTTCCCGCGTTTGCTCTGAGTCCATTCGACATGTTTCTCGATCAGGCTGCGAAGCAGCTTCTGGTCTTCTTCCTGCCAGACCGTTTCCAAGTCTACCATATCGAGGTTACACAGCGTATCGAACAACTGGTGTTCATCGAGTACATAAGCGATACCGCCGCTCATGCCCGCCGCGAAATTCCGGCCGGTCTTGCCGAGTACAACGACCATACCGCCGGTCATGTACTCACAGCCGTGGTCCCCCACACCTTCCACCACTGCAATGGCACCGCTGTTCCGCACACAGAAGCGTTCGCCCGCCATGCCGTTGATAAAGACCTCGCCGCTGGTCGCGCCGTAGAGCAGCGTATTTCCCACGATGATGTTCTCATGGGCAACAAAAGGCGATTCCGCCGGCGTCTGCACCACAATCTTGCCCCCACTGAGTCCCTTGCCGAGATAGTCATTGCTGTCACCAATCAGCCGCAGTGTAACACCGCGGGCAAGAAACGCGCCAAAACTCTGGCCCGCCGAACCGCGGTACGTCAGCTCGATGGTATTGTCCGGCAGCCCCTTGGAACCGTACAGTGTCGCAATCTTATTACTCAAAATCGCCCCCGCCGTCCTGTGTACATTTCGGATCGGCAGTTCCAGCTTCGTCGGCGTTTTATTCTCAACCGCATCGCCAAGCTTTTCGATCACTTCCCAATCGATGTTATCCTTGAGTTTATCTTCCTGCTTACGAGCGAGGTGGACTTGTGTCCCTTCGGGCACCTCGGGCTGGTAGAAGAACGGGCTAAAATCAAGCCCCTTAGCTTTATAATGCTCGATTGCGTCACGCTTGTGCAGCTTATCGACCCGGCCGATCATATCTTCAAATTTCTCAAAACCAAGCTGAGCCATCAGCTCGCGAACTTCCTGTGCAACAAAAAGCATGTAATTTACGATATAGTCCGGCTTGCCGCGGAAACGCTTGCGAAGCTCCGGAATTTGTGTCGCGATACCAAACGAACACGTGCCCTCGTGGCATTTACGCAGCAGCGTACAGCCCATGCAAACCAGCGCTGCCGTGCCGAAGCCAAACTGATCGGCCCCGAGCAGTGCGCCCACAACCACATCGCGGCCGGTCTTGAGTGCCCCGTCCACCTGGACACGAATGCGGTCACGCAGGCCGTTGGTAACCAATACCTGCTGTGTCTCTGCGATTCCAAGCTCCCACGGACAGCCCGCGTGCTTGATCGAAGACTGCGGGCTGGCACCCGTTCCACCGTCGTGGCTGCTGATCAGAACCTCATCGCTGTTGCCCTTGGCCACACCGGCAGCAATCGTACCCACGCCGACCTCACTGACCAGCTTGACAGATACCTTCGCGCCCGGATTTGAGCACTTGAGGTCATAAATCAATTGGGCCAGGTCCTCAATAGAGTAAATATCGTGGTGCGGCGGCGGAGAAATCAATGTCACGCCCGGCGTTGAGAAACGCATCGAAGCGATTTCGTCGGTTACCTTATGGCCGGGAAGCTGTCCGCCCTCACCAGGCTTGGCTCCCTGGGCCATCTTAATCTGTATCTCTTTTGCGTGCGAAAGATAATTGATCGTCACGCCGAATCGTCCGCTGGCCACCTGCTTGATCGCACTGTTACGTGAATCGCCGTTGGCATCCGGGGTAAAGCGGTCTTCGCTTTCGCCGCCCTCGCCGGTGTTGCTCATCCCGCCTACACGGTTCATCGCAATCGCCATACACTCATGGGCCTCTTTGCTGATCGAGCCGTGACTCATCGCGCCGGTGCAGAAACGCTTGACGATCTCTTCAACCGGCTCCACCTTATCGATCTCAATCGGCGATTCATTGAACTCAAACAGCCCGCGGAGAGTACACATCTTGCGGGACTGGTCATTGGCCGACTGGGCAAATTCGCGGTACATCGCCTCGTCATTACTCACAACGGCCTGCTGAAGCTTCGAGAGGGTAATTGGATTCCACAGGTGCTGTTCACCGTTACTTCGGAAGTGATAATCTCCGCCGAAGTCAACTTCCAGTTGCCCTGGTTGACGCGGGGTAAATGCATCGCTGTGTTTTTTCATGGCATCCATCGCAATCTGATCGAGCCCGACACCCTCGATACGGGAACTGACACCGGTAAAGTATTTATTCACGACATCCTTATTGATGCCGATACATTCAAACAACTGGGCAGTATGATAGCTGCGAAGCGTGGAGATGCCCATTTTGCTCATTGTCTTGAGCATACCCTTCTTCACGGCGGCAATGTAGTTATCCACCAGCTTGGAAGATTCATACAGCGGCGGAATCTCATCGATCCGCTGGAGTTCATGCAGTGTCCCAAACGCCTGGTACGGGTTGATACCGTTGGCCCCGAAACCGCAGAGCAGGCAGAAATGCATGACCTCTCGCGGTTCGCCGGTCTCAAGAATAATCCCTGCCTCCGCACGCAACCGCCTCTGGATCAGACCGTGATGGACGGCACTGATCGCCAGCAGCGACGGGATTGGGCAGCGTTTTTTGTCAAAATTCTTGTCACTCAAAACGATCAGTGAAGCCCTCTGCTCCTTGATCGCCTTTTCCGCGGCGTCCACCAGGTCCGCGACACCCTGTGCCAGGGCCTGACCGGGATTGCCCGAATCCGCGTCAAAGAGAGATTCAATCGTAACGACCTTGAAATCATCGCGGTTTACCGAACGCAGCCGCTGGAGGTCCTCGTTGCTCAGGATTGGATGCGGCAGCTTGAGCTGCTTGCAGTGCTCGGGCGTCTCTTCGAGGAAATTACGACGCTTGCCGGTAAACGACATCAGGCTCATCACCAGCCCTTCGCGAAGTGGATCGATCGGGGGATTGGTTACCTGGGCAAACAGCTGCTTAAAGTAGTTGAACAGCGGCTTGGGCTCATCGCTTAAGACCGCCAGCGGGGTATCGTTGCCCATCGAACCGACCGGCTCTTGGCCGTTCATGGCCATGGGCTTTAAGATCATGTTCATCTCTTCGCGGGTATAGCCAAAACAACGCATCCGCTGATAGAGCCTGTCGTGGTCCTCCACTTTCAGCTCTGCCATGTCAAACAGGCCGCGAAGCTCAATCCGGTTCTCTTCCAGCCACCTGCGATACGGTTTTTGCCGTGCAATTTTACTCTTGATTTCGTTATCCGTAATAATCCGGCCTTCTTCGGTATCGACCAGGAACATTTTCCCCGGCTGAAGACGCCCTTTCGTGCGGATCTTTTCCGGCGGGAAATCAATAACACCCACCTCGCTGGCCACGACCGCCAGGCCGTCGGTCGTCACAACATACCGGCACGGACGCAGCCCGTTTCGGTCCAGCGTACCGCCAATGATTCGGCCATCAGTCATCACCATCGCCGCCGGGCCGTCCCACGGCTCCATGATCGACGCGTGATACTCATAAAACGCCCGCTTATCCGTACTGATATGGTATTTCACACCAAACGCCTCGGGAATCATCATCATCAGTGAGTGCGGCATCGAACGGCCGTTCATTACCAGGAATTCGAGCATATTGTCAAAACTCGCAGAGTCACTCGCATCGGGCGTAATCACCGGCATCAGATGCTCGACCTCTTTACCGAACACCCGGCTTTGTACCGTAGTCTCGCGAATTCGCATACAGTTTTTGTTGCCGCTCAGTGTATTGATCTCACCATTGTGGGCCAGGGTACGAAACGGCTGGGCAAGCCGCCAGTTGGGCAATGTATTCGTACTGTAACGCTGATGCACAATCGCCAGGGCACTGGTCATCCGCTCATCCGAAAGATCGGGGTAATACGCGAAAAGCTGCCACGCCATGAACATGCCCTTGTAACAAATCGTCTTGCTGGACATGCTGGACAGGTAAAAATCCTCCCCTGCATCGCCATACTTCTGGGCAACTTTCTTTTCCGCCATTTTCCGGGCCAGGAAAAGCCGCCTTTCCAACTCTACGTCGACCATGCCGTTGCCGTGTATAAAGACCTGCTTTATCGTCGGCTCACAATTTTTTGCCAGTTCACCGAGACAATCGTTACTGGTCGGAACATCTCTCCAGCCGAGCACCTTCAGACCGCACTGGCTGATCGATTTTTCGAGAATTGCGTCACAACTTTTCCGAAGCTTTGCGTCCTGAGAACCAAACACAACGCCAACACCGTACTCACCCCGGTCCGGCAGCTTGATTTTCGCGCTGGAACATTCCTCGACGAAAAATTCATGCGGAACCTGGAACAGGATCCCCCCGCCGTCGCCGGTTACGTTATCCGCTCCCGCCGCACCGCGATGGTGCAGATTGAGCAGGACCTGGTTTCCATGCTTGAGGATCTGGTGGCTCCGCTCACCCGAAATATTGACCACCGCGCCAATACCGCAGGCATCATGCTCGCGACGCGCCTCGTAAAGTCCATAGTCTTTCGCTACAAATGCCATTTCAAATCCCGAAAATAATTACAGTTATACATTTATACAATTTTTACACAAAAAGACGGCCAAACCATCCCTGAAAGAGTCCCGCTGGGTACAAATGCGGAATAGGGCCTTTGGAAATGCACTTTCGCAAAACAGCTTACGCCCCTGCCAACCATGGCATGCTGAAACCTACATAATTGTATGTTATCGGTTATCACCTGTCAACCCTGATTTTGACGATAATTAGGCCGCAAGAAAAAACGACATAAACCATTATATGACAACATATTCTATTTTGTTCAATCGTTCACAAAAATGCGATCTACAATATTGTAGTTTTTTAGCCTTCTTGATAAAACACCCTGCCGGACATCTTGTTAAACACCCGGCAGGGCGATCATCTTTCAAAGTCGTTTTACAGCACAGTACAAATTTACCCTGTGCCTGTGAACAACTTAGCAGTCGTAATACAGTGCAAACTCATAAGGATGCGGACGCAGACGCATCTCATCGAGCTCATTGTCGCGTTTCCACTTGATCCAACTCTGTACGAGGTCTTCAGTAAAGACGCCGCCGGCCAGCAGGAACTTGTGGTCTTCCTCAAGAGCATTGATCGCTTCTTCAAGGTCTGCCGGTGTGTGACGATACTTGGCCAGCTCGCTCGCATCCAGTTCGTAAATATCGGTATCCAAAGGAGTTCCCGGATCAATCTTGTTCTCGATACCGTCGAGGGCTGCCATCAGCATCGCAGTCCATGCCAGGTAACCGTTAGCGGTCGGGTCAGGACAGCGGAACTCAAGACGCTTGGCCTTGGGGCTGTCTGAATACATCGGGATACGAACCGCGGCACTGCGGTTACGGGCACTCATCACCAGGTTAACCGGAGCCTCAAAGCCCGGAACCAGGCGGCGATAGGAATTCACCGTCGGAGCGGCAAAGGCCAGGATCGCCGGTGCATGTTTCAAAATGCCGCCAATACTGTAAAGACCGGTCTCGCTAAGACCCGCATAGCCATTGCCCGCAAACAGCGGCTCGCCGTCTTTCCAGAGCGAGAAGTGCGAGTGCATACCGGAACCGTTGTCTTCAAAGACGGGCTTCGGCATGAAAGTCACGGTCTTGCCGTGCATCTTGGCGACGTTCTTAATGATGTATTTGTACCACATGAACTGATCGCACATCTTGGTCAGCTCTGAAAACTGCATGTCAATTTCGCTCTGGCCGGCAGTTGCAACTTCATGGTGGTGAGCTTCAATCACGATACCCATATCCATCAGCACATTGGTCATCTCGCCGCGAAGGTCATGATAGGTATCCGTCGGGCTTACCGGGAAGTACCCACCCTTAAAGCTGGGCTTGTACCCAAGGTTCGGCTCTTCAAAGCGTGCGGTATTCCAGGCACCTTCGACGGAGTCGATCTTATAGAAAGCCGTGTGCTGTGTCTGCTCGTAACGAACTTCATCAAAGATGAAAAATTCAGGCTCAGGGCCAATGAAGCATGTATCCGCAATGCCGGTATCCTTGAGGTACTGGGCACCCCGGCGGGCAACGTGCCTCGGGTCCTTGACATAATCTTCCTTGGTAATCGGGTCCATAATGTTAGCGATTACACTGACAGTCGGCTCGGCGAAGAACGGATCAATACAAGTCGTGTCCGGATCGGGTACTGCAAGCATGTCAGACATGTGGATATCCTGCCAGCCGCGGATCGAAGAACCGTCAAAGCCCAGACCATCCTTGAACATACCTTCATCCCAGGTGCAAATCGGGTATGTGCAGTGCTGCCAGGTACCAAGCAAGTCAACAAACTTCAGGTCCACCATTTTCGCACTGTGCTTCTTGGCAAACTCAAAGAATTCTTTTGGTGTCATCTTACTTCCCTTTCACATTTCCAAAATTTTTACTTTTTTACCAGGCAATCAGATAAGCCGGCCCTGGCATCGGCGTCTATCATCTATCACAATCAACTGCCAGTTAATAGAGCAATTGCTGCGCCAAAATCAAAAATACCCAAAAAACAACTATTATCCTTTTATTTACAATACTTTACAAAACATAAGGCTGTTAGGAAATTCGCTCATAATCCTACAATATTGTATATTCTGCTTTTTAATATACAATTACGTAGAACAAATGACCTTTTACGTCTTCTTAAAGAGCCGGATACGGATACCTCAAAAACTACCCAATCGCCTCTTCACCGCGCTGGCCGGTACGGATGCGAATACACTCCTGAACATCCATGATAATAATCTTTCCGTCGCCGATTTCCCCGGAACGAGCACCTTCAATAATAGCGTTAACCGCCTTTTCCACGTAGGGCTCGGTCAGCGCGATCTCGATACGCACTTTCTTGAGAAGATTAACCTCGAACTTAATTCCGCGGTATGCCTCAGTGTAGCCAAGCTGCTCGCCGCAGCCCAGAGAGTTGGTCACACTCATTTTAAAGATCTCAGCCTGGTAAAGGGCCTGCTTTACGTCTTTGAGTTTATGAGGTTGAATATACGCTATAACCAGTTTCATATCAAACTCCTGTTTACAAAAGAGTTAGCGATTTTCAGAAATTTTTAGTTGGTCGTCCAGACTTGGAATCCGCCGTATGATTCCATACCATGCTCACCGATATCCAGACCGCGAAGCTCTTCATCCCGGCTGACACGCAGACCGATAGTCATATCGATCAGCTTGAAGATTCCGCCCATGGTCACCAGCACAAAAGCAATTACAACAAGACTCCCGAAAATCTGGGTCCCGAACTGGGTCGGATTTCCGCCGTAAATCAGGCCGTTATGCGCCAGACCAAGGGCCTCTTTGCCGAAGATACCCACAGCCACGGTCCCCCAGATTCCGCAAACGCCGTGGACCGGAACCGCACCCACCGGGTCGTCAATATGCAGCTTATCGAGCAGCTCAACCGCGAAGACCACGATAATGCCAGCAATCGCACCGATCATCGCCGCTGCCCAGGGTTCCACACAGGCACACGGAGCCGTAATGCCCACCAAGCCGGCCAGTGCCCCGTTCATTGCCATGGAAAGGTCGGGCTTACCAAACTGTTTCCAGACTGTCAGCATAGCCGCAATTCCGCCAAGTGCCGCTGCAATGTTGGTATTGATCGCAACCCGGCCGATATCCATGCCATTGCCCGCACCCAGCGTTGATCCGGCATTGAAGCCAAACCAGCCAAACCACAGGATAAACACACCCAGCGATGCTATGGGGATATTGTGCGCAGGCAGCGCGTTTGCCTGCCCATCCGGATTAAACTTTCCTTCACGGGGCTTTAGCATGTAAGTGCCCGCCAGCGCGGCGATACCACCGGTCGTATGCACAACCGTCGACCCGGCAAAATCGTAGAATCCCATATTGGCGAGGAAGCCGCCGCCCCACACCCAATGACCCACAATCGGGTATATCAGTGCTGAAATCAGGAATGAATAGATCAAATATGCGACAAATTTCATCCGCTCGGCCATGCCGCCGGCTACGATCGTCGCCGCGGCACCGCAAAACGCCGCCTGGAACAGCCAAAACGCAAACGTCGGCACTCCGCCGGCCATATCATCGACACCAATCAGGCAAAAACCCTTCATTCCGATGAATGCATTGCCCTCGCCGAACATAAAGGCATATCCGACCAGGAAAAAACCCAGCGACGCCATGCAAAAGTCGAGGAAGTTCTTGGTCAGGATATTACAGGTATTCTTTGCCCGAATAAATCCTGCCTCAAGCATCCCGAAACCCGCCTGCATGAAGAATACCAGTGTCGCCGCGAAAAGCACCCACACGGTATCCAGACCTACGCGAAGTTCGTGCAGCGTCAGCGAAATGCCCTCGGCGAGTACGACTTCCCCATCCGCTGCGGCAATTTCATCGCCCAGAACGACTGACGGCATCAAAACGACAAACAGAATCGCCATCAACGCCAGGGCACTCTTTTTCACACTTCTTTTTCGAATCATTTCCACTTCCAGTCTCCTTGAACTTTGTCTCGAAAACAGTTTCAATTACATCTCTAACAGTACATTTGCCCCCGAAATGCACAACAGCATCACATCGCAATCTACATGCCAAAATGCAAGAAAGACCGAAAATGAACATATCTACATATTTTACATACACTTACACAAATATACAAAATTGAATAAAACAAATATGTAACTACATTGTTGTATATTATGTTTTTAAAAATTACATATATGTAACTATTGAGGTTTTTTGAGACAAAAAAGAAAGTGAGCCGCGTCCTTGCGACACGGCTCACTTTCATCAACGGGACAAAGCCCGAAGAAATGGAAGTAGCGGCGACCTGTTAGAGGTTTATTGAAATCCCCGCCTGGGGGTTTCTATCCAATCGCATCATTTCCGGTTTCACCTGTACGAATCCGGATAGCCTCTTCCAGCGGTACGATAAAGATCTTGCCGTCACCAATCTCACCGGTACGGGCGGCGTTAATAATCGCCTCCTTGGTCTTCTCGACGTAGGCGTCATTGACACCGATTTCCAGGCGTACCTTCTTGAGCAGGTTGACGTCAAATTCGACACCGCGGTAGCTTTCATGATAGCCCTGCTGGGCTCCGCATCCGAGTGAGTTCGTTACGCTCATCTTGGCCACCTCGGCTTTGGCCAGAGCCGTCTTTACCTCTTCTAATTTGTGAGGCTGAATATAAGCTATGATCAGTTTCATTTTAAATATCTCCTAACAGTAATTCCCGGTTCGAATTTACGTGGTACTGAACACCTGGAACCCGGCATACGCTTCCATACCGTGCTCACCAATGTCAAGACCCTTGAGCTCTTCTTCCGGCTCACATCGCAGACCCATGGTCGCTTTGATTGCACCAAACAGGATCAGGCCTGTCACAAACGCCCAGGCAAATCCTGCCAGGATACCGACAAGCTGAGTCCCGGTCTGAGCGAAACCGCCGCCATAGAACAGACCCGTATTGGCGTCACCGATTCCAAGCGCCTTTTCCGCACCGAACAACCCGCAGCACAGGGTACCGAACGCACCGCACACACCATGCACCGAAACCGCACCCACCGGGTCGTCGACCTTGAGAACACTGTCAATAAAGATGACACTGAATACAACCAGCACACCGGCAATCGCACCAATAAAGATCGCACCCACCGGGGTAACCGTATAACAACCCGCGGTAATCGCAACCAGGCCGGCCAATGCACCGTTTAAGGACATCGAAGCATCCGGCTTCTTGCTGATGATCCACGAGGTAATCATCGCCAGGATCGCACCGGCAGCGGCAGCAAGGTTTGTCGTAACCGCAACACGACCGATTTCGCCGTCACCTAAAGTCGTTGAACCGGGGTTGAAACCGAACCAGCCGAACCACAGGATAAACACACCCAGTGCAGCCAGCGGGATATTGTGACCGGGGATCGCGCGAGCCTTCTTATCCGGGCCGTATTTCCCAATACGAGGCCCAAGAATGATCGCACCGGCCAGGGCCAGCCATCCGCCGACCGAGTGAACCACCGTCGAACCGGCAAAGTCAATAAAGCCCCTGCCTTCGAGCCAACCGGAACCGTCGAGCAGACTGCCCCACGCCCAGTGACCGAAGATCGGGTAAATCAACGCACAGATAAATACACTGTACGCGATATACGCCTTGAACTTCGTCCGACCGGCCATCGCACCGGAAACAATTGTCGCGGCAGTACCGGCAAAGACCGTCTGGAAGATCAGGAACGTATAATTCCAGTTCGAACCATCCCCCATGATATTGCGAATCATGAAGTTATCGGTTCCGAACAATCCCCCGTTTGTCGCGCCGAACATCAGGCCAAACCCAAGGAAGAAGAACGCCATTGTCCCAATCGAGAAGTCCATCAGGTTCTTCATCAGGATATTGACCGAGTTCTTGGCCCGGGTAAAGCCCGCTTCGACCATCGCGAATCCGGCCTGCATAAAGAAGACCAAAAACGCTGCGACGCAGGTCCAGACAATGTTAATGTTCGTCTGAAGTTCGTCCATGATCTCCGCTTTCATTGCCTCCATGTCAGCCGTTTCGGCAGACGCCAAAGGCGCCAGGCACAACAGCAACACTAAAAATAACATCACTTTCTTCATTTCAATTTCCTTTCTATTACCATCCATTTCTTCACGTCTATTCGACACAGCCTGATTTACCGTTGACTGCTTTTCATTGATTTCAGCTTGTCATCATTTCCGACTGCATCGATACCAAAATGTTGATGAAAGATATTAAAAACTCTTTGCGAACCCGACTCCGACATAGAACATGTTGTCATCATCGTCATAGGTGTTCGAATCACGAAGACCGTTATCAACAATCGCGGTCCATGTCAGGCTTGGCGTCATTGTCCAACCGCCGCCAAGCTCCATCGGCATCGCAAGAGATAGATTAAAATCATTGAGAGCGTCATCATCTACGCTCCAGTAGTACGTATTGTAGTCCGCATCACCCCAGCCCATACTCGCACTGATCTCGAGGTCCATCGGCTTATCAGGAATCAATTCAAAGACATCTTCCCAGGCATAGCTGATACCGGTATTGATGTACATACCATCCGCCTGGTCAATGTCGTGATAGACCATAACATAAGGACTGAGAGGTGCGTCAAAAGAAAAACCCCAGTAGACTTCCGTGGTATCCGGCACAGGCGTAGATGCAAAGTTGTAATAAATTGCACCCACGGAAATCGAAGCCCATTCCATCCCGGGGATCTCGGTTGTGTAATCGATCCACCAGTCCGCTTCGGTAAACTCAAAGGCAGCGCCTTCGGCGTCCTGGATGGGAACATTGCCCCAGAACCCACCGCTTAACCCCCCGTAGGCGATCGACGCCCCCGGCTGGAAGGAACTCTCATTGAGCTGCTGACCGCGCCAGACATACTGACTGTAGTAGTCCAGCGTAACCTCATAGTCGAACATGCTGACGACTTCACCGATGTCCGCACTTGCCGGAACCGCACTGATACCCATGACAAGTGCAACTGCTGTAATCATGATGCCTTTTAACTTTTTCACTGCTTTCTCCTTTGTTTCCAAAATCCATTTCTTCTTTGCTTTTGCTGCCCCCGCGACAGCACGTCAAACTTTTCAATGAAAGTTGGATGATGGATAAAGCAATGGGTGTGCCAAAGGCACGAAACTTACCCCCATATTTCATAATGCTATTTATAGCAAGCACTTATGAATATATTTTATTAATTACATATTTGTAACATATAGCTATTTAACTACAATTATGTATATATACCATAATGCGTATACATATTTGTATTTCTACAGCCTTTTGGGTAGAATTTTGTATTTTCGTATCTTGTACCCCAGCATACGCTCTGTAATGCCCAGTTCCCGGGCCGAATTTCGCTGGTGACCACCGGTTTTCTTGAGTGCATCAACGATCAATTCCCGCTCTCTGGCCTCGATAATTTCCGGCATCGAGAGCCTCTCCGCGGCCTTGCGGTCCTTGACCATCTGCAGAGACGGCGGCAGATGCTCGCTGCGCACCACATCCTCATTACACAGCAAAACCGCCCTTTCAATGCAGTTTTCCAGCTCGCGGACATTTCCGGGCCAGTGATAATTGGTCAAAAGATCAATGGCAGGCGTCGATATCCGCATGATGCTCTTGGCGTTTTCTCGTGCGTACTTCTCGAGGAAATAGTCCGCCAGCAGCATAACATCGTTCTTCCGCTCACGAAGCGGAGGCAGGTAAATCGGGAACACATTAATACGATAGTACAGGTCTTCACGGAAGAATCCGTTTTTAATCTCCTCTTCGAGGTTTTTATTGGTCGCCACAATAATCCGCACGTTGGTCTTAATGGTCTCATGGCCGCCGACCCGCTCAAATTCCTTAAACTGGATCACACGGAGCAGTTTTACCTGTAAATTCAGTGAAAAATCGCCAATTTCGTCCAGGAAGATTGTTCCCCCGTGGGCAAGCTCAAACCGGCCCAGCTTGCGGTCCACGGCCCCGGTAAACGCCCCTTTTTCATGGCCGAACAGCTCACTGGCCAGCAGCGTCTCGGGCAAAGCCGTACAATTGACCTTAATAAAGGCCTTGGCACTCCGCATGGAATTGTAATGGATCGCATGGGCGACCAGGTCCTTGCCGGTCCCGCTTTCCCCGCGGATCAACACAGTCGCGTTACTGTTGGCCACCTGTTCGATCAGCCGGTAGACATCCTGCATGGCGTTGCTCGTGCCAACCATATTATGAATATTGAACTTGTCCTTTAGTTCGCTCCGCAACCGGGCGTTTTCGTCCGCCAGCAGCCTGCGGTCCGATTCGAGTATACGGTTGAGCTTGACCGCCTGGGCGATCATCGTCGCAATAATGTTCAAAATCCGCAAAATCTGGTCAAATTCCTCGGCAACCCGCCCCCGGGCATCTACACTCAATGCCCCGATGGTATTGCCCTCGAGCTTGATTGGAACCGAGAAAAAGGAGATTTTCTCCCCCTTGGTATAGCTGCGAGAGCCGGTTTTATCCAGAAAACGCGGATCTTTGCTGATATCGGTCACCACAACCTCTTTACCGGTCTGAACGACCGTACCGGTGATCCCCTCACCCATCTTATAGATGCCCATATTCTTCGCTTCTTCGTTCATGCCGTGAGCAAGCTTGATCGTAATGATCTCCTGGTCCGGGTCCAGCATCGAGATCGTACCCCGCTCAAGGTGCATGTGGGTTTCCAGGGAATTGAGTATTGCTTCAAGCGTGGAATCAAGATCCAGCGACTCGGAAAATGCACTTGCCACATCATTTAACAGTTCAACTTCCCGCTCAAGCCTCTTGGACATACAAAATTACCTCTTATTCAACAGAATTCTACCGCATTGAGTACAATATCGATCATATATACAAAATTGTATACTAATGGGCGACAACTACAATATTGTTTTATAAAAAAATTTTCCTTTTTCGCCCACTGCCCGTAAAATATCCCCACTATGAATGGAATCATTTATTCTCTAATCCAATAAGGGGATTTTTTATGAAGGAAACCATCCTTGCGAACTTCCAGCAGGCCCGGCAGATGCTGGAGGAATACGAACTCAACCATCTCGACAACGTGGCAGATGCCGCCCAACTGATCATTGACTGCTACGAGAAAGGCGGCACTGTCTATCTTTGCGGCAACGGCGGCTCGGCCTGTGATGCCCAGCATATCGCCGGAGAGTTGATCGGCAGGTACCTTATTAATAGAACCGCCCTGCCGGCTGTTTCGCTCACAGCGGATACATCCGTTTTGACCTGCATCGGCAATGATTTCGGCTTTGAACTGGTCTTTGCCAAGCAGATGGAAGGACTGGCAAGAGAAAATAACCTGCTGTGGGCGTTTTCATGCTCGGGAACCTCGGCAAATATCATCAATGCCGCCAAGGTGGCGAAGGAAAAAGGGTGTAAAATCATCGCCTTTACCGGGAAAAGCGATACCCCGCTCGAGGAGATGGCGGATGTAACCATTGCGGTGCCCGCACCTTATGCCGGCCCGGCCCAGCAGGTACACATGGTGGTGTACCACACGATCTGCCAGATCGTAGAGGCCCATTTTTTCGGCGATACGGCAAAATAAATTTTATTGACGGAAATCTCCCTCTGGATTATCCTCCTGATGTTAAAAATTTGGGAGGAACGTTGCCATCGAATACAAAAAGGGACATTCGGACGGGATTGAAAAGTGGATGATGCTGATCCGGGCCCAGGGCCTCGGACCGGTGACATTCAAAAAACTCATCGAACATTTCAAATCGATCGATACGATTCTTGGCTGCTCGCAGGCCCAGCTTTGCAAAATCGACGGGATTGGGCCCAAAACTGCAGCGTCAATCCGTACTTCCATCGGCAACTTTGACGTTCAAAAGGAGATCGATCGGGCGAGCAAACTGGATGTCTCACTGATCCATTTTAACGATCCGCGATATCCCAAACCACTCAAACAGACCTATGATCCGCCGCCAGTGCTGTATGTAAAGGGTACGCTGACGCGAAACGACAACCTGGCCCTCGCCATCGTAGGTTCGCGCCGGTGCACGAGCTACGGCAGCGAACAGGCAGGCCGTTTTGCCTATACCCTTGCCGACGCAGGGTTTACGATTGTAAGCGGCATGGCCCGCGGGATTGACAGTGCGGCCCATCGCGGGGCACTGGCAGCCGGAGGCAGGACGATTGCGGTGCTTGGCTGCGGGCTGGCCCATTGCTACCCGCCGGAAAATGACCAGCTTTTTAAAAAGATACCGGAAAACGGAGCCGTGGTCAGTGAGCTACCCCTGGATTTTGTGCCCCAGAGCGAAAACTTCCCCGCCCGCAACCGCATCATCGCGGGGCTTTGCCTGGCAACGCTGGTGATCGAGGCCTCAAACAGAAGCGGTGCGCTGATTACCGCAAAACTCGCCCTCGAAAATAACCGCGAGGTCATGGCGGTCCCCGGAAGGATTGACTCGCCCGCAAGCATCGGCACCCATCGGCTGCTCAAAGACGGGGCAAAGCTGATAGACTGCATACAGGATGTCACCGAGGCACTCGGGCATATCGGTGAACCGATCAAGGAGCATGTGGACGAATCGGAACAGGCCAGCAAAAAACGCGTGGAAGCCCCCCTGTTTAATCCGGTGAATATCCCCTTAAAGGGCCTGGAGAAAGAGATATACGCACTCTTTAACCATGAAGATATCCACGCCGAGCAGATTATGGCCTCGATCAGCGAACAGCCGGGAAGGATCATTTCCGCACTGGTCAAACTCCAGCTAAAGGGACTGGTAAAACAGCTCCCGGGCAATTACTACAAAAAGCTTTAAACGTAGGGTTTACTCTACAAGAACCGCACTTTCGATCACGACCGGTTCAACGGGAACATCGTCATACATTCCCTTGCGTGTGGTCTTGACCGCAGCGATTGCATCCAAAACATCCATACCCTCGGTGATCTTGCCGAAAACGGCATAACCGGGATTGACGGTACTGTAATCGAGATTTTCGTTGTCTTCGAGGTTGAGGAAGAACTGGCTGGTCGCGCTGTCGGGATCATTGGTCCGTGCCATGGAGATCGTACCACGGACATTAGTCAGGCCGTTTTTCGCCTCATTGACGATGGGGGCACGCGTTTGCTTGCGTTCCATATCCGGGGTAAGACCGCCGCCCTGAACGACAAAACCGGGGATCACGCGGTGAAAAATCGTACCATCGAAAAATCCGTCCTGTACGTATTTGATGAAATTTTCCGTTGTCACCGGTGCATTTGCTTCGTCAAGTTCGAGTACAATGTCGCCTTTATTGGTCTGAAATTTTACCACGCGGATTCCTTCCAATTTGTTTTCATCTGAAACCTGCTTTTTTTCCGATTCACAGCCGAGACCCATCAAAAGCCCCGCTACCAGAACCAGCTTACATAAATATCGATAAGAAATCATCTTACATCCCTTCCAAATTTGTTTTTTAATCCTGATCCCTGAATTAAAAACGCCAAAGAGGACGAATACTCAATCAGTTCAGCGGAAAAGGTATCATACCCGCGAGACAAAAACAATGCAACCCTCGGAAAAAGGCAAAAAACCGGAAAACTTCTGAAACATGGCATCGAAAAGCGGGACATTAATTGTTGTATATGGAACAATTAGTAGTTCCGTTTGTCTATAATATCGATAAGGGCAAAACCCGAAAGCATTGATTCACTGCGAAAATATCAGGAAAAAAGCCCTGATAACAGCATCAGAGGCGGGTTTTCCTTGATTTTCGCAAGAAAATGTCTTAAAAGGTAGGTGACCATTGATTTCCAATGCGGAAAAAAAGATGAATGAACCCAAAAACGTCACAGACTCCGAGCTGCTGATCCAGTATCGGGAGGGAAACGAGGACGCGTTTCGAGAGATCGTAAACCGTTACAAGGACTCCCTGTACTCGTTTCTCCGGCGGTTTCTCAATCGGCAGGACCTGGTCGAAGACGTGTTCCAGGAGACGTTTCTTCAGCTTTATACCAGCCAGGATAAATTCGACACATCGCGTCCACTTCGTCCCTGGCTGTTTACCATCGCTGCGAACAAGGCGAAAGATTCGCTGCGGAAAATCCAGCGGGGCAGTTCCCTGAGCCTTGGGGCCATAGCGGATTCCAATGATGTATCGATTGATGATGTTGTGAATATTCTACAATCTTACTCCACAACTCCGGAAGATGAGGTTTCACGTGATGAAACTGCACAGGAAGTCCGTCAGATTATAGCGGATATGCCGGAAAATCTTCGTGTAATTTTAATTTTGGCCTATTTCGAGCAATTTTCTTACAAACAAATGGCGGAAATCCTCAGTATACCCATTGGTACTGTAAAAAGTCGTTTGCACACTGCGGTGGTGCATTTTACAAAGAAATGGAAAACGGTGAATCGAAGCCGAATGTAAGTATCGGAGTAGTAAATAAGTATGAAAAGCCTGTCACCCAGCGAAAAAAGTATTATATTGAATTTTTATTTCCGTTGCGGAACCGAGGAAGAAATTTTAGAGGGCAGAGATCTGATTGCTTCAGATGAACGAGCCGCTGAGCTCTATTCAAGCCTTGAAAAAACGCTATCCACTCTTGACCATGTGAAATACGAACCCTGCCCCGATAATCTCGCCGAATTAACCATCACCCGCCTGAAAAACGCCTCAAATCATACCGAAAGTCCGCAGCTCAATGAGCTTCTCGAAGCAGAGCAGAGCCGTGAGGGTGGGACAATTAAAATCGGGCCCGCAAAGTCCGGATTCTGGCGTAATTTCAGTGAGGTTGCCGCAATTGCCGCGATGGTGCTTTTTGCCTTGGCGATTGGATTCCCGACATTGTCCAGCGCCCGTCAGCGGGCCTGGAAACAGCAGTGCGCCGCGAACCTCGGACGCATCGGCATGGGCCTGGCACGCTATGGCGCGGATTTTTCCGGCAGCCTTCCTCACCTGGCAACCCATGAAGGTCAGCCGTGGTGGAAGGTCGGCTTCCAGGGAGACCAGAATCAGTCCAATACACGTCATTACTGGCTGCTGGTGAAAAACGGTTACACTGAGGCCAAAGATTTTATCTGCCCGGCCCGTAAGGACAGCAAGCCCATCGATGAAGAAATCACCCCGGTTATGCAGCTTCAGGATTTCCCCTCGCGTGAGAATGTCAGCTTTTCTTTCATGCTGGTGTGTGATCCGCTCCAGCAGCGAATACGAGCCGGAAAAGTCACGATTTTCATGGCGGATACCAACCCCGTTTTTGAGAAAGTTTACCAGGACAAACAGCGAATTAACATGTCGCGTGACGAATTTGACCAGATTGCCCTGAATGAGAGAATGCGATCCATGATGAGCCTCAATCACAATGGCCGGGGGCAGAATATCCTGATGAGCGCCGGCAATGCGGATTTCAAAAACAAACGGATCGTCCTTGAAGACGACATTTACACTATCAAAAATACATCGACCTACAAAGGCAAGGAAACACCCTGCAATCCGGATGACTTTTTCCTTGTGCCGTAAGCAATCGTAAAACCAGGAGCCCGAAAAGGGCTTTTTTTCTGCGCGGAAACCTCCCTGTTCAACTCAACGGACGGGCACCAGCCGCACACGCTTTAGCGTCAGGCCGATCTTTCTTTCCATATCGATTTCATCCGCTTTGACATGAAGAACATGCATCCCGGCCTGCTGGATTGAAACAATCCCCAGTGGTGTAATGACATCCTGGCTGCTGCCGTCGTCTACGCTGCGAATGATTCCGGAAGCAGTTTCTCTGCCGTCAAGCAGGATACTTACTTTGTGCCTGCCGGGATGAATCCATCGGGTACTCCGGTCCTTTTCACGGATTCGTGTTTTCGCGCTCACCATCTCCACTTTGAACGTCTGGGGGTTTTCAACCTGGAAATCCCAGCTTATCCATTCATCGACATCCAGCCATTTTTCAATCTGCTTCCATGGGTATTTAGCTGCATCCGAATTTCCAGATTCTCCGAATGCACTACCGCTCCCGGCACAGGCACTGTCGGAATCATAAAGCCATGCCGACCCAGCTTTAGCGGCAGACCACTGGCAGAAAGCTCGACGGCACCGTCCAGATCCTGCGATGGAATGGGGTCTACCACTACGCCGCTCTCAACCTCTACCGCAATTACAGGGACATATTTTCCGGGCAGTTTTTCGGGCAGATTCAGTGTCAGCGTCTTTGATGTGTAATCCTGATCAAATGTGACTTTCTTTCCGCCGTCGAGGAAATAGCAGCGTTTGACGGGATTGATCAAGCCCTTTAAAACGATCTTACCCTCCGGCTTATTGGTAATATGCAGGAAAATATTCTCTTCATTTGCGGTTACCACACCCCAGGAGAACGTACGCCTGAAAGGACTGGCTGTGGTGCCGTAAACCGCCTTGCCATTCACCTTGAGCCAGCGGCCCATTTCCGCGAGATTTTCCACACTCTTATCGGGAATCTGCCCCATTGGATCCGGTCCGACATTGAGCAGGTAGTTTCCGCCGCAACTAACGATATGGACGAGCTTTTTAATCGTATCTTCCGGGGTTTTGTATACCTGGTGGGCCTGCCAACTCCAATGATTATTGATCGTCGCGGGCACTTCCCAGGGGAAATCGAGCACAGCCTCGGCGATCTGATTGTCGCCGGTAGAGAGGTAATCGCCATAGCCATTGCCAATGCGGCTGTTGACCAGGCAGTTGGGTTGAATCGACTTTACGAGATTGTACAACTCCTGCGACTGCCGATCATTGATTACCGCAGGGGTATCGAACCATAACAGGCCGATATCGCCATATTGCGTTAGCAGTTCGCGAACCTGGGGCTTGCATTTTTGCTCGAAATAAATCGAGAAATCCTTTTTATCGGGGTCAAAGTCCCAGTCGTTGCCCGCCCCGTGCGGATGGTGCCAGTCCTGCGCATGGGAATAATAGAAGCACAGTCTTATGCCGTGTTTTTCGCAGGCTTTTGCCAGGGGAGCGATGATATCCTTTTGATACGGGGTCGCATCGATGACGTCAAATTCACTGACCGCCGAATCAAACATGGCAAAGCCGTCGTGATGCTTAGAGGTAAGGACGATATACTTCATTCCGGCCTTTTTAGCGGTTTTCACGAAGCTTTCCGCGTCATATTTATACGGGTTAAACAGACTGGTAAGTTTTTCATACGTTTCGACGGGAATTTCACCGCGGCGCATGCTCCACATCGTTTCGCGGTCAATGACCGGATCGCGCGGGCGTCCAATTACCTCTTGCCACTGATCATCCGGAACGCTTGGAATACTCCAGTGAATGAACATGCCAAATTTGGCGTCGGTAAACCACTGGGTTGGGTCTTCAGGATGGTTTGATTTTTGTGCCGTTTCCATACAGCCGGAAAGAAAAATGAGTATGAAAACCGCTGCACAAAGAAATGTCCTCTTATCCATAATTATCTCCCTGAAAGCATTACTGAAAACTGCCATTTCGGCGAAATGTACTTGTCAGATGTGAATACTACATGGGGTAATAAAATTTTCCAGCACTTTTTTAATCCAACTTCTTTTTTGTACCAATTGCGGCCCGGGCGTTTCGCTTGAGCCTATAAAGGCCCGTTCGATAGAGCGGTGTATTATTAAATCGCCGGGCAAATTGCTCTTGTGCCATTTCAAGGATTTCACGAGCAGGTAAAATTGCAGGAACTGCATCCGGTTTAAAATCGGCATTTTTTACCACAAGTGCATTTTGTGTATACGGACACGCAAGTACACAGCGGTCACAGCCGAATAAAACACCCTGCCCGCAAAGAAGGGAAGGATCATCAAATCCATCCGGATGCTCGATGGTCAGATAACTTAGGCACTTATTAGCGTTTAATCCCTGCTCTGTCAGTGCACCCGTCGGACAGGCATCGATACATTTGTGACAATTTCCGCAATTTTTCTCGATTGGCTGGTCCGGCTCAAACTCGATATCCACCAGCAGTTCGCCGAGGAACAATTCCGGGCCAAGTTCCGGGTGAATCAACATCCGATTTTTCCCTATGAATCCAAGCCCCGCACTTTGAGCCAGCGACCGTTCCGCAACCGGCGCGGAATCCACGCAAACCTTGAACTGCATCTTCGGGCGGCTGGCTTCGTTTTTGAGGAAATCAGCGAGCTGGTAAAGTTTGTCTTTTAGGAAAGCGTGGTAGTCCGGGTAACGAGCGTAGCGGGCAATTTTCAGGTTTTCGTTATCTTGATCCCGGGCTTGCCGTGGTAAATCCGGCTCCGGATATGAATTATAGCTTAACGCGACACAAATCACTGACTTTGCAGCAGGAAATAATATGGACGAATTGACTCTTTTTTCAAGATTCCTCTCCATATAGGCCATTTGCGCATTCATTTTGCCTGAAATCCACTTATCAAACTCTTTACTGTGGCTTTTGCCTATCGGCTTTGCAGGTGCAGCACCAATCAAATTGAAGCCGAGAGACAACGCCTTTGCGGTCAGATTTTCTTTTAAGTCATTATTTAACATCAGCTTAGCAGACGACACTTCTTGAAATCATTTCCAGACTGAATATCTCCCACCAAAAAACACAAAGATTTCCGATCAAGGAAGTAGGAAAATTATCTTTTAAGTCTATTCCAGGTAAGAAAATAGGCCAAGAAAAAAAATATTTTCTCCTTGACGATTGTGCAAGTTATAACTATTATAATGCATAGATGGATGAGGATATGTTGTTATGTTACGCGAATAAAAACGTAAAAACAACTTGCGATAAGGAGAGACATGGTGAGAAGCACAATTCTGATCAATACAATTCTTTTAATTTCGGGCATTTCATTTGCCGGTCTGGTTCCCAATACCTGGGATGCTCAGTGGGGTGACACTTCTGCCCTGACTGAAAATTCATGGGACTGGAATGAAGCAGAGCTGGATTGGGATGTCAGTGAAACATTTGGTGCCGTTGCACCCGCGAGTTTTTCCTGCGGAGCAACGACTGCAAGCACAGATCCGATCATCACGATTACCAAAACAATCGAAAACGGATCAGACTTTGCATGGACCAGCTTTGTCCTTGAGGTCGACTCTTCCGGCGGCGCGGCATATGTTGCTAATTCAGCAACGGTATTAAGCGGTAATCACCTCAACAACATCAGCGAAAACATAAACGGAATCGCGGTGATCACGTTTGATTCCCCCGTGCCGGTACAGCCCACTGAAATTTTTGAAATCTCTTTTGAGGTTCAAATCCCTGCGAGTACGTCTTTTACACTGGATATTGAGCAGACGCCGGTACCTGAACCGGCAAGTCTTTCTTTACTGGGTCTGGGTGCCGCATTTTTGGCACGCAGGAAAAGGTAAAGCAGGATAACACGAAAGTGTTCCTCAAAGCCCGGTTACTGCCGGGCTTTTTTTGTGCGCAGAAGATAGCCGCACTGCGAATTTACGGAAGTATAAAGATAAACCGTGCAATCCGGAATTGGGCGGGTATAATCATTTCCTGATGATTCATCCGAAATATTAACGAGACTCAGGAGATATAATGGCTCATCTTTTCATCGACCAGATTCAACCGGGACAAATGATCAGCGATACCTTCATGGTGACCCAACCGGTGCTGCGAAACACGACCCGCGGCGACCTGTATATCGCAATGTATCTAAGTGACAAGACTGGTAAAGCCAATGCAAGGATGTGGCAGGCCACGCAGGAGATTTATCAATCCATTCCCAAAGAGGGTTTTCTTCATGTTCAGGCCAAGAGCGAACTCTATCAGAATCAGCTTCAGCTCGTGGTAAACAATCTTACGGTTGTGGACCCGGAAAAGGTCAATCACTCTGATTACATGCCGCGGACGGAAAAGAACATTCGGCAGATGTATGAAGAGGTGGAGGCGATTTTAAAAAGCGAGATCAAGAGCAAGGATATGGCTTTGATCGTCGGGGCGTTCCTGGAGGACAAAGACCTGATGCGGGAATTCTGCCAGGCCCCGGCAGCGATGCAGATGCACCACCCCTACCTGGGCGGCCTGCTTGAACATGTGCACAATATGATGCGCGTAGCCCTTGCGATCTTTCCGTTTTATCCGAAGATTCAAAAGGATATCGTGCTGGCGGCGATCTTCCTGCACGATATCGCCAAGACCAGTGAGCTGTCCTACAAAATGGGGATCAGTTATACCAATGAAGGGCAGCTCCTCGGGCACCTGGCGATGGGAACCGTGCTGATTGAACGCAAAGTGCAGGAACTAACCGATGAGGGTCATGTCATCGACCGGGAGATTCTAAACGCCCTGCTGCATATCATGATCAGCCATCACGGCAGGTATGAATTCGGCGCGGCGAAGCTGCCGGCCACCGCGGAGGCATTCATGGTCAATTATATCGACGACCTGGACGCAAAGATGAACCAGGTGGCAATGCTGATAGATAATGATCCGGGAGATACGGACTGGACGGCGTATCAAAAATCGCTGGAAACAAGGCTCTTCCGCCCCAGGCCCCTGCTGGAAGAAGAATAGGCGAAATATCCCTTATCCACTGACTCGTTTTATCTTCGCTCCCACGGCGTTGAGCTTTTCTTCGATCCGTTCATAACCGCGGTCAATGTGATACACGCGGTTGATCGTCGTGCACCCTCGGGCGGCCAGGGCTGCAAGAACCAGCGCCGCCGAAGCACGCAGATCGGACGCCATCACTGGAGCGGCAATTAGTTCGGAAACCCCCTTGACAATTACGCTCGATCCTTCCTTGCGGAGATTGGCGGCCATACGATTGAGCTCAGCGACATGCATGAAACGGTCGGGAAAGATTTTTTCGGTGACAACACTGTTTCCATCCGCCAGGGCCAGCAGGATCATAAACTGTGCCTGGAGATCCGTGGGAAAACCGGGCCATGGCTGGGTGGTAATATCGGCAGGCTTTAACTCCTTTTCGCGAGAGACAACACAGCCGTCCGGGATCGGGGTAACCGTCGCGCCGATCTTTTTGAGTCGATCCATCACCGAGACCATGTCATCCAGCTTGCAGTTGCGTATCTCAACCGGTCCGCCGGTCAGGGCCGCGGCGGCAATAAAAGTGCCCGCCTCGATCCGGTCACCGCTTACAGTATAATCCACCGGCGAAAGGCTGGAGACTCCCTCAATGGTCAGACGCGGGGAGCCGATTCCGGTGATTTTCGCCCCCATTGCGTTCAGGTAATGGGCCAGGTCGGAAACCTCCGGTTCGCAGGCCGCGGATTCGATCACGGTCCTTCCCTCGGCCAGTGTGGCTGCCATGAGGATATTGGCCGTACCTAAAACGGTAGAACCAAACGGCCCGCCGAGGAAAATATCCTTTCCCTTGAGGCCGTTGGGGGCGGTAGCAACGATATAGCCGTTTTCGAGGGAAATTTGCGCACCAAGTTCTTCCAGGCCGCGGAGGTGGATATCCACGGGCCGAATGCCGATCGCGCATCCGCCAGGCATGGAGACACGGGCCGTACCGCATCGGGCCAAAAGCGGACCGAGAATGCAGATACTGGCACGCATTTTTCGTACGATTTCATATTCTCCGACAGGATTGTCGATGCTTGAAGCATCAATTTGTGTTTGTCCCGTACCTCGGTCGTATTCCACTTTTGCCCCGAGAGAGGCCAGCAGGCTGCGCATGACCGCGACGTCCATCAGGTCCGGCACCCTGCGAATAGTGGAAACACCAGGCGCAAGCAGGGCCGCCGCCATAATAGGCAGGCTGGCGTTTTTCGAGCCGCCCACTTCCAATGTGCCCTTTAAACTAACCGGGCCTTCAATTTGAAAACTATCCATAGTCCTTTTTCCTTGAAAACAAACGGGTAATGTAATACAAACAGGCTGGTTTTGCAAGGATGAATCTTTGGACCGGGGCCGTTGATGGGCTGAAAAATGGATTTTAAGGAATGAAAATGATCGCAAATGCAGATCCGAATATCGCCGAAGCGGCCCAGCCGCTTACTGAGATCAGTACTTCTGACCGAATTGTCGGACTGGCTGTACTGGGGCTCGTTATTTTTTGCGCGATCATGCTGGGCAAATGGTTGGCCGACCGGCGTAAACCCTATCTGCTCAGGCATATTCCTATTCGCAGGCATCGAATTTCGATACTGATTCCGATTTTAATGATGTCGATGTGGATTGGAATGATGCTGATTGCGAATATGGCGGTGGAACATTGGCTCCTGAAAGAGGCGCCGAGACAGGACAAGGACTTTTTTCTTTATATGTCAATTGCAGCGATGGAACTTGTGCTGGGTATAGGTTTTTTGTCCGGCGCGGAGATTCTTTTTGTCCGGGGCATTCGGGGACTTGGTTTTTCCTGGCGGAAACTCTGTCGAAATATTATCCAGGCTGCGGGGATTTACCTGGTGATCCTGCCGCTGGTCATGGCCGCAGTGCTTGCTGTCGAGCAGGTTGGCCAGTTGATCAAGGGGCAAGAGTTTGGAATCGAGCAGCATCACGGATTGCAGGTCGCAGTGTCCGAAGTCGGCTGGATCCGAATCCTTGCACTGGCAGTATGCTTCGGGATTATAACGCCGTTTTTCGAGGAAATCCTGTTTCGAGGATATTTCCAGTCTACGATGCGCGGCTACGGGATGGGCCCCTGGATGGCGATTTTGTCTACGTCAATTCTTTTTGCCCTGATTCACCCCAATGCAACGCACTGGCCGGCCCTGCTGATCTTGTCCATCGCCATGGGATACAGCTACGAAAACAGCGGCAGCCTCATTCAGCCCATCACAATTCATGGCCTTTTCAACCTTGTAAGCGTAACATTTACCGTAGCTTCCAATGCGCAATCATGATCTGCCAGCTATTCCAGGCCCAGAACCGGCGCCATGGAGTAC
>CAYVUI010000038.1:0-33603 GCA_964454745.1 uncultured Pirellulales bacterium | reverse complement strand
CTATTGGCTCCACTAAGAGTTAAAGAACGAAAATGAAACTACACAGTACAAATATGTGATTGGTTTAAAAATACCTATGCGTTTTTTCAATAGTAGCCGTTCTATACGCAGTGTTTTGAGTAGAAACAATAAAATTGAGAAAGAATTCTTTGCCAAATATGGTAATAAATATCAAGTTGTATGCGATTATTATAGAGGCTATAAGGACCAAATAGAGGTTGTAGACATTTCGAATATTCTTCCAGAATTAAGCAAAATAGAAAATAAGTAAAATTCTTTTCTTTGATGAGGGAATAATAAATGCAGATTATATGGAAAATAACTGAAACGGATATTGCCAAAGCTAAAGAATTCATTGAAAAACACTACGGTAACAATTTTGTCCAAAGTCGTATCAGAATGAATGTTCAGGGTAAAAGAGAACCTATATCAATTGACAATTTCTGGAAAAGCCATATTGCCTGTTTGGCGACTACACAGCAGCGTTCTGGTCCGGGAAGCATGGTGAATAAATTTGTCAAAAGTACCTCATTCATTTTAGATTATGCCTCTTGTCGAAAGAAAGCTGAAGCTTTAGAACAAGCTGCTCAAAAAGAATTAGCCAATTATCGGCTTAGACGATCCAACCGAATAGCTAAAGAGCTTTCTGAAAATATCCATTTCATTTCAGAGAACTGGCCTGCTATAAATGAGTATTTAGTCAGAATTGAGAAAGAACAAGCTCCCCTGTTCGAAAGAGAAGCAGCAGAATATATCCAATGTTACTTTAAAGGATTTGGCCCAAAACAATCGAGAAACCTTTTGCAGACACTTCGTATATCACGATATGAAATTCCGATTGACAGCCGTATAACGAAATGGCTGAATAATTTTGGCTTTCCATTTCATCTAACCGCTCAAGGATTAGGAGATAAGGGGTTTTATAATTTTGTATCAGACGGTATTCAGGCATTGGCGGAAGCCTGTGATATTCTTCCATGTGTGCTGGATGCTGTTATATTCAGCAGCTATGATAAGGGGGAATGGACGGTTGAAAATATTTTTTAATTAAAATGTTAATTTCACCACCTAAAATAAAGAGAATATTCTTCTTAGGGTACAATCATTAGCATTGGAATGAATTCATTATAGTTTATGGCGACATAAGTGGACATGTGTGATCGTGTATCTTGAAAATGCTATCAATTTTCTTAAAGTAAGTTAAAGTACCCGGAGGGTTAGGGGAGGGGGGTCTGGTAAAAAATTTAGCAGCACTCCCGAAGTAAACATTTCCTGCTTGTCAACCGTACTTAGCATTTAGCACGGATAGCGCATAAGCTTAGCATATTAGCATAGTCACAGAAAAAAGACGATCAGACCGAATCTGACCGCCTTTGCAATGCTAATGTTAAGCCACTGCTAAATGCTAAGATGCTAACCTAACACCGCCGTCATGCCTCGCAGTTCAGCAAGAATCTTGTCCTGCTCTGGCCGTTCGTTCAGCAGGATAGGCTCGATCTCATAAAACATCCGCTGGACTTTTCGAGCGATCTCTTGGTTCGAGGCCTCAAGCTTGAAATACGCCACCAAAGCCAAACTGGTTTCGGTGGACAGCGAATTAAATTTCAGCATAATCCTGTCAGTTACCGGATCGTCATCCAGGACACGCTCGATCTGATTGACGGGACAATCCATTTCATCACGTGCCACCCTCTCAATTGCTGTCTGCATGTTGATTTCTCCTGTTAAAATAATTAGTGAATTCAGCGGGCCTCTGCCGCTTCTTTGATGACGTTGAGGATTTGCCGCTTCTGGTCTGGATTCAGGCTGGGCCATGCGTTGATGATTTGCTTCAATTCAGGCTGAAATCCAGATTGATGCACCCGATTTTGCACCCTCGGCGAAGTTTGCTTTTTTGCCTGATTGCTGTAAGTGCTTGTCTTTTCAATAGGTTGCGGCGGTTTTGTATTTGAAAGTTCGGGTCCCCCCGGGCCCAGTGGGTAAGCTATTGTAATATAAAGAGTTGTGCTTGTTTGTGTTTTTGGCTTTTTGCAAGAAAAGGCTTAGCGGCTGGCTGCAAGTTTGTCTCAATCATTTCCTTATTTTTCGCCACTTTACGTTATTTCTCCATACTCGTTGTAACTTCCTCGATTTTGATTCCGCCTACCAGTCTTCTCGCTTCATTCAGTGCATTTGCCCGTATTGTGTATTCTGAAGGATAAAGAACCTTAAAGCCGGACAGGTTCATCGAAGAATAATCTCGAGAACTTAAAATCATGGCTTTTGCCTTTTTTGCGGCCTGTGCCTGCTGGCTGCCGGCCTCTTTTATGAGCCTTTCAGCTTTTTCAAGGACAAGGTCCTGCTGGATCGTCAGGATTTCTTTCAGAGTCACTACTGGATCGGTTTCAAGCCTTGAACGGTCCACTCCGCCTACAATCAGCTCTGCCGCGAGGAGGTTCTCAAAGCAGTACTCATAATTGAAGGGGTGTATGATATGCGGAGCGTCCGGCAAGGTTGGCGGCCACTGGCCGTCAGAATTATACGAATTGGTCAGGTGATACCATACTCTGGTTTTCTCGCTTTCATCGAGCTTATCTGCAACAGCATACAGCTTTTCACGTACTAAATCCTGCCAGGGACGAAGCAGCCTTGCCATGGGAGTTTCGGCCCAAACAGAAGCCCTGGCACCATGCCATGCGGCATCGTCATCAAAATACAGGGTTTCCTCAATCGGGGGCAGATCATTGCAGGCGGCATCGAATGTCGTAAAAGTGCCCAGTTTTTTACATTCGGTAATTAAAGATATCAGTTTTTCCCGCGCGGTTGCTACCGCTTCAAACACATTATCCGGTTGGTTCTGGAATTTGAGCTTGAACCAGCCGTTGGTGCCGATATATTCAGCATCATCGGCAAAAATGACCAGCGCACCCTCAGGTTCGTCTTGTTGTTGATGTGAGTATTTTTTGACCAGTGCCATATACTCATCGAGTGAATATCCTTCCATATCCATGAAATATCTGACCCCAAACTGGCAAACACGGTCACTTCGAAGAAATGTCCTGAGTTGGCCATTGCCGCCTACTACATCGGAGAATGGGAAGTGCAACGCCTTTTCATCGCCGGGCAGTTCGTATTTGAAGCCAAAGTTATAGAATTTCTTTTCCTCTGAATATTCGACATCGTATATCTCAGGCCTTTGTGGGGTGCCGTCCGGTTTTTTGGCAATGCTGTAGGCTTCAAAGTCAGCAACGAGATTTTTGTATCCTGCTTGTGCAACCTGGCTGGGGATATAACTTCTCCAGCCGCATTCCGGGTTCCAGAAGCTTTTGGGCTGGAGGCCAAGGTATTTTTTGTAAACTTTATTTGAAAATTTCAGCGACCACAGGCCGTCTTCTTCCGGGAAATTGGGCAGCATCGGATGAGCATAGGGAGAACCCATAAACTCGCATTGCCCCTGTGCAATGGCGTCTTTGAGTTTTTCCAAAACATCCGGAGTTCTTTGAGCGATTTCTTCGAGCGTATAACCGGATGCTTCAAAAACATATTGCGTATCCGGAAAAACTTCCCGCATCGTGTCAATGGTCATCTCATAGGCGGTGCGAATCACAAATTCGTAACGATCCGGTGTCAAATAGGCGTAGTTCAGATTTGCATGGAAGATTGTAATGTATTTCATTGCATATCCCTGATTTAGTGGTTATTGATTTTTCTGTCGACAAGCTGCAGATCATTTCTTAGGAAATAATCACAATTTCTTTCTGTTTCAAAAACAGTTTCCGTATTATTGTATCTTAATTTGCAAGTATTGCTTAGAAAAGATTTAATTTTCACATTTGATATTTTATTGTTTTTCCAATCAATGTCTACTTCAAATCCGCCGCGAGCCCGCAGTCCTTTTATATATCCCTGAGGCCATTGATCGGGCAGGCACGGGAGAAGATGGATGATGCCGTTATGGCTTTGCAGGAGCATTTCAGCGATGCCGGCTGCGGTGCCGGTGTTTCCGTCAAGAACAAAAATATTTTCTGTGGATCCGCCATGAGGGGGAGAGAAAGTCAACAGGTTGTCCTCTGTGATATTGAGCAGGCCTTTGACGTTTTCGAGAGCTTTTTGCGTGTCTAACAACCTTGCATAGAAGCAGATATTCCATGCTCGGCACCACTCGGTATCCTCCCAGTCCGGAAGGCTCATTTTAAAATTGAGCACTTTGGCAGCGGCCTGGGCGAGTTGTTTCTCTTCCGGTGTGATCTCTGCAAACGGAAACAGTCCAAGCAGGTGAGACGTGTGGCGGTGGTTGGGCTCGGGTTCCTCGTATTCCTCGATCCACTCCAGCAAACGCCCGTCTTTGCCGATTTGATACGGAGCAAGCTTCTCTATGGCGGATAGGAGTTTGTTCTGAAAATCAGGATCCATATCGAGAATTTTGGATGCCTTTATGCAAAAGCCGAATAATCTTCGTAAAAGAATATTGTCGCAAGTCGGTCCGGCAGTGACGCTGGCTTTCTGGCCGTCTTTGGTTCTGTAAATATTCTCCGGTGAAATAGACGGACAGGTTACCAGCCATCCATGTTCCGGGTGTTCTGTCAGGAATGCCAGGAAGAATTCCGCGGCCTCTTTTAGAACCGGGTATGCACGTGTTTTTAAAAACTCTTGATCTCCTGTGAAGTCATAATGGTCGGCCAGGTGCAAGGCGATCCAAAGGCCGCCGGTGACGTGCAGTCCCCAGCGTTCTTCGTATCCGGGTGCGGTATATCCCCAGAGATTTGTAAAGACATGTGCTACCCAGCCTGGACAATCGTAATAGCTCCTGGCGGTTACTCGGCCCGGTTCACGTAACGATTCAACAAAATCAAACAAAGGCTCATGACATACGGAAAGGTTGCAGACTTCTGCGGGCCAGTAGTTCATTTGGGTGTTGATATCAAGGTGGTAGTCACAGGTCCACGGCATGTTTGCGGCGATATTGTCATTCCAAATCCCCTGAAGATGGGCGGGCCATGTGCCGGGCCGTGAACTGGAGATCAGCAGATAACGTCCGTATTGAAAAAACTCAGCGATCAGGGCATTGTCCATGTCTCCCTGCTGAAGGGCTTTTAGCCTTTGGTCGGTCGGGACATTCTCTTTGGAGGTATCATCGCCCAGTGAAAGTTCCACGCGGTCATAAAGCGGCTGATAATCTGAAAGATGATTGGTGCGAAGCTGTTCGAAGTTCATTTTGGAGGCGTTAATTAGATTTTTATTGCAAATCTCCAGGAAGTCTTTTGCCGTGAAGCTGGTATTACTATCCGCCAGTACTGTCACTGTGTCGGCGTTGCGCACGTTCAGTTTGCCGTCAGAAGCAGTTATGGTTCCGCCCTTAGAGATGGCTTTTAATGATATTGCAAAATCAACGCCATCCTCCCGGCACTTGCCTGTTAACGTGAGAATGTCATGATCCGCGATGGATGCAATATTCTCATTCTCACTTTCCAAAGCCAGTGTGAGATTGATCCCGGCAGAGTTCTCCGACCGGAAATGCATTACGATTACCTGATCGATATATGAAGCAAATGCTTCCCGGAAATACCGGGTGCCGTGTATTGAGTATTCTGTCGAGACGATGGCGGTATTGAGGTCAAGTTTTCTTTTATAAGAGCCGGGGTCGCAGGTTGAATGACCGGTATCAATCCATAATGTGCCTGCACGGAGATGGGTTCCGAATCCGCAGGGTTTTCCTGTGAAATGCTGCTGGGTAAGCTGTTTGGCCTTTTCAACCTGCCCGGAAAAAATCAGTCTGCGCAGGCTGTCCAGTTGAGAATGTGATTGCTTATTGTTGTCCGACGGGTAACCGGCCCATACGGTTTTCTCATCAAGAATGACCTTTTCACGGCTGATATCACCGAATATCATCGCACCGAGTCTGCCGTTGCCGACGGGCAATGCTTCGAGCCACCTGGACGCGGGTTTATCATACCACATCAATAATTCCTGTTACTGTCGACTCAATCGGTCTTTTCTTCATTCTGTAATACCTGCCTGTACAATTCAAGGCTGCTGACGGGCACACCGACCTCTCTTCTCCAGCGGTACATCTCTTTTTTGAGTTCTTCAACTTTTTCGGGCATTTTGTCTGCCAGATTCATTTTTTCAGAAATATCATTTTTGACATTATACAGCTCAAAAGTCTGTTTTTGTCCGTACAATGTTTCCTGGAATTCCACCAGCTTCCAATCTCCTTTGAGTATGGTTCCGCATGGTCCTTTTGAGGGGATCACCCCTTCATGATAGCGGTCGGCCCTGGGGTATCTCAACCAGTGAAAGGCACGCGGATTTAACTCCTTTTCCGGATTTTTTAATAAAGGTGTAATGTCAATGCCATCCATCTTTTTCTTCTGCTTTTGCTGAGCTTTGATCCCTGCCATACTCAGCATTGTGGGGTAAAAATCGAAGCCGATGATTCGTTCGTCACAAATGGAACCTGCCTTTGTCACCCCGGGCCATTTGACAAATGTGGGCACACGGGTTCCCCCGTAATACTGGCTGTGTTTCCCATCTCGCAGCGGGTAATTGGAGGTTATCGGCAGATGATTGAATCTTCCTGTATCTGTGGAATGATACGTAGCGCCGCCGTTATCGCTGGTGAAAATAATGATGGTGTTGTCAGCGATGCCTGCATTTTCAACGGCGTCCAGCACTCTTCCAACGGCCTGGTCATAATGTTCGACCAGGGCAGCATATCCGGGATTTTTCTGTCGACAATTCGGGCCGATCAGATTTTTATATTTTTCGATTTTGTCTTCGTCTGCCTCCAGCGGGTGATGAGGAGCGTAGTCCCAGTAATCCAAAATAAAAGGTTTGTCTTTATTCTCGAAGATAAAATCAACGACTTTTTCTGAGAGGATCTGGGTAAGATGTTTACTTTTATCTGCCTCATCGAGGTCATCGAGGTCGAGTCTTGCCTGGGGATGTCTTTCCAGGGCCTGGAAAGGATAATAATAACTGCCGATACAGCAGAAATCATTGGCGCCATAGACATAGTCATATCCCTGGTCCTGCGGCATGTGTCCTTCCTCACCGCAATGCCATTTTCCGATATGCCCGGTCAGGTAGCCCGCTTGTTTAAATTCTTCCGCGTACGTGATTTCTTCGGTAGGGAGATTGATTTTGCCCTGTTTCACGCCGCCGAGCATCCCGTGCCCCCAGCAGCCCAGACGCGCGGGATACTTTCCCGTTACGATTGACATCCTGCTCGGTGCGCAGGTGGGAAACGGTGCATGCGCGTTACTGAAATACATCCCTTCCATGGCCAGGCGGTCGATATTCGGCGTTTGGTAAAGTTCACTGCCGCAGCAACTCAGGTCATGATTGCCCAGGTCATCTGCAAGAATAAAAATGATATTGGGCTTCTTTTTCGGAACGGGTTTTGCCATACCCATCAGCCCCGGCAGGGACATTGCCGCAACTGTTGAACCTGCCAGCTTCAAGAAATCTCTTCTACTGTTCATAGCTTCTCCCTTTGTTTCGAGCTTATGACGAAACGTTTTTAACTTTCATTTGAACGTTTCTTTTCACAATATTGCATTCAAAGTTTTTTTAGATAACCTTGGATTTATTTAAAAACCATAACCTCAGATATACTTACATTCGCCGATATCGGTTCAACCTTGTCAAATACAACTTTGACCCAGGAGACTTCTTTCTCGTCACCCCAAAATACATCCAGGCCTTCAAAAACAGTATTTCGCTGGGGAATACGCACCGGGATTACATGACCGTTACTGAACAGGATCTTTCCAAACCTGACCTCATCTTTCCTGTGCGGGCAATCGTATATTTTCATGGATCGAAGTACCTGTGGTTTGTCGAAAGTAAGCATCACCCATGGTTCATTATCATTGTTTGCAGCCACCCAATGGTCGCCTTTGCATTTCGCATCGGTGCAGACTTTCCCGTTTACTAAATTCTTGACAGAGCTGCCTGCTAAAGTCGAACTCGCTGTGATTATTGCTTTTGATGTTACATTTCCAGTGTCTTTCTGTGCCACGAGAGCCATGAACTGGTGTTTGTCTTTGTCAAGCAGCTTTACCTCATACAGACACAAACCATATCGGCCATGAGGAGGAATCCGAGGTATTTGCCTGTGCCAACCACTGAAATTCCCTGAATAGCAGAGCCACATGGTTTTGCCGTCGTCACTGGTAAACTTCGACGGGAAATTCAGAAAGTAGCCTTGTGTGCCAAACTCCTGCATATAACTGACCATGCGCCAGGGCCCTGTAATCCTGTCAGCTTCCATGATATAGGAATCCATGTTAGAGCGACTACGCCACCCATCGGTTACACACATAAAGTATTTCTTCAAAGGTGCGTTGTATGTTACCGTCACGCAACCCATGTGGTTGTTCCACTCCAATAATGGTTTCATTTTATTAAAATCGTCTGTCCAGGCAGGCTTACCGTTGGTGTCATGCCCTGCAAAATACTCATAGGCATTTTCATCATTGATCGTTTCAATACTTGGAACGACACGGATCAGATATATTTGGTCGGCCGAACACCAACTCAGGTTGCAATATCGAGGAAATGGGTCATCTTCTTCGGCTCCCATACAGACCATGTATGCCTTGCCGTCCGGGGAGTGTTCCATATTTTGGCCAAAATCAACAAAGTGCGGCGCACCGATCTTGACCGGCCCAAACAATTCTTTAGGTTCAGGAAATAAAGGCTTTTCTCCCGAATGTGGAGAAGGTATCCAGGTCTTGCCGTAATCTTTTGAAATCCGGAATCCCGGCATTGGCCCCATGATTGGCCAGCCATAATCATAACCGTCATCCACTGTGGTTTTGGTAATACCAAGACAATAGGTTCCGTAATACCAAATACCATTATAAACCAGACTGCCGCAGGGATAACGCCCGCCATACGGATAAGCTGCTCCCTTTTGGGGGACAGCCGTATTTTTAATTGTCAGATGTTGTGGATCCTCACCAATCAGTACGGCATTGCCAGTGGTTTCAGTTGGAAAACCAGACCAGGCACACGTTCCATCCGTGCATCCATCCGTGAATGGTGAATATAAATTCCCATCATCAGCCCACGTCGGATAAAAAGTGTCTCCGCAATAATAATCACTGCAGCGACCTTCAAAATAAACTCCTGTAATATCCTCTGATTGCTCAAATGGACATTCATGGGGTGTCTGGTTTGGCCAGAGAAAACCATCAAACGACATCTTCTCTGGATTCGGTTCTGCGGCCTGACAAAAAGCATAGTTGCTAATAAATAAAATAGTGAGAATCAATTCTAAACACAATCGCTTTTTCATGGTCCCATGTCCTTATTAATGAGTCAGGTCGTTCCTGTCAAATCTAATCTTTGCTATGAGTTCTTATAATAATCCAAAATGGTATTATACGCCCAGTCATCCCACTGTTCTTTTACGCCGATGCCGAATAAATCCGGGTAATTTTTTGTGATCAAAAAACCATCAAATAGATCAAGCATTTGTTTTGTCTGTTTTTCTATATACTCTTTATCGCCTGTCGGCATTACTTTCTGAATATCCACCGGCGACCAGAGGGCCACCTTCCTTTCCGTAAACTTTTCAGCCATTGCGCGCATGTCATACAAAGCGGGCTGATCGAATTGGAAGCAGTCAATGCCCACGTCAATCAAATCGTCCAGCAGGTCCCAGTTGAGACCGCAGGAGTGAAGTAAAACTTTCATATCGTAATGATGTGCGATCTGTATCAGTCGCGTATAATCTTTTTTGAAATACTCCTGAAACATTTCCGGGCTGAATAACAGTCCATTCTGTGTGCCCAGGTCTTCGCCTATAAATATGGCGTCCGCACCGGCGTTGCCTGCCCCGTGGATTTTGGCTTCGTAGACATCGCATACCAAAGTGTGAAGTTTTTTAAGCTGATCCGGAAAGGCAACCATATCCATAAAATAGTTTTCCATCTTCCTGAGATACCTGGCGTTATCGAAAATCCATCCACCGATATGAGCGACCCGGAATTTGTCCTTACAGGCCGTAAAAGCTTTTTGCATCTGTTCATATCGAGCAGGGTTCTCGTAGTCGGGTACCTGCAGGTCATCGAGTTTGTCCCACGTATCAAGAACAGGCTTGTGAATTTCACCTTTCTCACACCCGCCCGTCATCCGGACCCATACATTACCCCATTCGTCCGTGTAGAACTCTTTGTTTCCTTCGACCCACCGCCGCATCCTGTCCGTGTCCAGCTCCGGCTGTATCCCCAGCATATCATTGATTCTGTCCCGGTCGAATGTCATTCCGCATCGCGGCGGATTCTCATGATTTAGATTGGCTAATATTATCTCTCTTGCATTCATTTTTCTTATCTCGTTATGTAGATTACGTGCTTATTCGATCACAACGGTCTGATCTCCACATTGATTGATGATCGGCATTGCTACATTCATCATTTTGGTACCCCGGACCAGCACATTTTGGGGCCCGCCCTCAAACCAGTCCTGCCAGCGTCCGCCGGAGGGGGTTATTTCCACTCCGATTGCCGAATTCGCGATATAGTTGCCGTCAAGCAGAACATTTTTTACCATGCCGCCGATGTAGTAGCTGCCGTTATTCAATATCCTGTTGTTGCGTATTACCTGCATCATCGTCATCGGTCCCCGGTAGTTGGGTGCACGGCGATCACTTTGGAAATGCTTTTGCTCATTTTTTATATTTTCAGGATTGCTAGCGTATACCGGGGGGTAGCTGATTGCCCCGATGAGAGAACCTCGCAGATGAATATAAGACGCTCCCCAGTTCAGGCCTTCGGGGATTTCATTGTTGATAAACTGAAGTTTCACCGCGGGTAAGAAGCCTCCATGCCAGATTGAGTTTACATTGACTGTTCCTGCGCGGATGATGCGATTTCTGCACGCAAGGCTTTCGATGCCTCCACACCAGAAGAAAATGCCATTTCCTGCATCTGAAATTGTATTGTCCGCGTAGATTTGGTGGTCGATGGACTTGCTGACGGTGGTCCATGAACCGTCATCTGGCTCGACGTCGAAAGCTCTGTCAAGTATGACCGTATTGTCACCTTCAAAGGCGATAACATTTCGATACTGGCCTGCACCTTTCCCGTCTGTGATAATGACCGCAGCGCCAAGCCAGTGCTTGCTCGGGTTGGACCAGAATTGCCCGTCGAAGATAACCTTTGTTCCCTCTGTCCTTTTTACCTTCCCGAAGAAAAGGCCTGTTGGGGAGTGAAAATCAGAATTGACCCCGCCGTCGCGGTCTTTTGTGTAACTGTCGCGAAAATCGTTATTTGCACAGTACACAAAGCTTGCGCGGGGGGTATTTGTAGCGTGTCTCTGGCGAACGCCTTTTTCGTCAAAGTGGGGGCAGTGGTGAACATTGCTGATGCTTACGCCACCATCTGCGCATTGATTCTTTTCAAAAATAAGCTTGTTTGCACCTCGTATAAATATATTCCAGTGCTCCGGCCGGGACGTAAAACGGTTGCCGCTGATGATCCCGCTGGATTTGTCCAGGCTCAGGACCAGTCTTGACGAATAGATATCGCAATCTGTGATTTCAATGTTCGGACCGCCGAAATTCAATGCTCCCACACGGTTATTGTCCTTGCGACGTGTCTCAAGAATCTCTTTGTAATTTTCGTAATGCCTTGCACTTTCACAGGTCAGAAACCGGTCCGCCCGCAGTATCACACTTCGAATGGAGATATTCCCCGAATGGTCTTCAATGCCGCTGTTGCCCCTGATAACCGCATAGTGATTCAGTGCGTACAGGCTAATGTCTTCGACGGCAAAATTACGGGTTCCGTACAGGCAGGCCGGCCTCGGGGGATCGGTATCCGACCATTCGATGGCCGTAAGGTGCCGTCCTTCTCCGCGAAGGGTTACATTTTCGGGCACATTGAGCATTTTTGAGCAACTGTAAACCCCCCTGGGTAAATAAACAATCCCCCCGGTTTTGCCGGCAGCGTTCAGTATTTTTTGCAAACCATCGCTTGAATCCGGTTTTACTGAAAACATGTCCGGATTCCATGAGTAATAACCTGGCAAAGACGGCTTGACGCCGTAATCGGTTACGTTGTAAATCATTTTTGGGGCTTGGTGTTGTGGTCTTACTGCAATCGTGCCTGCTTTGATCCACATACTGCTGCCGCCGAACCCGTTGTGGACGTAAACTTCGTAATCTCCGGATTCTATGTTCTCTCCAAGTTTGCCCCATAATTGCTCCGGAGTCACTTTTTCCAGGACCAGTGAGATAAACTCACCGGACCCTTTTTTTACGATAGTCAACGAGGGGGAAGCATTATCGAATGAAAGTGATTTGCCGAATACACGAATCCAACTGCCGGGATTTGCGGTTTCGGCTTTATTGCCCTGCACCCACCATGGGTCGGGCCGGTTAATAAGATGTACATCGTCGCCATCTTTGGTTTTCACCCGGCAGACAAAAATTCCCTGTTGGAGGGAATCAGGCAAAACGAATTTAAAAGCGTTTTTGTCGGGTTGAATTGCCTCAACGATGTGCCAGCTTTCTACTTTATACTGCTTGTTTGAAGGAGAGCCGGTTTCACCATCCGCCAATCGTCCGATTTCCACTTTTAAATCCTGGCTGAAGTCCCACCCCTCAACGAGAACGGCCTCGTTGGGTTTGACAGGGTCCGAGGCCCATGTAATTAGAGTAGAGGCGTATAGCCGTGTTGAAATCATAAGAATTGTCAGTATCAAGCCAATCGATCTCACCGTTGTGCTCCTTTCTATATTGATCCTATTGGAATTGTGCAATATCAGCCCTGAAAAATGTTAATCAAAATGGGACTCTACCGGCATTGCAGCATTTACATCTTTTCGCCATTTGGCAAGAGAATCTTTCATTTGTTTGACTTTTTCCGGGAATTGTTTTGATAAATCCCGGGCTTCACGGATGTCTTCTTTGAGATTGTACAGTTCCGTTCTGTCGTCTTCAAAATATTCAATCAATTTGTAATCCCCCATGCGTATGGCCCCGCATGGAGAAACACCGCTGCTGTGGTAGTGGGGCATGTGCCAATACATCGCTTTCCGTTCAATTTTTTGCTCTCCCCGTAACAATGGAACCAGGCTTAGGCCATCCATGTGCTTTTGGGGCATCAAAGGGTAACCGGCAATTTCAAGTATTGTCGGGTACAAATCCATGCTGATAACCGGTTCATGGCAAATCTGTCCTGTCTTTGTAAGGCCGGGGCTTGTGATGATGAGCGGTTCCCTGATGCCGCCTTCATAGAGCCAGCCCTTGCCGGCCCTGAGAGGAAAATTGGATGTCGGTATCGCCTGATAAGACATTTGGTTGTGAGTGCTCAGGCCGCCGTTATCAGAGAAGAATATCACGGTAGTTTTTTCGTCCAGGTCGAGCGATTCAAGGGTGTCGAGTATTTTCCCGACGTTATGGTCAACTGTCTCGACCATCGCAGCGTATACCGCATGATCTTGTATCAGTTTGGTTGTCGACGTCGTTTCTACCTGTTCCGTTCGTTTGTTATCAGAGGCATGTTCTTCTGTTTCAAAAGCCTTGAACTGATCTTTGCCCAGTTGTTGAGCTTTTTTGGTATATTTATCAACAAGTTCCTTTTTGCACTCCAGGGGGGTGTGTACACTGTAATAAGACAGGAAAGCCAAAAAGGGATTTTGCCGATTCTTTTGGATAAAGTGTATGGCTTCCTCTGTTAGACGGTCTGTCAGGTATTCACCGGGTTTTCCACCCTCCTGCAAACCGGGAACATTAAAATAACCGTCATACTGGTCACTTTGATAGGGATAAAAGTATGTTGCCGGCTGACCGCCTTTGTGGCCTCCGAGGTTGATATCAAAGCCCTGATTGTGAGGATAATATTTTTCTTCTTCTCCCAGGTGCCATTTCCCGGCAAAAAAGGTCTTATAGCCGTTTGCCTGAAGAACTTCGGCAAAGGTCACCTCGGAAAGCTCAAGTTTATCCGCACATTCCGGTGCCTGCAGTTTATACTTCGGTCCGGTAAAGCCGCGGTTCATGATGAAGTTCATCCCGATCCTGGCTGGATATTTGCCGGAATGAATACTGGCCCGGGTTGGCGAACATACGGGGCTTGCTGCATAAGCATTGGTAAACTTCATCCCCCGGGCGGCTAATTTGTCGATATTCGGTGTCTCGTAAAAAGTACTTCCATAGCAGCCCACATCCATCCATCCCAGGTCGTCAACCAGGATGAAAAGGATATTCGGCTGTCGATTGACCGGAGGCCTGGACATGCCCATCGCGTGCGGGAAAGAAAAAGCAGAAAGCACCCCGGCCGTGACTTTAAGAAACTCTCTCCTTGTCTTCATGTCTGTCCCCTTTTAATTTTTAGCTGGGGTTCATACCCGCCGCAGGTTTTCGTGTCAGGTTGATGTCGACACGGGCTGGTCCATGGCTTTCTTTACCGTTGTCAGTCCCAGCAATCGCAACGTGAAAAGCTTTGCCGTGGGATTCGTCTCCAGTCTGCCAGCGAGCTGAACCTGGCAAACGTAAAACCTGCCCTTGGCATATTTCCTTTCACCGACTGCGAGGGTTTTGTGCCAGCGAGCCTGGTTGTCCGCGTTTCCAGAGGTCAGTACGGGAGTAAAGTCATCTGTCTCGAAGGTAGCTTCAATGATCGGCTTGATCCGGTCTTCCCCGGGAGCGTACCAAAGCCTGAAATCATCCCAGTGCATGTTCTCTACAAGCGGATGCGATGTTTTTCGGGATACAAAGTGTAATGGATTAAAGCGGCTGGTTTTGACCTCGATTTTGCCGTCACCAATTTGATAAGCGCCATCTTTGTTCATCTCCAGGAATACAGCGGTTGCCCCGTTTTCTACGGATTGGTCAACTGCATTTTTGCGAGACTGATATTCCTGGTAGTCATCAACGAGAATGGTTTTGGCTTCGGCAAGAGGGCATATTTCTGCACCGATTTCCTCCGCGAGTTTTTCTGCGATGCCGGCTTTTCCGATAATATATACCTGGGGCGGCTCGATGCATAAAGCGGGAAAAATTTCAATATCAATCCAGTTATCATTAAGGACGTTGGATTGTTCATCTATAACGGCGATACGCAGGGTCATTGCGGTTCTCTCTTCTACCGAAGGTGCCTCAAATTTCACATATCCCTGGAATGTACTGAAAGCCGGTTCGATATCTGCCTTGGCTTTTTGACAGAAAAGAACCTGGCCGTCCTGCTCCAGTTGATAATGGACGGTGCAGTTTTTTGGAACCTCCGGAAGGTCATTTGAAATCCAGGCCTCAAATTTCATTTCTTCGCCCGTGTGAAACTTAAATCGATCGCTTCGAATTGTGGGCAGCAGCGGCTCGAGTGCATCTCGATACGCAAAGAAGGCTTTCTTGGGATTGCGTTTGAAATCCATAATGGTCTTCATCCATCCCGAGGGGAATGCATCGATGAAGAGGTGAATGGCGAAGCTGATCATTCGGTTGTCTCTGCGAAATGCTTCGGTAAGTGTGCGAATCGACCATCTTTGATGTTCCTGGCTTGCCTCTATCCAGTCTTTGAGGCTTTGCTGTGTGTCGTAGAAGAAAAAATGGAAGTTGCCGGTTTGCGCTTTCACGATGCTCGAGGGGGACCATGTTTTTTCTTCGTCAGGGGTTTGCGGCAACCAGTTTTGGGGGTAGTACTTCTGCATAATGTCCGCGGATTCCAGACCTTCCGCCCCGAACTCCCCGCAACCATAATACCAGTCTTTTTTCGTGGGTTGCCAATACCCTCGCATCAGGCTTCCAAGTTCGACGCCCTGTCCGTTGTACCACGTCGTATAGCAGTGTCGATCCTGTATCCCCGGGGCCGGGGGGTCGTAATCACCGTCGCAGGGTTTGATGACCCGGTCCGGGTTTTGACGATGAATGATGTCGTCGGCTGCCCTGAAAAAGTTTTCCATTTCCTTTCGGGAAATATTCCTGTGCGGTTTGTTTGAGCTGTTTGGGAACGGTTCATTGATATAGCTGGCCATGATATTGCATGGATGGGACCGTACAAGCTTTTCCATCTCTTCGACCTGCTTTAGGGCTTCACAGTATTTATTTTGGCGAATACATCCAAAGAGCGGCAGGTCAGTTTGGGTCATCATACCAAGCATATCACAGTATTCATATATTTCAGGCTGAACGGGCCGCTGAGTGAGTCGAAGAAAATTCATGTTGCAGATCTTTGCGAGAAGAATGTCATCGACAAGCTGATCGAAGTCCTTTTTGAAGACGGATTGCTGCATATAGCCCATCGTGTTCGCGCCTCGAAGACGAATGGGACGATTGTTCATAAGCAATGCCCCTTTGGGATCACTGTTTTCGTCCATGGAGAAAGATCGCATGCCGAAATGCTGCGGGCAGACATCTGTGACTTCTTCTTTTTCATTGAGAAGACGGACCTGGAGTTCGTACAGCCAGGGAGTTTCATGGTTCCACCAGCGGAAAGAAGGAATCTCAAAGGGGATTACGAAGTTGTTTGTGCCTTTTTCGACGGACAGGCCGATGGGCTTGTTGTACGTACCGTTGGCTTTGGCGAAGGCGATATTGAGGTCATCATTCAGGCCGGATATGTTAATACAGTTTGGTTCATAAGTTTGATTCTTGAAAATAGTTTCTTTGAAGTTTTTTCCAAAAAGCGAAAATTCCAGTGTGATTTTCTTGAAATCAATATCACAACTGTAGACTTCAATCCATGCCTGCGCTGACTTTTTTTCAGGCAGCGGCCTGACATAAATGTCCGAGATAAAGGTCCGTGGTCGAAAATCGACGTAAACATCCTGGTAGATTCCCATGCCGGGGGGGCAATGGTGCCATCCAATATTGGGGTCGTCATATCCAAGGCCCGTGGCGGCGTACAGTTTGTCCCCCGAATAAGCCTGATCCCAGGATTTATTTGAACCAAAGATAAAATCATTTTCAACTTTTACCACCAGCGTATTGTCACCAATGCGGGCATGAGAAGTCAAATCAAACTCAAACGGAGCGAAAAACCCTTCGTGTGACCCGAGATAGGCCCCGTTTATGAAAACATGCGCTTTGTAATCCACGGCCTTGAAGTGAATAAAGGCGCAGCCGGTGTCGAGCTGTTTCTGCGTGATCTTGAACGTGGTCCGGTAATAGGTGGCTGCCAGGCCCAGGGGTTCGCCGTAGTGGGGGATGTTGACCTGCTGCCAGTTTCCTTCGCCCTTTAGCACGGAAGAGAAATCCTGCTGGTCTTGCTCGGTTTCAATACGCCAGTCAAAGGTCGTCAAGGGGATTTGTTGACGGATTTGGGGAAGTTTGGGGGCGAGGTTTTGCGTGAATTTTTTATGATCCTTACGACATTCCTGCAAAAGGGCATCCAGTTCCTCTTTTGTTTTGATTTTTTTCGTCGGAGAAAATTTTGCAGAGGAATCATTTTTTTGGCAAGGTAGGAATTTATCAGGCAGCTCGGGAGGCCCCGGGATGACAAGGTTGCTGTCTCTATACTGTATTCTTTGCAGTGCGATTTGTGCGAAAACGTCATTTTTGCCGTTTTTATCCACGATAGACCTCGCTTTTTTAGATTATACTTGACGTAAAACCTTACATGTAAGTTGATTGTAAGTTTAATATAATTCTGATAATACCTTTATTCTATCTCTATATCAAAGGTTATTTTTGGAATATTTGAAATAATTTACTTAAATATTCCGATATTAACTTGACATGTAAGTTCTATTTAAGTATTATTAGAGCATTGGATGATTCTATTTGGGATAACAGCATGTCCATCATAGAGGTAGCAAAAGCAGCAGGGGTTTCGCACGCGACGGTTTCTTATGTTATTAATGGCAAACCGGGCGTTTCTCCTAAGACCGCAAAAAGAGTTGAGCAGGCAATGAAAAGGCTTAACTACGTACCCAAGCCCCTTGCTTCACGCAGCGGCCCTAAAAAGGTCGATTTGAACGGCCTGAAACACGGCTGTGTAGGTGTCGTGTTTTACGGGCAGCATACAAATATGGTGAATTATCCTTTTTATGCCAGCCTGGTACATGCAGTCGAAGAGGAACTGTCAGAAAGAAATCTTTCAATGATGGTCCTTTGTTTTTCCAATTTCGATGAAAGTGTAAATTCTTACAAAATCGATGGGGGTATTGTCTGCGGTGAACAAAATATATACCCGCAAAATATCTCGGTTCCTTTTGTAAGCGTTTTTGGTCATCCTGACCTGTATGAAGACCCCATCTGTGACCATGTCGAACCCGCCAATGACAGGATTGGGATCATGGCTGCGGACTACCTGGTCTCCAAGGGGCATAAAAAGATTGGCTATATCAATCCGGTTATGCCGGGTGTAAGGCACCTGCCGATTGAGACCCGGCAGCGGTTTTTTGTGGATTATTGCTCCAGGTTTAATTGTGAATATGAAATTTATGATGTGCCGTTTTCGGAAAGAAAGCCGGGCGGCGGGCTTTATGAGTATGATGAAATCCCCGTTCTTGAGAGCTTTCTGGATGAATTCTGTCAGAAAACAGACCGGCCCACCGGCGTCTTTGTTCCAATGGATGCACACATGGTTGTGATTCAAAAAGGACTCCGGCAAAAAGGGGTTATTCCCGGGCAGGATATTGAGCTTGTAGGCTGCAATAATGAGAAACCCTTCCTTGAAGGGCTGGATCCAAGGCCTGCCACGATTGATGTCAACGCTGAACAGATCGCGAAATCATTGGTAGAAAGGCTTTTGTATCGCATCGGGGACAGGGCAAACCATCAGGATTTTATTCAAATAAATGTTCTGCCGAAATTGGTTCAGGCAGGCAGTGGTGTTAAGGAGCAGTGGTAATGCTCAAAAACTTTTTTTTAACTCAATTTGAGAGGAGTGGAAAATGAAGAAATTGTTGGTAGTGTTAATGATGTTTGTGGTAGCGGGTTTGGCGAATGCAGCCTATGTTGATGATTTTGAGAGCGAAGCGCTAGGCACTCTGACCGGACAAGCGGGATGGCGAGATCTGAGCACAAATGGACAGATTGTTGCTGTCACCGGCGGCCAGGCCTTACAAAACAGCAGTTCTTCAGATCAATGGCCGCAGTATGCGCTGGATCGAAGTGAAGATCTTGGTTTGACATTGGACCAGGATGGCCTTGAAATGGGTTTTGATTTTATGAATGCTAATTCAACTCTCGCAAGTTGCCGAATGCATTTTAGAGACGGCTCGACTGCTACTTACTCTCCGGCTTTTGGTTTTCAGAATACGGGCGAGTTCATGCTCAGGACCAAAGGCGAGGGCGGCACGAACTATCTTGGCAATACGCTTGGCGATGCGATTACAGCTGGTCTTTATGACAAAGGCGATTGGATTACTGTCAGCCTTGTTATGACGGGTACTGGTTTTGACACTGCGACAATGAATGCGTACAATATGACTAAGGGCGTTGATATTCCCACCGGTATTGAGAATGTTGCTCTCGGAGCCAATCCCAAGTTTCATGCATCATGGGACAGACTGATTTTCAGGATGAGCAATTCGGCGGGTTCTACGGTTGATAATGCTTACATTCAAGATTACACCGTTCCGGAACCGGCAACGCTTGCTTTGCTGGGTCTGGGTGGACTGCTTCTCAGAAAGAAAAGTGCGTAGTTCGTAATGGATGTAAAAAACAGCAGCGCTTCTTGCCGAATTCAGCAAAAGGCGCTGCTGATCAAAAGAAGAAAGAAATAATTGAATTTCCATAAATGAAACATGGATTCAGTATGAAAAGGAGCAGGCTATGCGAAAAGTATTGATGTTGTTTCTAACCCTGTTGCTCTGTTACGCGATAAGTGTACAGGCAGAGTATACAGAAGATTTTGACTCGTTCACTCCGCTGGGGCAGCTTCAGGCCCAGGGGTCTCCGATTAACTGGGAGGCCAATGCCCTGGTTGACGTTGTCACCTCCGGTGCAGGCCAGGCGCTTCAAACGACTGCTTACGATGACAAGACCTGCCGCCATGATGCAACCGGTGTTGATTTCGGCCTGGCGATGGACAAAGACGGCATTGAGTACGGCTTTGAGTTTAATGAAGCTGTAACTTCGGCTCTTAGCTTTCGCATGTACCTGCGCAAGCAGAGGCTGGCGGTATACAGCCCGAGCTTTGGCCTGGCGGGTGGTAATTTCGCCATCAGGGCCGCAGGGGAAAGCGGTGATACCATTGAGGGCAACAGTTTAACCTCACTGGGCTCACAAGGCCTCTGGGAGAAAGGTGACTGGGTTCGTGTGAGTATCATCCTTAGCGGTACCGCCTTTGACACCGCGTCTGTTGTGGCTTACAACATCACCAAAGGCGTTGACATGCCTACGGGCCTTAACGGGATCAGCCTGGGCGTGAATCCCAAGTGGCATGCCGGCTGGACCGGTTTTAATTTCCGCGGCGGTTCGCCCAATACGATGTTTGATAATGCGTATGTGAAGGATTATGTCGCGCCGACAGCCAATTCGTATATTGAGGACTTTGAAGCGCTTTCGCTGGGTTCAATCGACCAGACCGGGTGGCGTGATAACGCCCCGGCAGTAACGGTTGTGACAACAGCGAGCAGCGGTGAGTATATCGGCGGACAGGCCATGAAGTCCGGTTCATCGTCGGATGAGTGGCCGCAGTACGCACTCGACAGAAGCGAAAACTTCGGTTTGCAGGTCGGCCTTTTTGACGGGGTCGAGATGGGTTTCGATTTCCGCGAGGACGACACGAGTCTTGCCTCCTGCCGGATGTATTTCCGCCAGGGTGCCCTTGCAAATTACAGCCCCTCATTCGGGCTCAATGTCGGTGCCTTTGCAATTCGTCCGGCCGGTGAGAGCGGTACGGTACTTACCGGGAATACCCTCGGTGCTGCGAGCACGGCAGGCCTGTGGGCGAAAGGGGACTGGGTAAGCCTTCGTCTTGTCCTTCGCGGGGCCAATTACAGTTCGGCATCACTTTATGCCTATAACCTGACGACGGGTGTTGAGATCCCGACGGGTCTTGTGAATGTAAATGTAGGTACAGATTTTCAGTCGATTGCTGATGCGTGGGACCGTTTCAATTTCCGGATGAGTAATTCCGGAGGTACCTATGTGGATAACGGTTACATTGCAGATTACGTGAATACGAGCATTGTGGCGGAGGCTCCGTCTCCGGCTGATGGTGAATACCCGGTTGCGACAGACAATCTTGTACTGAGCTGGGTGAGCAGCGTTTCGGTCGATTCGCACAAGGTCTATTTCGGAACCAGTCCGGACCCGAATGACCTGGTGTTCCAGGATGAAGTGACGGAAACTTCTTATGCACTTCCTTTCAACCTGGATTCAAGCACGACGTATTACTGGCGAATTGATGAAGTGGTGGACGGCGTGGACAACGAAGGATTTGTCTGGTCATTTACAACACAACTCGGTGCGCTGAACTATCCTCGCCGCATGGCATACGAAGGTTTTGATTATGTAAGCGGTGTTGACCTCAAGTCCAGCGGCAACGGATTCGGTGGTTTCGGCTGGGTAACCGGCTGGGAGCGCGAAGCGGGCCCATACTGCTACACCAATGTGGGTATTGGCAGTTTGGCGCCGGGGATGGATTTCCCCTATGGTACTGTCGGAAATAAGATCCAGGACAACAATGATGCGCCCGGCGGTTCTACACAAAACGACGCTATGCGCCAGTTGGAGTACCCGATTGACCTGCGTGCTGACCAGGATTATTACATCAGCTACCTTGCGATGGGTGACTCCGATTCCTTTAACAGCTGCATTATGGCACTTCGTGAAACGAAGAACGTAAAAGTATTTGACGTTCGGATGCTGTATACGGGTTATCCCAATGTGACGACACCAAAGTTCTACATCGATCCATTCAGCGGAACCGGGATCTGGCCGAGCTTCCCCGTTGCGGACTGGTCAAGCGGCGTGGTTAACCTGGTGGTTGTCAAGATCGATGCGAATATCACGGGTGACGATGTTGTAAGCGTCAGTGTGTTTAACGCGTCGAACCCGATGCCGATCGAAGAGCCGACGACCTGGCAGGGAACCATGTCCGGTGAGAGCAATGCCGTTATCAATTGGGTCCAGTTCGATGGCCGAGCGGATGCGTTTGACCAGTGGCATGCTGACGAGGTTCATGTCGGAACCGGCTGGGGTGCGGTAACAGGCAATGTAGAAGCCTGCGGCGACCTGGGCACGATTCTGGCTTATGATTTCAACGAAGACTGCCAGGTCACGCTAAGTGATGTCGCTCCGATCGCGAGTGACTGGCTGCGTTGTACGGACCCGGCTGGTGATAACTGCGAGTGGGTTATCAATCCAGAAGATCCTAACTTCTCCTCATTGTTTACCAACCTTCCGGAATCTTCCCTGAGGGTATATGAAACGAATTCGAGCATTACAGTAGACGGCGACCTTTCTGAATGGGACGGTGTCCGCTGGTATAAAGCCCGAATCAGCAGCGGTTTCCAGACCCCCAATGCGGCGGATATCACGGAAGCAAAGCTTGCACTGCTCTGGGATCCCTTGAGCCCGCAAGTGGTATACGCGGCACTGAAGGTTACGGATACCGAGCAAAACTTCTCGGATACACCTGCGGCGTGGAACGATGCCGATAATATCGAGCTTCGCTTCTCGGTCAATGACACCAGCACCGCAACGGCATGGTTGGACAGCGAGCTGTTTGACACCGCGCAGTACTACCAGCCTTATCATAAGGCAAGCGGCGGTACATGGTGTACACTGGGGCCGATTTCGATTCTTTCTACGGACGATCCGGCCACGGATGATATTGATGTTGCTTACGGCAGCTCGGTTGACGGCGATGAGATTCTGTATGAGATCGCCATGCCGACGTATTCATCGTTCGATCTCAACAGTGGAACAGGGACGAAAGTGACCCTGTCTGACGGTGAAGTGATCGCGTTTAACCTGCAGATGAACTCGGTAAGCAGTTTAGGTGCCGGTGGCTTGTTCCCGGATCAGTCACATGTACCCAATGACTGGTATAAGTTTACAGTGACGGCCAACAGTTCACTGTCTCTTGGAGACCTCGGTTTCTTTGAAGCTGACCTCGATCAGGATGGTGAAGTAGGGCCGACGGACTTGGAGACGGTCATTGAGAAGTGGCTTAGCTGTACAGATCCGGAGATTCCGGGTTGTGACCAGCCCTGGGCTCCGTAATGTAATGAAGATCAAGCGTTCCGGAGGCGGCTTGAGTGCTGCCTCCGGGATGTTTTTCAAGGTTTTTGTCCCGGCGCCTCATAGAGGCGATGGGGCAAAATGTTTGGAAGTTAACTAAAATGGACTGTTATTCTATTCCAGGTGTTCTTATGAAGAAGCGAAATGGAATGAAATGGAAAGCTGGATTTACACTGATCGAACTTTTGGTTGTGATCGCAATCATCGCAACTTTGATGGGCATTCTGATGCCTGCTTTGAGTAAAGTAAAAGCGATAGCCAAAAATGTCGTTTGCGTGTCAAACGTGCGCCAAATCGGTTTTGCAGCCAAGCTCTGGTCTCAAGACCATGACGGCTGGGCTCTGCCTGCGCTTTGGGACAGGGGGTATGAAGCCGGAAAAGATGAGCTTTTAAAGCCTTATCTTGCCGATGCGGAGGCAGGCGACAAGGTCATGCAGTGTGCGGCGGTTCCCAAAAGCTTTGCCGGAAAAACGTATGAGGAGTTGGGTTTTGCTGCAGGTGATATTGCAGGGTTTGCCAATTTGGGTAACTACTATAACAGTTATGGATACAATTTTAAGCTGTGTTCAAATACAGGGCACTGCCCGGGTAAATTTGACAGCAGTAATAATAATGGTACGCAGTGGGGTGAAGACAACGTTTGGTATAAGAAGCATGGTAACTGCAAACTCGACTCGATCCGCAAGCCGGCGGGTACGATTATGTTTGCCGATGCCTTCTTATATATCAGCATTCCCGAGTACTATTCCCAGATTACAAGGCCCTTGACCAGTCCGAATTTCAGTGATCCCGCCTCGCGGGGACGCAGGCACAGTCCTAAATCGAGATCCGTGGGAACGGATGACAAGGAAAAAGTGGGCTGGATGAATATCGCCTGGACGGACGGATCAGTGTCCAAGGAGCCGGACGATATCGAAAAGCTTCATTCCAGTGGTCGCGGTTATGTGATGAACGCCAAATACTGGTATGGGGAATAAGCAGGCCGCGTAAAAGCAAATGGTTTTTCACAGGAAGATTTCTGATGTGTAGATTTATATCATTACTGTTATTGGGCCTGGTCTTTGTCGTAACATTTGCAAATGCCCAGACGATTTATTTTGACCTGGGAACAGCAAATTATACTGTTGCCGGCAACTGGAACACGGTAACCAGTTACCTGCCGGGAGTGCACGTTTCCAACGCGATTGACAACAGCGGTAATGCTACGAGTGTTGCCTATAACTGCCTGGATGATTTTTCGTTCACCAGTGAAGGCGGCGATCCGGGCCTTACGGCCTACCCCCTCAACGCAGGCATTGATTCATTTTACCTGAGAAGCACCAACAGCAGCGCGACCATACTGATCGGCGGATTGACCCCGGGCCAGGCATATGACTTTACCTTCTTTGGATCACGCAATTCCTCCGGGCCCAGGGCCCTGGACATCAGTATTGGCCAGGAAAGCGTGTATATCGACGCGGCTTATAATGAAAACAATACGGTAAGCATTAACCAGGTATCCCCCAATGCCAGCGGGATCGTCACAATAAATGTTGACCTTGCCTCGAACAGTTCATTTGGATATCTCGGAGTCATCGAGATCAACGGCCAGTTTGGTCAGCCTGAGCCCGTGGAGACGGGGATATTTGTCGCTCCCGGCGGTTCTGATACCAATCCGGGCACAAAAGCCTGGCCCAAAGCCACCTTTTACGGTGCGATGGAAGCAGTTAGAGATTACATGCAGTCCCCCGGACTGCCTGAAGGAGGGTTGAATGTCTATTTCCGTGAGGGGAAATATTTTATCAATTCGATGACGCAGTTTTCATCTGCGGATTCCGGCCTGCCGGGCAAGCCTGTCATTTACCAGTCATATCCCGGTGAAAAAGCCCGTTTTATTGGCGGTATTGAACTGAACAATTCGGATTACACGCTTGTAACCAGCTCGGATGCCGTTTGGTCCCGTGTAAACGATGCGGCAAAGGGCCAACTGTACAAGATGGATTTGTCATCTTACGGGATCAGCGATTACGGGGCTCCTTTGAACTATCCTGTAGAACTCAGTTTTAATGAACAGATCATGCAGTTGGGTCGCTGGCCGAATGTTAGCTATGAAACCACCGTTTCACCCACGACAGATACAAGTTTTACGTACACCGGAACCCGTCCGTCAAACTGGCTTAGCGCACCCGATCCATTCGCATTGGGTAATTTCAAAAATGGCTATTTCTGTTCCATTGTTGCAATCTCATCGATCGATACCGGTACGAAAAAGATTACCCTGGCTCAAAATCCGCTTGACAGGGGCATTGAAAACAATAAAGCCTGGTGTGCTTTCAACCTTCTCGAAGAGATTGATACGCCAGGGGAGTATTATATCGATCGGACAAATGGAATTTTATACTTCTGGCCTGCGGATGATCTCAGCGGTTCTGAAAGTTTATTGTCAACTTTCGGAGGCAGCGGTTTATACTTCGCTCAATTCAACGGGGCAGATTATATCCACTTTAAAGACCTGACATTCGAAATGTTCCGCGAAAGAACCTGTAAAGTTTCACACGCTGATTCTATCACTTTCGACCGGTGTATTTTCCGAAACAATGGAGCCTCCGCATTGAATTTCGATAATGCAGAGAATATTACCATCAAGAACAGCCGGTTCTACGGATTGGGCGGCGCAGGCATGACCTTTAATGAATGCGGCGATAAATATTCCTTAACCCCTTCCAACAATCTCATCACAAACAACTTTTTCGAAGGTACTGGCCGATGGAAAAACGGTCTCGGTTATGCTCCCCCCGTATGGATTTACAGCACGAACTGCGGTTTCACGATCAGCCACAACCATTTCCAGAACACCCGTTGTATGGGTCTGATTATTTTCGGTGGAACGCTTGCCACGGTTGAATATAACCGGTTTCATAATTGCGGTTATGAAGCGGATGACACCGGTGCAAACTACAATGCAGGCGACTGGACCAGGGCCCAGGGCGGGGTATGGCGCTACAATGAAGTATACGATTCCGTAAACAAGAATCTTCCCGGTGATTATGGAAACCATGGAGTGCACGGTATTTACTTCGACTACTACGACAGCGGGGCGACCTGCTACGGCAACATACTGCATACGATTGGTGACCGGGTTTTTATCAGCAATGGCGGACGTGACCTCAACTACAGCAACAACGTGATTGTCAATGCACAAAAAGCGTACTACTCTGCGGACTGGAGTATTGCCGGCGTACCCTGTCAAGACCTGGTCAATCAATTGCTTGACATGGATTACAATGTGCCCGGGTCTGCATGGTACAATGCATTTCCGCACTTGCTTGAAATCCCCAGTAACTGCAGCGACCCGACTTTTGACAATTACCGGCATCCCCTCAATTGCAGTATTGACACGACCATCACCAGGAATTGCCCGGAATTCACCAGCGGCAGTGCTATTTCTTATTACTCGGTTAGCGGGAACAACCTGACAAACACGGATCCGGGTTTTGTCGATGAAGAAAACCTGGTATTCGCTCTCCGCGATGACTCGCCGGCGTATACGATACCGGGTTTTGAGCGGATTCCCTGGGAACAGATCGGACTGCTGGATCTTGAGAAAGCGACAAGGGGCATCCCGCTGGACGGGGCGGTAGACCAGGCCCAGACGGTGAATTTGTACTGGGCGCCGGCCTTTGAAGCGGCTTATCACAAGGTATATCTCAGCAAGTATCCCGATCAGGTCGCAACCCGCGATGCGCAGACATACCTGGGACAGTTTACGGAATGCAACGCACAGAGCATTGCACTCTCGGAAGGGCGGACGTATTACTGGGCAGTCGACGCGTATAACAGTTCTGGCGAATTGATCGGTTCAGGCGATGTCTGGGAGTTTACGGTTGCGGGTATATCCGCCGATCTCAATAAAGACGGATATGTCAATATGAAAGATCTAAGCGCGTTGTTTGGGTGCTGGCTGGAACCTGTCCCGGCGGAAGGGGCCGGTCCGTGCGAGGCCGCCGATATTGATTCAAGCAGCCTGATTGATCTTGATGATCTGCATATTTTCTTTATGAGCTGGCTGGTCGATTGATTTTGTTTTTCGAGATGTCCGCGGAGTAAGGGGGACTGCGAGGGCATTTGATTTTCTTTCGATCATCGGGCGATTCGTATATCCAATGTCACAGAGATACAATCTGTCGTTATAGAAGAATAGAAGGAACTAACTAATGGGTATGAGTCGTATTTTTTCACTTTTATGTGTATTTTCAATTGTAAGCGTATTGTTCGGATATGATTTCTATGTTTCTCCGGATGGCAGTGACGGTAATTCGGGCACGAAATCTTCACCGGCTTACAGTTTGGTGAGAATCAAGGAACGGGTGGATAAATATATCGAGCTTCGTGGGTATCCCCAGGACGGATTTACTGTGCATATCGAACCCGGGATGTATTATTTCAATCGGACTCTCACCGGGGATTCCAGTTTCGGCGGTACAAAAGAGGCCCCGATTGTTTTCCGTGCAGAAGGGCAGGGCAAGGCGATTTTTGACGGGGGCAGGAAGATTGATACGCGCGGTGCGACTCGCATACAAGCGGGGGATCCGAGCGGAATTTCTGAGCAAGCGATTGGGCATATATGGTCTATTAAGATTTCTTCGGTAGAAATGAAAAAAATGCTGGCCCAGGGAACTGCCAAACTGACCTATAACGGACAAATGATGAATATCGCCAAATGGCCGAATGTTGGTTTTGGACATGTGGAAAAGATTTATGCCGAAGGCGCGGTGTATGCACGCGGCAGAACAATCGGAGATCCGCCCAGATACTCGATGGAATCACCCGTTGGAGGTGTTTTTTCCGTTCTGGATAAAGATGTCAGCCTGTGGGAGAAGGAGTATGACCGGGTCCAAAATGCCCAGGTTATCGGTTATCTTTCCAATGACTGGTACAAACAGAGCCACCGGGTTGCGGAGATTCAGGAGGGCAAAATTACACTTCTCGAATACAGCCGTTACGGCATAAACAGCACGAAAAAAATACCCCGCAGGCTCATAGTGAAAAACCTGCTTTGTGAGCTCGATAGCCCGGGCGAGTTTTACTATGACACAGAAGCGGGGCGATTGTATTTTTATCCATTTGATGAGGCCGTAAGAGAGGGGGAGCTTACGCTTTGGGCGGGAGTATCTTTCGCGGAACTGAAGGGGGCAAAAAATATCCGTTTCGAGAATCTCGCGGTTCAGGGTGTTTCGCAAGGTAAGTCTGTGTTTTTTATCCAGAATTGTGAAAATATCGAGCTGGCCGGCTGTGTGATTCGCAATTCATCCCGGCCGGGCGTGATGATCCAATCGGGTAAAAACTGTGGTCTGCATTCCTGTGACCTATACGATCTGCCCAGTCATTTGCACCTGGAAGGCGGTTCAGTGCGTCAACTGATTCCCGGCGGTCATTATGCCATCAACTGTCATTTTACCCAGGTTCAGGCCTCGGATTTTTACGGACGAATCGCGATCCGGGGCGTTGGCCAGGTTTTCCGGAACAATCTCATCCATAATTTTAACGGGCAGGTCATGACCGTTGGCGATAACGACCACCTCGTCGAGTACAACGAATTTTTCAATATCGGGATCGAGGAAGGGGACGGGGGGTGCATCTATAGCGGTGCCCAAATGTGGAGTTACGGGAATATCTACCGGCATAATTTCCTGCATCACCTGATGTGTATCCCCCAGGCGCACCCGCGGGGCGGGATTTACCCGGATGACCATGATGCGGGTGATACGATCCGGGAAAACCTATTCTATAAGGCCGCCCACCGGGCAATCCTGCTTAACAACGGGGCCGGGCATACCGTTGAGGATAACATTTTCCTTAATGGATACATCGGCATTTACAACACAATCGCGTTTGCGCAGAAATCGTATGAATATATCGAGAAATACGATTCAGGGCAGCTCAAACGCGGCGATAAGATGGATCATATCTGGCGGACGGAGCAGGTTGTCGGCGAGAAGGGGTGGAACAAGGAACCGTGGATCAGCAAATATCCGACGTTTGCGAAAGTGATGAACCAGGAAAAGATGCGTTTCTGGCCGATCGAATGTGTTATCAGGAATAATCTTTTTTGTGGCAATGTTTATGACATGCAGCTCCGAACCGGCTGGCAGCCTGATGATGTGATGGATATGAGGGAGCATGAACTGATCCAGACTACTGGGAATCAAACGATTTCCATGGAGATATTCAACAATCCGGATGAAATGGATTTTACTTATAAGAAAACATCCCAAAGTGATATGCCAGACATTCAATTTGATAAGATAGGTCTATATAAAGATCCATACCGCCCGAATCCCCCTGACAAGGAAAAGTACAGAAAGGCGGTGTCGCTGAAGTTTAGCGACCGTAAATCTTATGATCCTGATGCCAAATATGATCCTGCTAAAATTAATGACATATTATACTTCAATACGGGTAACCTGCTCATGCAGGAAAAGTAGAGGCGATTTTTGATGAAGTTGTATTTTTTCTTTTCTGTACTACTCCCTTCATTTCTCTATTTGATGGTACCAAGCTGCTTTTCCGCCCTGGGGGAGCAGAGTTACAAAGTCGTATCTGAAGATTATGATTACGCCATGAGAATCTATAACGCTCCGGAACCGAACCTGGTCTTTCCGAATCCGCATCCGGAGGCTCAATGGTTTCCTAAAGCAGGTCTGGGTTTGTTCATGCACTGGGGAATCCACAGTGTAAAGGCATTACAGCCGTCATGGGCAATGATAAAGGACTATCGCTTTGCCCATCTTCCCAAAGAGGAGGATCCTGACAAGTATATCGGAATGAATTACTATCATCTGGCAGAAGAATTCAATCCTGAATCTTATGATCCGGATCAATGGTTAAAAGCCGCGGGGGATGCAGGATTTTCGTATGCAGTTCTTACGGCGAAACATCATGACGGCTATGCACTGTGGCCAACCAAATACGGCAACATGTCTACACGCACATATATGGGAGGCAGAGACCTCATTAAAGAATACATCCTATCGTGCAGGAAAAACGGGTTGAAGGTTGGTTTATATTTTTCACCGCGAGACTGGCACTATCCCGGATTTCCTGTTTATGATGTTGGTTTTGACAATAACAGGCGTGGCGAAGAATATGAAATGTCCGATGAAGCTGCCCAAAAGTTTTTTCAGGATTTCTATGCGTATACAATCAGTCAATTAAGAGAGCTGCTGACGAATTATGGTAAAATCGATATAATGTGGTTTGACGGTTTGGGTGCCTGGCCCGGATTGAAAGAGAAAAGAGGCGACACGAAAGTCCTTCAGACCTATGCCTGGATTCGATCGCTTCAGCCGGGAATCGTTATCAATGACCGTTGGGATAAGCGCATCGGAGACTTCAGTACTCCTGAGATGCACGTTCCTGAAGATGAGGTAAAGGGTTGGTGGGAAAGCTGTATCGCGATTAAAGGGCACTGGGGCTATGCACCGGATGCCCGGATATGGAGTATCGAAAAACTCTGCAATACATATGAGAAGATCAGGCAAAAAGGCGGTAACTTCCTGGCCAATGTCGGCCCTGCACCCGATGGGACGATGCCTTCGGAATTTTATGAACTTTGTCAACAACTGCAGGAAGGTGCCTGTGAGAGCGGGCTAAGGGATTCGATTGTCTTTTCAGAAAAGAGACGGTGAATGGACTTCGAAAAAATGATATATTGTATTTCAATACCGTAAGGCTATAATTGGCGACAGGAATTAGTTTTTTTCGAAAATGTTGCTTCTTGGTAAGGATTGAACATGTTTGGATTACCTCTGATTGATATCATCACGATTATTGGCTATTTTGTGGTTGTTCTTGGAATCGGTTTCTGGGCTCTTAGCCGCATCAAGAACCAGGAAGACTATTTTCTCGCGGGCCGCCGATTCGGTAAATTCGTACAGACGTTTGCGGCCTTTGGTCAGGGCACCAGCGCGGACTCTGCGGTCAGCGCGGTAGTTCTTGTGGCACGAAATGGCCTGGCGGGCATCTGGGTTACTCTTTTAAGTGTTTTCGGCCTGCCGATATACTGGATTACTTCCGTTTGGTACAGGCGATTGCGTCTCTTAACACTGGGGGATTTTTTCGAGGAGCGATACAATTCTAAGTGGCTGCCAGCGATTTACACGGTTGTCAGCTCGATGATGTTTATGCTCGTGATTGCGATCGCGTTTTCGGCGATGGCCAAAACGATTGTTGCGATCACAGATAAGCCGGTAGAAAAGCTGACCATCGAGCAAAAGGCCCAGCGGGAACTGGCACTTGAACTTCAGGGTCTTGAACAAACGGATGCACGTCTGCTGACCGCTGAACAAAAAACAAGAATGTCCGAACTTCGGGTTCAAGACCCGAGGTTGACATTCTCTTACACAAACGAAAAAATTCTTGTCGCAATCGTGGCACTGGTGGTCATCATTTATGCGGTAATGGGCGGACTGGAAGCTGCTTTTCTTACCGATACCCTCCAGGGGATTTTTATCATTATCCTTTCACTGATTCTTATGCCGTTTGCGATTGGTAAGGTCAATGCGATGTATGGAGGGGAGGGTATATCGGGGGTCATCGAGATTGCCCGATCACAACTGCCCCAGTCGATGTTCGATATCTGGGGTTCTCCTTCCATGCTTGATTTTACATGGTATTTCGCCATCGCCTGGTTTTTTATGATGAATATCAATGTGGCCGTTCAGGCCAATCAACTGGTTTCGACCGGTTCGGCGAAAGATGAATATACAGCAAGGTACGGTTTTTGTGCGGGTATCTACCTCAAGCGTTTTACTACCCTGTTCTGGGGGGTGACAGCCCTGATCCTGATTATTATTTACGGCGACCAGGCTTCGAATCCGGATTATATCTGGGGTGCGGCAACCAAAGATCTGCTGGGTGGCCTTGGTGTCGGCCTGGTGGGATTGATGATTGCCTGTCTCATGGCGGCATTGATGTCCACTGCAGACTGCCTGATGCTGACTACCTCTAGCCTGATGACACATAATTTCTTCCGCCCGATATTCCCGGGGCTTTCAGAAAAAACATATATATGGATGGGCCGGCTTTTTGGTGCTCTTTTCATTACAGGCAGCGTACTGATTGCGTATATGTATGATAATCTCTTCGATATGATCAAACTGATGTGGGAATTTAACATTACGCTGGCCGCCAGTTTCTGGCTGGGGATGAAATGGAGACGGGCCAATCGGGCAGGCGCCTGGGCCTCCATGACAAGTACACTGGTGCTGTTTGCAGTACTTCCTGTTCTGGTGCCGTTATTACCAGGAATAAGAACAAACGATTACCTGTTGAAAACAGTAGAGCCGATTCGTGTGGCAAATATCTATACCGCAAGAGACATCGATGTGCAAGAAAGGCAGCAGGAGATAGAACTGTGGGATCAATTAAATCAGCAGGGAATTGCGGAAGGCCAAAGGCCCGAACCGCTGACCGATGGGCAGGAATTTGAAAAGATCCATCTTACACCGCAACGTTCCATCTTCTGGGATCAGGAGCTGAGAACAACAGATGACGGTCAAACATACGGCAAAGGGATGATTTACCTCGAAATGGTCCTGATTGACAAGCTCGGCTTTGACCTTTCGAAAAATCCATATGCCTTAAATCAGACCATTCGATACTGTATACGAATGTTATGGCCTTTTGTGATCTTTATCATTGTGGCAAAATTGACAAAACCCGATGACAAAGCTCGACTGGATCGTTTTTATGTGAAAATGAAAACTCCTGCCGTGGCTGACAGGGAACTGGATGAAAAGGAATTGCAGCTTTCCTATGAAAATCCGGATAGATTTGATCACAATAAGATGTTTCCAGGGACGAATCTCGAATTTGAAAAACTGGATAAAACAGATATCAATGGTATTGTCGTCTATACCCTTGGCGGAATTTTGATCCTGTTTCTTGTATGGTTGATATCATTAGCAGGAAAATAAGATCCACTTAAATCTTTATGATTTCTTGAGGTTAATTATGATGAGAAGAATTGTATTCTTACTAATAACAATTAGTTTGTATTCAAGTTGTCTTGCCGTTGAACTATTTGTTTCTACCCAGGGAAATGATTCCAATCCCGGTACGATTGAAAAGCCTTTTCAGACATTGACAGCCGCCCGGAATGCCCTGAGGCAATATCGGCTGGATCATCCCTATCAAGTCGAAAACCATACAATCAACATTCGCGGCGGGATCTACGCCTTAAACCATAAATTCTTGCTCAATCAAGCCGATTCCGGTCTTGAAACGGAAAAAGTAACCTATCGGGCATATAATGGCGAAAATGTTCGGATCATCGGTGGAAAATCTATTCCCCCCTCGGCTTTTGAGAAAATCTCAGACCCCGGTATTTTAGAGAAATTTCATCCTGATGGAAGAAATCATATCCTGCAGGCGGACCTGAAAAAACTGGGCATCCATGATTATGGAAAACATCAGCAATATGGCCATGCACTGCC
>CAYVUI010000037.1:0-34215 GCA_964454745.1 uncultured Pirellulales bacterium | reverse complement strand
GAAAAACCGTCAGCTTGCGGGCAAACTGCGTTTTGTAAACACTGAACTGCCGAACCTCGACATCCAGCTTACGAATCTCCTCCAGAAGCTGTGAATCATTTGGATTGTCAGATAGGTGAAGCTTAAGCATCTCAAGCCTCTCGCTTTTGAGAGGATAAACCACGTTGCTCTTTACATAATTGACACAAAGCATCCCCAGCAAAACCAGCGAGAAAACGCCGCTGACCACCGCGGTCGAAAGCGCGGCCTGTTTCCAGGGATTGGGACTGACGATCTTGTTTTCATTCACTTCTTCAGGCATTTGGTCTCCCGCTCATTTTGTCATCAGGGTTGTTATCGATCTCACGGTCACGAGCATGCTGACGCGGACAAGACTGATAACACCGGCCGCAGGCAAAACAGGAGGCGGGATTGGCCGTATATTCATGCCGTTTTTTCTGGATCGAATGACCAATCAGTTTCAGCCCCCCCACCAGTCCGACAAAAAGCCCCGCAATCCACATTCCGGTATGAAACTGCCCGCGAATCATCTCTGCCTGTCCAAACAACTGCTCTTTGGTCTGCCCCGATTCCCGAAAGGCGCGGCTGGCATCGGTCGGTTCCAGGGCGGCACCGGCCTCTTCACGTTCAATCTGGTCTGCAAGATGTACAAAATAATTGGACCGTACCATCACCCCGCTGAATCGGGAGAACGCATACCCGGACAAAATCGTAACCAGCGGCAGCAGCACAACAGAAAACACCAGCAGCTTCCTGCGAAACGTGTATCCCTCCTCAGGCCACCGGACCGTGGGTTTATCAATCGCGTTAAAGGGGCACGCATCCTCGCACAAGCGGCAGGTTATACATTTGTCCGGCGTAATGCTGACCCTGTGAGAAGAAAGCCGGGATACCTGCCGGAGAATAACGCCGTAAGGGCACAAAAACCGGCAGTACGGCCGTCCGACAAACGCCCCGATCACAAGAAAGCAAATCCCCAGGACAATCATATTGAATAACCCGCTAAAGCGGAAAAAAGAAATGAACGGATCATACCGACAGATCAAAAACGCCGTTCCCGTTACGGCAAAGACAATCGAAAGCGCAAGATAAACATACGCCCCAAGGCGAAGCGTGCTCTCAAGCCAGAGAGGCACCCGCAGCGGGCGTACCAGCACGAAATCCTGGATCGCCCCAAGCGGGCAAACCGCGCCGCAGAACACCCGTCCGTAAAAGAGCGTCAAAATTAATGGGGCCAGGAAGAAAACAGCAGCGACCAGGGGAAGCGCATACCCCCCGTCAAACAGGGAAAGTGAAACATTCTGGATCGCCCCGATGGAACACACACAGCCCATCCGGATAAATCCAAAATAAATCAATGAAAAGATCATCAGCGTATAAATCCACTTGCGCGAACGCTTTGTAAAGACCAGGTATACCCCGATCCCCAACGCTGCAATCAGGACCAGGCTGTCCACAAATTCCATATGGTTCGCACGCGGCTGGGCGGAATAGACGTAATCCACCGAGGGCATCTTGTAATCGGATTCCACGAAATCCGGCGGCGGAAACCGTTCCTCAGCCCAGGCTTGATAAGGCAGGACGACGCACAGCAGAAAGAGGATAAAAATCAAACGGCGGTGTCTACTCATGTCCGCCTTTCGTCTCGGTATCTGATTGCGGCTTCGGGCCTTCAACCGTTTTAATGATGTAAGGCTCATCAACCGGAACTTTGGAAAAGGCCCTCGAAGGACACGCCGCGGCAATCGAACACTCATTGCAGTTGAGACAGCGGTCATGTTTCACCTGCATAAACAGCGATCCGTTGCCAAAAGCGGCACAGCCTTTTACACACTTGCCGCAGCCGATGCAAAGCGATTCATCGATCTTGTATTCGTAATACGGATCTTCCACGAACGTCCGTTCGATCGCTCCCGCAGGGCAAAGCTGATTCTCGGCCCCCGTATCGAGCCTGCGCGGCTCCGGATCAAAGAAACCGGTACACAAATCACAGTAGCCGCACATCGCGTACGTATGAACACATTTGACGGCAGATTCACTCAGCACGCAATGGGTAGCACACCTCCCGCAGGCAATGCACTTATACGGATCAAGCTGCCAGACATACCCTTTAGCCCTCGAATGCGCCCCAAGAACAATCCCCACACCCGCAAGGGCTGCACCCGACAACCCCCACGCCGTCTTGCAAATAACTTCTCTGCGGGAGAGCTTTTGATTTTTTCCGTTTGTATCCATGCTCTACTCTTAAACGTAACCTATTGGTTCTGCTTTTGCATTTCGTTTTTCTGCGAAAGGGCCCGTGGCAAACCGCAATTGGCAAACATCCCGCAATTGGAACAACTCCCGCCCGACGTGCCGCAAAAAGAATCCTGACCCGAACCGTCCGATTGTCGTTGTGTCAGCCAGAACCCCCCTGCCCAAAACACAGCCGCCGCGCCGTACCGGAGCACGGCCTTGAGGGCATCCCTTCGATTGGTTTTTCTGTTTCCCATAATCAATTTCATTTCGGAACAAATGTCAAAATTCGATTCTCCGCGATATCCAGGACGAATATGTTCTCACCCAGCACCGCAAGATCAAACAGCGTCTTTTTCGCATCCTGCGGAAACTCGCTGATCCTGTAACTGTCCGCATTCTTTAGCAACTGACCCGGGCCGGCCGCCACAGCCTCAAATTCTCCATCAATCGTATAAAGCTTGACCCTCGTCAGCCCTTTTTCCGCGGTAACAAACCTACCGTCATCGAGGATCGCCATATTCGCCGGATTGCAGCACCCACAAAAACCCGCCACCTCGGGGGAATACTTTCCCCACGAAAATTCAAAGCTTCCATCATACGTATACGCCTCGATCCTGTGCCGCCCGGGATTAACCACGCGAAGCAAACCATCCTGGGCGGTTGCAAGGTCAAAAAAAGGACTCGGGATCACAAAGCCCGGGATATTCCGCTCCGCATCCTTTTCGCCGATCCGGTTGAGAATCTCCCCGCGCCGGTCATACCGCAACACCACCCGGTTGCCCGCATCCGCAACGAACACATTCTCCTTATCCACCGCAATACTCGTAAAAAACGCCCGTTCATTTTCCCGCTCCCAGTCGGCCCAGCTCTCATCTTCGAGGCGGTACACCCGTACAAAGTTGTCCATCCCCAGGTACAGCACGCCTTCATGTATGCACAGCGCCGTCGGCGTCTCGTCAAAATCTATCCTCTTAACCATCTCCCCAAACTGTGAAAAAACATGCACCCCCCGGCCGCCCGCAACATAAATCAGCCCTGCCTCATCCACCGCAATCGCCCGTGAATCCTCAAATCCGGTATCGATCTCTCGCCCCTCGGATTGATATACAATCAGGCCCGGATCAATCGAGCCCAAATTCTCAATCGAATACAGATAATCCCCCGGAAGTTGCGTTTTCTCCCTGCCCGTCGCGTCAAATTTCACGACAGCCGCAATCGCAATCCCAATCACAACGACAAGGAGAACTCCCGTCAAAATCGACCAAATTTTCCCTGTTTTTTTTGAGCTCATAATCTCATTGTACAAAATCCGGACCGATTTACCAACATTCCGCTCAATCACCGATTTGTATACATTTCATAGTCACTAAGTCCCGAACAATCAGCCGCCCGGCAAAATACGTCATCGGCCCCCACGAATCGTGCCCATCGAGCACTTTTGCCTGGTCCAGCAGCTCAAAAGCCCCGCTCCCAGCCCGAACCATCGAAAGCAGCCCGCTGTCATTCATCACATAAATCCGATCATTTACAATCATATAAGGCCCAAGTCCGAATTTGTTCTGCGAACCGCTCGCCCACAGGATATTTCCCCGTGTATCCATGCAGACCAGTTGCCCGTCCGGCCGCACCCCGTAAATATGCCCCTCGTAATAAATCGGGGTCTGCTGGTCGGATCCGAACGTTTCCGGCTCAAGCGAATACAAAACCTCCGGTTTCAGGGCTCCATTCTCTGGCTGCACCTTCATCATCACGCTGCCCCTATTATACCCGCCGGACAAAAATATCCGCTGGCCGTCCACAGGCACCGGGGTCGGGATATTCGCAATGCGAATCCTCCACTCATCCGATTGCCACAGCAATTCGCCATTTTCCGCCCCTACCCCAAGAATTCCACCGCTGGCGCAGTAAAGATACATCCTTTGCCCCCCGATTTCCATCGGGATAATCGAAGAATGCGTCATCGTCCAGCCCATCGTGTTGGCACATTCCCAGGCAATCTCCCCGCTCTCGCAATCCACCGCCATCATCATCACTTCCGGACCGGCCGGGGCCAGAATCACTCTGCCCTGCTCGATAAACGGACATTGCCCGGCATACCACGGCGGAACCGTCGTACCGTATTCCACAGGCAGATTGAGCATCCACTTAAACTCGCCCGTCCTCGAATCCAGGCACGTTACATGACATTTCGGACCCATTGCGACTACATATTCATCCGTCACCGCCGGAACCGTACGGCTCATCCCGTGGTTCCGCTTGATTTTCACCGGGTACGAATACCGCCAGATATCTTCCCCGTTTTCAAGCGAAAAACAACGGACCACATCGAGCTGCTCCTCACGGTCATAATCGATCATATAGCCCATGCCGTTTAAAACCGCCACCCCTGCATAGCCCTCCCCGACATCCATGGACCACAAAACCTCGGGGCCATTTTGAGACCACTTGTCCAGCAGTTTTACATCGCCATCGGCCGCGATGGCGTCATGTCCTGACCCGCGAAACCACGGCCATCGGCCCGGAAGTTCCGAAGGCTCAGCAGTGCCTTTTTCAAAAGTGCCCGTAATCTCAATTTGCTCTGCAGATTCATCCCGAACCGGCGCATTATCTGCCCCCGGCAGCCTCGGTTCCATCTGCGGAGGCCTTACAGAAATAACCAGGTAGGAAACGGCAGCAATACCCGCAATTGCAATCCCAAGCGGAATCAAACGAATCAGCCAGATTTGTATTTTCCCATAGCTTCGCGGTTTACTCATTACGAAGAGCCCCCATCAAATCTCCCCGCAATGCAAAACACACTGCAAGCCAGGCCCAAACCGCACCGCTGACCATAATTGCCGCCACCATTAATCCAATACCCAAAACCGGCACACGGGCATCCGCAGCCGCCGCCGCAGGGTACGCCGCGACCACCGCGGTCACCAGCCCCGCAACCGCCCCATAGATAAGCAATAGAATATGTTCGCAAAATACCATATTTCGAATTTCCCTGCGATCAGTACCAATTGCCCATATCATAGCCAGTTCGCCCATTCTGCCAAGAACATTTCGGATCACGATAAACCCAAGTCCAATCGTCCCCAGCACTATCCCGAGCCCGCCCAGGAGCTGAAAAATCGAAATATACGTATTCTGCACACGCTGAAACATACCCAGCCGCTCAGACGTCGATATACTTTCCAGGCCGTAATCCTGCAATCGCCTTGACAGCGTATTGGAAACCTCATTCACACCCTCTGAATCCGCCGGTTCGACATCGACAAGAAAAACCCGGAACGGATAATCATCCGGAAACTGCTCCATAAATGATTGATTCGAAATGATGACACTGCCCTGCAAAATCGAATTCTTTACTGCCGCGACAAACTGAAGCGATATGTTCTCACCCTTGCCGTTGCGGTACTCCATGACATCCCCGACCTTTTTCCCCAGCGACCACGTCAAAGTCGCGTAATCCGCAATGGCCGGCACTACGGTATCATCCGGGTCGCCATCCCTTAATAATTCCCATGGGCTCTGATCATCTGCTTTCCCCTCAAGTACCTGGCTGAAAGAAAACGCGCAAAGCTCTGCCAGCCGATCACTATCCACCCCGAGGACCGAAGGCTTCTGCGGCCGGTTCAAATTCAAACAGCTTGCATCATCGCCCTCATGAAGACGGCACTGGATAAATTCGACATCTATATCCTCAAATGACAGCCCCAGCTTTGCCCTGCCCTTTTCACTGTTTACATTCTCAACAATCCCAATCGAAGACCTCGCGTATAACTCAAATCCGCCTGTGCCCGATTCTCTCGCCCGCGGGTTCCGGACCTGCATATCGCCATTGATGCCGACCGCAGTAACCATAAACGTCCCGCTCGCAATCAGCGCGATTACGGCAAGGCTTCGCCCGGGCTTGATTCCGGCGTTCTTGATCGCAAGCCCCAGGTAGCACTTCAGTGCAAAACGGCTGGACGTAATCACGGACTTGAGAATATCCATCGTTAACAGGATCATACCCACTAACAGCAGACCCCCGGCAGCGAAAAATGAACCCGTCGCCAGTCCGGAATATCGCAGGCCAAGGTAAACCATCACAACCGCACCAAACAGCAGGACCGCATAAACCGCCCGAAGGAACAAAATACCTCTGCCCTGCTTTTCACCGGCAAAAAACTGTGAATCCGCACCGCCGGCAAGCAGTTGGACCGCACTGGTTTTCAGCGTACTTTTAATCCGCAGCCACACCACCGCGATAGACAACACAATACTGGACAGCCCGCCAATCCACAGGCTCGAAACGCCTGCATGAAAAAACAAATCAGCCCCTGCAATCGCTCCCCCCCAGGGTCCGTTTAACGCCCAAATCAGGACTTTCGTATAGCCGATACCCAAAAACACACCCGCCGCCGCTCCAACCACCGCAATGACAATCCCCTCACAAAGATACAGCCTCCGGATCATCGAAAACGGGATCCCCACCGCAGTCAGCAGCCCGATCTGTTCCACTCGACTCTCGATCCCCAGCGCGAAGGTCAGGGCGATAAGAATTACAGCCGAAAAAATAAGAAACATACTCAATCCAAGGAACAACTGCCCAAAATCCGTCGAACCGGACGCCCCCCGCAAAGCCGGTTCGCGGACATCCGCAAAAAACAGCCCCACGGCTGCGGGATTCACTTTGGAGAGAATCTCTTTAGATAAACCCGCCTTCGACCGCCCCCCTCCCGGGATACGCACCTCCGTCAGGCTTCCATAACGACCCGCCCACAGTTTTTGGCCCGTATCCAGGTTCACAAACGCCTTGGGCGTACCCTGATAATCGTCCCAGTACTGCTCATCCTTGTCACGAATCCTTGCGAAATCAATCGGGACCGGTGAACTCCAGTCGCGGCAGTTATCCACATCCTGCAAACCGGGAAATGCCGGCATCAGCGAAGCATCCACTCCGGCGGCACTGATCGGCACAATGGAATCGACAACGAAGGAATGCTCCCGCTGTTCGAGAAGAAAATCATCCGTCAAAACATAATAAGCAATCGTCAGGGAATCTCCCGGCCCGGCTTGCAAATCCTCCGCGATCCAGTCCGTAAGGGTAATCCCCGGCATCGCAGTCTTATTCTCACCTCCCGGAACAATGTCTCGAAAAACCCCAGTCTCCGACACAGCCGAGACCATCGAATAGGGCGTGGATCGCTCCCCTGTCGAAATCTCATTTACAAAATAGGTCAAAATCCCCGCCGCATCATCATCCATTTCCATCAGCACATCAACAATCGGCTCAGGAATGAAGACAGAATCCGACTGAATCCGAAACAGCCCGCCTTCCTGCGAAATGCCTAACCCGAGGTCCGCTGTAGAAAGATTCCTTTTTATACTCTGCTCCGCCTGCTCGACCGTCAGCTTATTCTCCGTATCCGCCATAAGACAAAGATTAACTTTGCCGGGCAGGTCCAGTTGCCTTTGCAGAAACGCGAGATCGACAAATACATTGAGCGGCTGTGATTGATTCGCCCGAAGGGCAAACCACCCAAAATTCTCTCTCGAAACCATCTCCCCTGCCGTCATACGAAAACTTGCGCTCGGATCATTTCCGGAAGAAAGCGCATCTCGTCCCGCCATCTCACCGGGCCGGGCCGCCGTCAGGATCAGTTCCTCCCCCGCACTCACGCCCAGCCTTTGTGCCAGGGCAGTATTCATCCATAGCTTGCCCCCGGCCTCTGTCCCGGTCGGCTTCGTCGTGCCCATAACATTATAAAAGTTCGCATCAATCCCGTAGACATTCACCTGGTTAACCACACGGCTTCCATCACCCGTCGAAACACTTCCAGTCAGGTAAAGAATCCCGGCACCTTCGGCCTCTAAATCCATAGAAAGCTTCCCGGCCAGTTTATCCGTAAAAAATCCATCCTGGCGCACCATCGCCAACCGTGTATCCCCCAGCCGAAATTCAGCAGTTTTCACCAGGCTGTATCGAACCGAATCCCCGACAATCAAAGCACCAACCAGCACAGCCGTACACACCGCTACCGATGCGGCGACACTGACATGAATGCCCCGATAATGCAGCAGTGATTTCAATAAAAGCTGTGAAACCTTCATGCGTCTTCTCAAATCCCCATTGGCGTCTGCTTATTTCATATCTTCAAGTTTGCCGTTCTTCAGTTTCCTGACAACCTGCATCCTCTCGGCCTGCTCCAGCGAATGCGTCACCAGGACCATTGCAAGCCCCTCATCGCGGTTCAGGCCGCAAAGCAAATCCATAATGCTCTGCGAGGTATGCATATCCAAAGAGCCCGTCGGCTCATCGGCCAGTAAAAGCCCGGGCGAGTTAATTAGTGCCCTCGCCACGGCAACCCGCTGCCTCTGACCGCCGGAAAGACGGCCCGGACTGTAATCCCCAAAATCCCCCAAACCGACCTTCTCCAGCAGAGAGACTGCTTTTTCTCTCTTTTGCCTCAACGGCGTTTGCTTATCCGCAAGTGTCGGCAGCAGCACATTTTCCAGAACCGTACATTGCGGGAGCAAATGATGCAATTGAAACACAAAACCGATCTCCGTGCGGCGCAGCTCCGTCAACTCGCGATCTTCCTGCTCATCAAATCTCCGCCCCCGAAAGATCACCTGCCCCGCCGTCGGTTTATCCAGCGCCCCCATGATATTGAGCAGCGTACTCTTGCCGCAGCCTGAAGGCCCCACCACAGCCATAGACATCCCCGCCTCGACTTTCAGGCACACCTGGTCCAGCACGAGCAAATCTTCGGCCTCTTTCGGCGAGGGATACCGTTTTGTCACATCGTTTAGCTCTAACATATCTGCCCCGCAACTTCCTGGTAAATCTCCCGGAGTTTTTCCGCGGAAAAGGAAACATCAAATCGCTGCTCCGCATGCCTGCGAGCCTTCGCTCCCGTCTCGGCAAGTTTCTCCCGATCAGACAACAAGCCCTCCAGCGCATCGGCAAGCTGCGGTACAGTATTGGGGCTGTATAAAACTCCCGCCGAATCTTCCCCCGTCAGCAGTTCAGGAAACACCCCTTCCCGGGGCTGGACCACCGGCACACCCAGGGCCATGGATTCCAAAACATAAAGACCATAGGCCGCGGGCCGTTTCTCCGGAACACAAACCACCGATACACTTCGCAGAAAATCATGCTTGGCCTTGCCCTCTACATACGGGAAAAACTCCACAGCTTCTTCAAATCCCTCTTTCCTGATGTCCGCCTTTAACTTTTCAACAAAAACATGGTCCTCCCCTGCCAGCCCGCCGGCAACCTTGAGTTGAAGACCTGTATAGCCCCGATCTCGTTTCAATAAAACAAAAGCCTCCACCAAAAGATCAAGCCCCTTGCCCGGGCACATCCGCGAAAGATACCCAATACTCAAATCCGCCGGCGATTGCTCTCGCGGCATATATTGCGAAACATCGATCCCCATCGAAACCACCTTAAATTTATTCTCCGGCTGCCCAAGCCGCTCCTGCATGAAAGTTTTGTAATACTCACTTACGGGAATAAACAAATCGATATCTTCACTGCGGTTTTGTAAAAGTTCCCATGTTTTCCTTCGATAATCATCCGGGAGCTGATCGACAAACTCATCCTCATCCTGCAGAAAACAGACGACGGGAATTTTCAGTCGATTGCGAATTTCCCGGGCCAAACCCGCCAGCAGGATATTCGAGAGGCAAACCGCATCCGGCTTATTTTCCGCAAGGGCAAGCCATTCGACCAGCCGGTTGAGCTCCTTGACCTGCCTGCCGTCTTCCCCTGACAGGATCGACAACGTCGTCTCGCCAAGGCTTTTCGCATCTACCATCGTTGAGCGGTTACTGACCATTGCTAAAAGCCTGGGCATATCAAAAAGCTTGTCCAGCCATCTTGGGCTTTTACGAAACCACGAAAGTTTCTGCTGCAAGTATACATTGATCCCCCCGAAAAAAATCGGCGCATTGGCCGGCTTTTCATCCTCCGGCGCCTGCAGAGGGAGGTACAAAGGCATCATCAGGATATCACAACCCATATTGCGAAGTGCCTTGACCGCCGCAAGGTCCCGCTGACAGTTCTCGCAGTAAAAATTTTTACCGGAACCCGGTGTCAACTGAGCAATCTTCAATTTCGACCCCCGCTATCTTGAAAAGCCCATACAATACCGTCATCATTGCCCACAATAAGCATCCCCCCCGCATAAGCCGGCGAAGACTGAATCGGCGAAGTCGTATGATATGACCAGAGCATCTCACCGTCCTCGAGATTCACCAGGTAAATTCTGCCGTCATCACACCCGAATATCACCTTGTCACCACAGACAATCGGCGAACTGTTGACAGCATCCAGGCCCGCAAAAGACCACGCCTTTTCTCCGCTTTCTCTATCCAGACCGTAAACCATTTTATCCTGACAAGCCGCAATTACATAATCAGAACTCACCGCCGGGGCTGCAAAAAAAGGCCCTTCGGCATCAGTAAAACTCCATACGATTTCTCCGGTTTCTGCGTTCGCTTTAATCAACCGATTATCATAATTGCCCGCATACACAAAATCCTGATCCAGCACGCAGGAACCGGGAATATAAGCCCCCGTATCAATCGAGAGGACCAATTCGCCCTCCATCGCCGTCAAAATGCGGACCATGGCGTCACAACTGCCAAAAGCCATCCTGCCCCCCTCAATCGCCGCGGCACCATTAATATAGCTTTCGGCTTCGTAGCTCCAAACTGTATCCCCCGTCACAGCATCCAGGCAATACAGCCGGCTGTCATAACTGCCGAAAACCACATATTGCCTACCATCCCGGGACTGAAACCGATTGATCGCCCCAAGTACTTTCGCCTCAACCTTGATTTTCCACTGCAATTGTCCGGTATTCATATCCAGACAGTACACCTGCGAATCCGCAGCCCCGAAGTACACCTTGCCCGATGAAATGCAGGCGGTGCCCTCAATCGCATCACCTGCCTTAAATCTCCACTGTTCTTGTCCGGTTTTCAGGTCAACGGCATAAAAAATCCCGCTTTTTGAGCCGATAAAGACCAATCCTGACTCAACGACCGCCGAGGCCTTGACCGCCCCGCCGGCATTAAACCGCCAGGCCAGCGTAAAGTCCTGCCCGCAATCAACTTGCACATATCCACTGAGATTTTCCGAATATCGATACACCGGCCAGGATGGGTTATATTCCCGGGAACGTTGGGCTTCGCTGTCGGGATCAGCGGCTTGCGGGGGACTTTTACGGCAACCCGCCCCAAAAACAAAGGCCAAAACGAGCGGTATATACAAAGTTTTAGCCAACTTCATGATTTCCCCAGTATTTTTTTAACTTCCAATCGCGGTTCTGCCCCCATCGATCCTGATAATGCTTGCAGTCCAACTTGATCGTTAAAGAATTATTGCTTAAATTGATCCATAAATCCACAGAAATGTTCAAAATCTCCGGAACAGGAAGACTATTTTGGGGCCTTCATGTATTCAAAAGGCCTCCTCAAACGAAATTCATAAACCACAGGCAATAAAAAAGGGGGCATTGGTTAGCCCCCTTCGGTTCGGAGTATTTAGCATCCGTCTCATGATTTGTTTTTAGGTGCCCTCTAGTCGTAATGCCGATTTCTTCCCGGCTTTGTGACCAGGCAGATCCCAAGGCCAAAAATCGCCAGCGAACAAGGCTCGGGCACCGCCGCCACGCGAAAGCCCATAAAATCATCGTACCACGGGTCGGCCGCGGTCGAATAGGACGAACGAAGTTTCAGTTCGTTATCCCCGAAGTTGCCGCCGTGAATCAGGTTTTCACCCGAGCCATTAAGCGTCTCGGTCCATTCACCGATATTGCCCATCATATTATAAGTGCCGTTTAGCTCCACATCACCGGAATCCACATTCCAAAGCCCCTGAACCACAAAGTTATAGTTGCAGGCCGATCCGGCACCGGGCAGAACATCTCCCGCGGTTGCATACGTCTGCATTTCCAAACCGTTGAAATACGCAGCCTTTAGCCATTCATTCTCCGAAGGCAGAAAATACTTCGCGTTTAAATTCCGCATCGGGTTGTCCGGGTTGTAACCATCGTCGCCGGGCATCCACTGCTCAAACGTATATCCCAAAAGTCCCGGCGTTCCGGTAAATTTATACGCGGGTCCGCAGCCGGCATCGGCGTTAAGCCAGTTGACAAACTGGGCCGCCTCCAGCCAGCTTACATAATTAGCCGGAAAAGCGGCATTCGTCCAAAACGAATCATTGTCATACGCCTCCGGGGGGCTGCCGTCCGGCTCACCGTAAACATTTGCAAATTTATTCCACTGGTCATTACTGATCTCACACATCCCGATCCGGTAGTCATAATCGACAATCCCCGCACCCTCGCCGGGGTTGCTCTGGCCGGAAATCGGCACAAAATCAATACTGAACGCCTCCGGACCCGAGCCGAAATCATCCGCGACGGCACACAAAGGCAATACAAAAACAATCAGGGCGGTTACATAAATCCTTTTCATCATTCAAGCTCCTATTCGCAACACTTCTATTCACTGCGCAGCACATAGCGCGCAACCTATCCGCAATTCTGTTCCTGACAATGGGTACAAATCACTCCCGCAACGAAACCGCATAAATATAAAACACTCCCGCAGTTCCAAATGAGTATTTTCCTCAATTCCGAAAGGCATTATACACAAAGCGTGTGAAATGTCAAGAAAAAAGATGGAGCTTTTCTTCGTAAAGACGAAATTATCCCCCGGCCGGTAACTTAATCGTCGTCAATCTCTTCGGCCCCAATCGGCTCGGTTTCCCGCTTGTGCTCGGTGGTTTCAGGATTGCTCTTTTCCCGGGAGATCAATACAAGGTTTCGTGCATAAATCGCCGAACCCATCGACTGGCCCAGCACCAAAATCGGCTCGCCGCGAAGCAGACCGTAACTAAGCAGCCCGATGGAACCGGCAAGGCTTAGCCACCAGAAAATTGTAGGAATCACGCTTTTCTTATGCTTCTCCGAATGAAGCCACTGTACGACAAAACGCGAGGTAAAAATAAGCTGGGCCGGCAGCCCCAGGCAGATAAACAGCATATCCAGGTTTGCAAAGAGTTTTTCAAACATGATCTACTCCATTTCTTCGAGCTTGTAGCTGAAATGGCGGCTCTGCATCCAGCGGATCGCAAATGTATCGCGCAACGCCTTGAAAATACGGTTGGAAACACCGTACTTGGCCACTCCCGCCGTCCGCGGCCGGTGATTGACCTCGATCTCCTTCACACGGTAGCCCTCGAGCTTAACCAGCGTCGGGATAAAGCGGTGCAAACCGGTAAACAGCTTGATATCCGCCAGGCACTCGCGTTTGAACACCTTCAGCCCGCAGGCCGAATCATGGATATTCTCTTTGGTCAGGCGGTTTCGCAGGCCGTTGGCGATTTTCGTCGAGACCAGCCGGATCCACGGATCATTGCGGTTCGCACGCCAGCCGTTAACCAGGTCACACTCGTCATTTTCGATCAACTTGAGCATATTGGGGATATCCGCCGGGTCATTCTGCAAGTCCGCGTCGAGCGTGGCAATATACCGCCCTCGGGCCTGTTTAAGTGCAGCATCCCACGCCGCTGTCTGCCCGGAATTGGGAACCAGGGTATACACACGCAGCCGGGGATATTTCTGCTTGAGTTCCTTTAGCAGAGTCAGCGAATTGTCCGTCGAGCCGTCATTGGCAATGACAATCTCGCCGTCATGGCCGGTGGCATCGATTGCTGTGTTGATCTGTTCGATCAGGGCGGGCAAATTTTCTTCTTCATTATAGGCCGCAGCGACCACGGAAATATAAATCTCCGGGTCGTGGTTTGATCCGTCAAACATTGTGTCTCTCCATAAACTTATCTATATTTATACTGCTTTCGATAGAAAATGCCCGTTTAACCCGCGGTAACTACCCTTGTAATAGGGAATTACAATTTTCCTCGCGGAAATTTACTACCCTCAAGGGTATAACAGGCCTTTTGGTCTCGTGTTTTTGTTTTTATCGGCTCATTGAAGCGATTTAGTATAGTGTGAGGGGGCAATTGAGGCAATTTTTATATTTATAGACGGACAATTTTGGGGTATATTCGCGGTTTTAAGCGTTATTTGTTTGAAAGGGAAGTCAGAGAAATGGACGCGGTAACGGCCGACGGAATGGAAAAATGGCAGCTCGGACGATATAAAACGTTTGCCCTGCTGGTGTTATTGTGGGCAGCAATCTACCTGCCGGGCCTGGGAACGCCGGAATTTCGCGGTGAAGAGGCCCACCGAACCCTCCCAGCCGTGCGAATGCTCGAAAAAGGCGAATGGATGATGCCCTACATCGCCGGCGAGCCGTATTTTAACAAACCCCCCGGCATCAACTGGCTGGTAGCGGCGTCGTACATGATTACAGGGGTCCAGAATGAGTGGAGTTCCCGGCTGGTTTCCGTTGTGGGGATTCTGGGTTTTGTTACCCTGGCAATGTTCGGCCCGGGGCGGTTTTTAACCGAGGGCGGGCGTGTTCTTACGGCAGTCATCTATATGACCGCAATCGGGCTGGTCGATAAAGGCCGGCAGATCGAGATTGAATCGATTTTCGTCACACTGACCTGCGCGGCGGTTTTGTGGTGGATGGGAGCATTTTCACTCAAATGGAAAGGCCCTGGCCTGTGGCTGGTGCCGGGTTTGCTGATTGGTTACGGCATGCTGGTCAAGGGACCGCCGATTCTGCTGTTCTTTTACGCTGTTATCCTCTCGGTTGCGATTTACACAAAACGCTGGACAAGCGTACTGAGTATCTGGCACGGGATCGCGATTTTGATTCTTATAGGCATGAATTACGGCTGGGCATACCTGGGCCCGATGCAGTATTCGCAGGAGGAAATGGCCGGCACGCTGACCGGAGATATCCTGCTTCGCTTTCTGCCCAAAAGCTTTGGCTACTGGGCCGAAAATATTTTCGAGAGCCTGTATTCCTTTGCCCCCTGGATCTTCTTTTTGCCCGTACTGTGGGACAGGCAAATCATCGGCAAGTTTGACGGCGAGCAGGCGAGCTTTTTCCGCGGCGCAAGAATGGGCATGATCATCGGTTACCTCGTCATTATGCTGATGCCCCAGACGGAAACACGATACGTTTTACCTGTATACGGCATCGCGGCAATTGCACTCGGCTGGGCCCTGTCATACCATGACCACCTTGGCGCCGGCGGCCAAGTCTGGAAGTGGATGCTGATCGTTCTGCTTTTCGCATCCATAGCCGGCACTGCCGCGGGCCTGGCACTGGAAGCATCCATGGATTCATTGGATATTTACAGCATCCTGGCCGCTGGGATCGCCGTCACAACCGCGAGCTGGATGTTCCTGAATCGCAAAAAGTTAAACGGCCCGGTCAGCCTGGGCCTTGCCACCGCAGCGGTGATCGGCGTCGTGGTGGTCCAGTTCGGCTGGCTGTTCATGGATGCCTACACCGCCCGAACCGAAAAATTCCGCCCGACACTTGCGAAAGTGCACGCCGCCGTACCTGACAATGAGACCATTTATATCTACAGCTCGGAATACGAAACCTGGCTCTTCTACGTCCGCAAGCCCTTCAAACATATTTTCGAACCTGAAGATATTGACCAAAACGTGGAATTTATGCTCATCGAAAAACTCCATCGCGATGAACTAAATGACACGGAAGCCTACACATCACGCCACCCTCGAAGACTCGTGGAATTTGACGAACGAATCAAGGGCGGCTACGAACTGATCCAGCTAAGCACTCCACCCAAAAGCCCGGGAGATACCTGATGGACGCAAGAATGGACTCCAAAAAACACCCCCTGGACTTGACACGGCAAAGGATATTCGCCTTCCTGGTCCTGATCTGGGCGTTAATCTACCTGCCCAGCCTCGGCGGCCCGGAACTTCGCGGAGAAGAAGGCCGGCGCAGCCTGCCCGCGGTCGAAATGCTCCAGACCGGCGACTGGCTCGTACCACAAATCGGCGGCGAAGCTTACTACAACAAACCGCCCGGCATCAACTGGCTGATCGCGGCCTCCTTTTTAGCCACGGGCGAAATCGCCGAATGGTCCGCCCGCCTGGTCTCTGTACTGTTCGCTCTCGGCTTCGTATCGCTGATCGTCTGGAGAACGGGCAACTGGCTGAGCATCTCCGGCAAGCTGATCGCATCCATTGTCTTTCTCACCAACATCAGCCTGATCGAAAAGGGACGGCTCATCGAGATCGAAACCGTTTATATCTGCCTGACCGGGGCCGCCCAGCTCTGGTGGCTCGATGCATTCATCCGAAAACGCAGCCACTGGGAGATGTGGCTCGTACCGGGTCTGCTGCTTTCCCTCGGAATGTTCGTTAAAGGCCCGCTGATCCTGCTGATGTTCTATGTTCCCGTGCTGCTGGCAGCTCTATGGTGCGGACGGTGGCGGTCAATCATCAACCTCGGGCACCTCGGGGCACTGGTCCTGATCGCCGCGCTCTTTGGCGGCTGGTTCTGGTCCGCGCATGCCCGCGAGGGCCAGGCCATGATCGACACCATGACCGGCCAGATGTCCGGACGGGTCACCACCTCCCAGCCGAACTACGGCTACTGGGCCCGCAATATCGTCATGTCACTGGTCAACTTCCTGCCCTGGCTTCTGTTCGTCCCGGCCATGTGGGACAAACGCCTGATCGGACGCATCGAATCCGAGCCTCGAAAAATCTACAAGGGAGCCGCCATCGGCCTGGTCGTAAGCTTCGTTTTAATCGACGCAATGCCCAATATGATGCCGCGATATTCACTGCCGATATTCGGCCTGGCCAGCGTGCTGCTGGGCTGGGCAATGAGCCAGCATAACGAATTGTTTAAATCAGACCGCATGTGGCGCGGAATTATCCTGGTCGCCCTGATGGGCTGCGGAATACTTTCCATCGTTGCCGCCGGGGCAATGCTCACCGGCACGCTCGAAGTATCCAGCGCCTTTGGTGCCGCGGCCGTCACAGGCCTTACCGTCGCATTCGCCGGTTACATTACCGTACATCGAAAATCACTCAAAACCGTCAACAAGCTGGCAAGGCTGACCGCCCTGACCACTGCCCTGTTCGTACTCCATTACAGCGTATACGGCATGAGCCTGATCAAAGCCGAAGATATCCACCGCCCCGTGGGCACGCAGCTAAACCAGCTCCGTGAGGTCGGCGAAGCGCTCTATGCCTATAAACCGGGATTCCAGACCTTCTTTTTCTATGTGGAAGAGCCGCTGATCTACCTGACAGACAAGAAAGAAATCGACAGCAGCGTCAAATATCTCCTCCTGTGGGACAATATCTACAAAGACCTGCGTGAAGAGGGATTCTTCCTGAACGCAAATCCGGAAATAATTTACAACTTCACCGGCCGGCTCAACCAGGGATTCGTCCTCGTTCGTTTACATTGGGAACAATCGGAAGATTAAAGCTTGAGTTTTGGCAGCGGATCGGGAATGGTTTCGATCAGGCCGTTTTGTTTGAGAACCTCGGCCATCTGTGCCATGTGCTCATTGACATAATTAAGAAGATCGACGTCTTCTTCCTCCCAGTCGTATTTTTTCATCTCCTTGATGACAAATTCCGGGCTTTTCCCTTCAACAAGCAGCCTGTAATACGCCACCACACCGCCGGTCCGCTGCGAACCGGCCGCACAGTGCACCAGCGTGGGCCGCTGATCCTGCACGGATCTCGTCACCGCAACCACCGCATCGGCATACGTATCAAAATCACCCGTGCCGTTGCCCGCCAGGGGATACCGCTGGATCTCCACACCAAGCTCCGCTGCAATCTCTTTCTCGGCCTGCTTGCGCTTGTCCTCGGGAACATCATTGGTGAGATCAACAATCAGATCGATCTTGTGCTTCGTAAGAACCTTTTCGATCAGGGGCTCAGAGATATACCCGCTTCGGCACAGAAGCCCGGGAACGACCTGGCCAAACCGCTTGGGAATCACGCGGTCTTCCAGCACCTCTTCCCAAAGCAGTACAACCGCCACGACAAAAACAATGATAAGAACCGTCCTGAGATGATTCTTCTTTTTCTTATGCTTTGCTGATAGGGAATTACCCTTTTGCGGCGGATTTTCGTTCGTCGTCTGCTGATTATGATTACCATTCTCTGTCATATTAATCCTTACTGCCGAACCCGGCCTGTTGTTTGACTTTTTCAATAATCTTTTGAAGGTCCGGGTAAATCGCCTCGGAAGCTGCAAGTACTTCCATCGGCATTCCCTCACTTCCTCCGGCAAAATCCGTCACTTTCCCCCCTGCCTCCTGCACGAGGATCGCCCCGGCCGCAATGTCGTAAATCTTCAGGTTCAATTCCCAGAATGCGTCAAACCGTCCGCAGGCTACGTATGCCAGGTCCGCCGCCGCCGAGCCATGCCGCCGCATCCCTCGCACTTTTGGCGCGATTTCAACGAAATACGGCAGGTTATTCTCGGTAAAATCCTCCCGCAGACAGGCAAAACCCGTCCCGATCATGCACTCACTTAGGTTTGTCCGGGTAGAAACATGGATCGGCGTACCATTAAGCGTCGCCCCATCGCCTTTTTGCGCAAGGAACAACTCCCCCAGGACCGGCACAAAAACCGCCCCGAGGATCAGCTCATCGCCTTTTTTCAGCCCGACAGAGACCGAATAAAAAGGATGGCAGTGCACAAACCCCGCCGTCCCGTCAATCGGATCAATAATCCACTGGTACTCATTGCCGCTGTGCGTGCCGCTCTCTTCACCAAGGATGGAGTGATCCGGGTAGTGCTTCTTGATCTGTTCGACGATGTAATGTTCGACCGCGACATCCGCCTCGGTTACCAGATCCTTGGGCGATTTACGATTCACCTCAATCTCGGTCAGCTTTTCCCGGTATTCCAGCGAAATTTCACCGGCCCGGGTGATCGTATCCTGCAAAAATGATTTCATAAAATCCGTATTCCAAATGTCTTTTTTGTTATTATTCCAAAAAACCTTTATACCACAGCCAATTGTTCCAATGCAAGGGGAACCTATTGGTGTTATTGTATAGTGCTTCCGACTGAAAATTCCCTTTTTTTACGCGGCAAATATCCTTGAAATAGAAAAATACAGGTTTCCGCGCGGAAATTTACTACCCTTAAGGGTATATTTTGCATCTTTTTTTGACTATTTTCCGTTTTATGGATCATTCTAAGTAGCTGATACATAGAGATTTCCCATAAAAACGCCCCTCCCAAGGCTGATAATGAATTTTTTGTTTAAAAATTCATCCTTGACAAAGCACAGAGCCGATACTTTAATTAAGATAAAATAGAGAAAACAGGATATTCTCTATTGGGCTGGGAACAATCATTTTAACAAGGATGGCAAGATGAAGAACCTTTTTACGACAGGCGAGGCGGCGCAAGTCTGTAACGTAAGCCAGCAAACGATCATTCGTTGTTTCGATGCAGGGCGGCTCCAGGGTTTTCGTATTCCCGGGTCGCGTTTCCGGAGGATTCCGCGCGAAAGTCTGGTCAAATTCATGAAAGACAACCGCATTCCCCTGGACAATCTCGACAGCGGAAAGAAAAAGGTACTGCTGGTGGATGATGATCCGGAAATTCTGGAGCTGATGGTCGATGTTTTGATCCGCGACGGACGGTTTGACGTAAAAACAGCGTCAAGCGGTTACGACGCAGGGATCATGACCCAGCAGTTCAAACCGGACCTGATCATACTGGATTACATGCTGCCGGACGTCAACGGAAACCTGGTTTGCCAGACAATCAAGCGAAATCCCGATTTTGCCTCAACCCGGATTATCATTGTCTCGGGTGTGGTCAACCGCGACGAGATCGAAGACCTGCTCACCGCAGGCGCGGAGGATTTTATTCAGAAGCCGTTTAATATCGCTTCTTTGGTGGATAAGATAACAGATGTACTGCAACTGGTGTAGTCGGCTGCAAGAGGTTTGATAAAAACGAGGGTACGATGAAGGGTGTTACTTCCAACGCGGAGCAGCATATTGATCTTTTACTGCACGGATACAGCGGACTTGTCAGCTTTGAACCCTGCGCTGGCGCCCTGCTCGAACAGGCCGGCCGGGAGTATATAAACCGGACCCGAATCGAAGAAATCATCCAGTGCGACCCCGCGATGGCCGCCCGGATGTTTTCACTGGCCGCGTCGCATGGTATCGACTTTGAACAGGACATCCCCAATATCTCAAAAGCAGTGATCGAGCTTCCCGAGTCGGTACTGCGAAAAGCCATTTTCGACCTGCGTCCTTTCCGCGATATCGAAGGCACCGACGAGCAGTTCTCCTTTTCCGCCTGGAACCGCTACATGATCACAATCGCCCTGGCCTCCGCTCAGCTGGCGGCATTCGCACTGCCCGAAGACCAGCGTCCAATGGCCTACTGGGCGGGCCTGCTCTACGAAATGGGCAACCTGGCCCTCGCGGACCTGATGCCCAAAAGCTTCGTACAGATGATGCACCAGTCGCAAATCCTCGACAAAGCCCTTGAGGAAGTCCAGGACGAACATATCAACACCAACGGCCACATTGTCGCACGCCGCCTGGGTCAGCAGTGGCAGTTCGGCGAACCTATGGTCATGACACTCTGGCTGGCCTCAATGGCACATCCGGGCATAAAGGCACAAAACGAATGCGAACGCCCCGCAAGGGTGGTCCGCGCAGCAGCCCAGCTCGCCCGAACACAGTTCGAACAGTTCGCACTGGGCCGCATGCTCAGCTCCCACGCATTTGCCCGGCTTTGCGAAAGCCTGGATTTAGACACGGAACAAATAGAGCATGTCCGCACAATTCTGCCCCAGCGGCTCGAAGAAGTCTGGTCACAATGTGTCGGCCAGGCCGATCGCTTCCATTATGAACAAAACATGCGTGCAGCCGGATCTGTCCTTGCCAAAGAGAACCTCAAACTCTGCAGCGACCGGCAGATCATCGAAGAAAAAGCCAGGCTCTTCGAATTCACAACCGATATCCTCAGCGAAGCAAAAACCGCCGAAACCGTCTTGGAAGCCGCGGAAAAACTAGCGATCTGCTGGCGCGGACATTTTCGCACCGGTCGCACCGCGGTCATCTCGATCCAGGGCAATCCGGCGGATATCGCCATCGCAGTCGGTTTACCCGCCGCCGGCGAAACGGTCTCAAAACTGCTGAGCCTCTCCCCTGACCAGGCACAGGCCCTGCGCACCCAGGACACGGCCCCGGCGAAACTCTGCCCTCCGCTCGGAGAGCTGCTTACAGAGATATGGCCGGCCGCCGATCCGGATGGATTCGCCTTCTTAGCCTTTGAGTGGGATGAGAAAAACGTTGCGGGCCTGTTCTTCGAGCCCGGCTATCCCGTCGGTTATCATTTCAGCCCGGAAACAATCACCGCCCTGGCCAAAGTCGTTCCCAATGTCCTGACGGTAACCCAGCGATGCCAGAACCGCATGAGATTGGCGGAAAATTTCTCCTCGCTCGTCGAAAAACTCGAACGCAGCAGTGAAACCGCCGCGGCCGTCCAGACCTTTGCCGCCATGGCAGAGTTCTCCGCCGGCGCCGCCCACGAACTCAATAATCCCCTGGCGGTCATCTCCGGACGGGCACAATTGCTCAATGAAACCGAACAGGACCCCGAACGCAAACGCATCCTCGAACAGATTCAGCAGCGCAGCCACGAAATCTCCGGCCTGATCGGAGAGTTGATGACATTCGCAAAACCCGAAACGCCCGATCCGGTCGAGATGAATGTCGAGCAGCTGATCGACCGGGCATGGCAGCAAATCCAAAACGAAAACACCGCCCAGGCGGTCAACCTCGTAAAACAACACCTCGACAACGCAGGACCGGTATTTGCCGATGCTAGCCAGCTCCGCCTGGCGATTTACCATCTGCTCATCAATGCCGCCGAATCGCTCAACGGCCAGGGAGGCCAAATCGAGGTCACCGCGGAAAAAATCAGCGGCCGAATCGTAATATCCATCTCAGACCACGGGGAGGGAATGGACCCGAGAACACTGGAAAAAGCCTTCGATCCGTTCTTCTCCTCCAAAACCGCCGGGCGAAAACGCGGCCTGGGCCTGGCCATCGCGCGCCGGCTCATCGAGCTAAACGGTGGAAAAGTCCGCCTCGAAAGCCACCTCGGATCCGGAACAAGGGCGATGATAACACTGAAAATGCCCCCGGGCTGCTAAAAACATCCCCCGCAATCCGAATTCACGCAATGATTTGCCCTCTTTCTCTTCACGTCCGGATAATCCGGCGGAAATAAAAAAGTTTTCCTCAAAATGCCCCCAGTGACATTTTCCACCCCCCGGATGCCAATTCTGATATGCCGGATTTGCTTATTATCGCTCGAAAAAAGCCGATTTTTGACCCTTTTTTCTATTCAAGAAAGTATCGTGTTGTGCCGACATTTGAGCATTGAAAACTTAAAATTAGGAGATATGTCTGTGCCCAATCCGAGAAATACCCGCGCTCGCCGAGTGATCAGCAAACTGAACAAAATCCGCCATCAACAGGCGAAAAAGATCGATATTCTCTGCAATGATATGGTTTCCATCCACAGCGATTTTGTCGCTCAGCTTCGCGAGATGCAGTTTGGGCTCCAGGTCTACAACGACCTGATCGGACAAAGCGATTACTTCGAGCTGATGTGCCAGGTCGTTAAATCTATGCAGAAATCCATCGGCTCGCTCAATGTAGCGATTCGGCTCTGGGAGTCAGACAGATTTGAGACACACGGCCTTTGTGAGGCCTGCCGCGATCTCGTCGATGCCGCAGCCGTCGAAAGCTGGTTTACACCCGAAGTCTGCCAGAAAATTCGAAAATCGCACGCAATTCAGGACATGCATACCATCACCGATCCCCGGGAAGAAACCACCGAGCTGTGGAACAAGGTATCCGGCGCAGCAATCCCGCTGGGCAAAAACGCAAAATCCCTCGGTTTTCTGCTCGCCTATCGTTATGATGCCGGACCACTGAGCAGCCAGGAGATCAAGCGGCTCTCCTCGGTCACACCGGGCCTTTCACAGGCCATCCGCAGCGCGATGGAAGAAATGAACCAGGACATCGAAGCGGGAGCCTAATCCTCCTGCCTTACCTGTCTTTCCACTCCGTTAAAAAATTCACGATCCGGATATATCCGTAAATATCCTTGCAGTCTTCTGCGGTTCTCCATACAATGCACGGGTCCGGGGGGGGCGATGTGAATAAGGAACCCGTGATATGCCAACTGCAGGTGCAGGAGAAATTTTACAAACACTGCTGGCGGTGACGCCGGTAGAGGAACTGCCGGTCGCGGAGCTGATCTTCCAGCCTCTCCGCCTGGCCGTACTGGTGGTGTGGGTCTACCTGTGTGTATATTGCGTTTCAGTGATCGAGAATTACTCTTTTGTCTCCAAACCCTTTAAGCCCGTAGCAAATATTGCGGCCCTCTTCATCGGGCCGGTCCTGCTGATTATCCTCGGGGTCATTGACCTGACCAACCGCATTCAGTCCGGTCAGCTCGACCTCAAAGAAGCGATCATGGAATTCTTCGGCAATCCGTTCAAATTTAAGCGGATTCTCTTTCCCGGCGATCCCGGCAAGTCCATTCAGCTTCTCGACGCCTCGGGCCGGAGTTTCGCCGAGGTCTACGGTTCCCAGAAAGACCAGCAGGTCTCCCGTGAAATACAGGATATGACCGAAGGCATCATGCTCGATTCCATTGTCGAGCGGGCCAGCGATATCCTCATCGATCCCACGCCGGACAAGGTTTTCAACGTTCGCTTCCGCGTGGACGGCTATCTTCGCGTGTACCAGCAGATCGACGAAGACCGCGCCGCCGCGGTGGTCAACTCCATCAAGGCGATCTCCAATATGGACATCGCGGAAAAACGCCGGCCCCAGGACGGTTCCTTCATGGCCCGCGTGCCGCAGGGAGATGTCCACTTTCGTGTCAATTCCCAGGGCGTACTCGGCGGCGAAAAGCTCTCAATTCGCGTACTCAACCGCATCGAAGGGCTGCTGAGCCTGAAGGAAACCGGCATGAGCCAGGCCGATTACGACATCGTCCTCGACGCGGTCGCCCAGTCGTCGGGCATGATCGTCGTCTGCGGCCCGACCGGAAGCGGGAAAACCACCTCGCTCTACGCCATGCTAAAAGAGATGGACTTCTTCACGCGAAACGTCGTCACCGTGGAAGACCCCATCGAATATATGCTGCCCAATGTCAGCCAGATCGAGGTCAATCCCAAGGCGAACATTACCTTTGCCAATGCCCTGCGCAGTATTTTGCGTCAGGACCCGGACGTCATCGTCGCCGGTGAAATCCGCGACCCGGAAACCGCCTCCATGGCCATCCAGGCCTCGCAGACTGGCCACCTGGTCCTCGCCACTCTCCATGCCAGCAGCAACATGGCCTGCCTCGTCCGCCTGCTCGACCTGCAGATCAAACCGCTGCTGATCGCCTCGGCTGTAAGCATCATTATCTCCCAGAGGCTCGTACGGAAACTGTGCCCGGACTGCAAAAGCCCCGCCCAACTGGAAGAAAAACAGCGACAGGAATTCATCAAAAAAGGAATCGACCCGGGCCGCATCATGCAGGCCAACGGTTGCGAAAACTGCCACAATTCCGGCTACATCGGGCGAATCGGCCTGTTCGATGTCACTCGCCTGGATGAAAATATCAAGAACAAGCTCGTAGACAATACCCTCTCGATGAGCGACATGAAAATGCAGGGCGATAAGGCAGGCCGTTCCAAGCTAAAACGCGAAGGCATGCGGCGGGTCCTGCGCGGCGAAACAACCCTCGAAGAAGTCAAACGCGTCATCTCGAATCTCGGATAGAAAAGATGCAAAAAATAAACACAATACGATCAACTACAGGAGCAGCGGGGTAGACTATGGCGATCTGGATCTCCATCGCGGCCGGGCTCGGCGTCGGGTTTTTAATGCTCAGGATGAAGAACATCCTCGCGGCATGGCTGGGCCTGTTCAACCTCATGGTCTCGATCTACCTCGGGATCATGCTCTCGCCGACCCTCTTCGCGGCCATCCCCGGCTTTGACCGCTCCCGCTACAACCTCGCGGCACTGCTGTTTTTGATAACGGTACTCGTTTTCGCCGCACTGCATTCCTTTTGTGTGTACTTCCTCACCGGGCGGATGGAATCGAGCTTCCCAAAGGTCATCAGTTCACTGGGCTGCGCGGTGCTGGGCTTTTTAACCGGGCTCCTGGGCATCTCCTTTTTGTTCTTCGTGGTCTTTACCCTGCCCAACATGCAGGAAGGCTCCATTGCAAGGCTCATGGGCAAAAGCGACCCAAAGGCCGTCCCCCCAAGTGCCGCGGTAATCCAAAAATCCTCCGTATTCGTATCCGACCTCTCCCAGCAGTATTACGACAACGCCACCCCTGCCGTGTACTATATGATGGACGTTGAATACGACCGCCCGGATGATCCCAACGATACCGAGACGGCAAAACCCGCTGAAAAAGCAAAAACCAAACCCTCCGGACCCGATCCGAACAAACCTGCTCCGGCTAAGCCCAAACCGCAACCGACCCAACAGGTCGAAAAAGAAAAACCCAAACAGGACGAGAGCTTGTTTGAGGACATCGACGAACTCGTGGAATAGTACAGAACATAAAAAAAGGAGCCGCTTTGGACTCCTTTTCATTGTGCGTCATAATTTTTTAATCGCTGCTTATACCAGCCCCGCCGCCTTTTTCGCCGACAGAACCGTATTATACAGCAGCATCGTAATCGTCATCGGGCCCACACCGCCGGGCACGGGCGTAATCAGCGAGGCCTTTTCCTGGATCGCGTCAAAATCCACGTCGCCCACCAGGCGATAGCCCCTCTTCTTGCTCGCGTCTTCCACGCGGTTGACACCCACATCAATCACAACCGCACCGTCTTTGACCATATCCGCGGTTACGGTATTGGGCCGCCCCGCTGCGGCAATGATAATATCCGCCTTCTGTACGTGCTCGGCCATATTCTTCGTCCGCGTGTGGCAAACCGTCACCGTCGCGTTGCCGGTCTCGCTCTTTTGGATCAGCATATTCGCCACCGGCTTGCCCACGATATTACTGCGGCCGACAACCACCACTTCCGCCCCTTCGAGCTTTACCCCGCTTCGCACCAGCATCTGCACCACGCCGTGCGGCGTACAGGGCAAAAAGCAGTCTTCGCCGACCACCATCTTGCCCACGTTCATCGGGTGAAAACCGTCCACATCCTTGGCCGGGTCAATCGCCAGCAGCACTTCCGATTCATCGCAGTGCTTGGGCAGCGGAAGCTGCACGAGAATGCCGTTAATCTTCGGATCCTTGTTCATCTTGTCCACCAGGGCCAGCAGCTCTTCCTGCTTCGTTTCCGCGGGCAGGCGATTGTCGTCCGAGTAAATCCCGATCTCTTCGCACGCCTTCTCCTTGGCCGTCACATACGACCGCGACGCAGGGTCATCACCAACCAGCACCACGCCCAAACCCGGTGTCACGCCCTTGGTTTTTAAATTCGCGACCTCGGCCTTGAGTTCCGCACGCATATCGGCAGCGATCTGTTTTCCGTCGAGTATCTTTGCTGACATTTTTTCCCTCTCGATTTTGAATTCGTCTTCTTTTTTTAAAACAGGCCCTTGACCTTACCGGTCTTGACATCCACATCAATACGGCGGAATGCCGGGTCCGAACAGGTACCGGGCATCAGCTTGATCGCGCCGGCCACCGGTACAATAAAGCCCGCACCCTTGTAGATCATAATGTCTTCAATCGGCAATGTCCAGCCGGTAGGCCGATTCTTCAGGTCCGGATCATGGCTAAGGCTAAGATGCGTCTTGACCATACAAGTACCCAGCTGCTTGGCCATCGGGTCCTTCTCGTACATCTTGGCCTTTTCGAGGGCCTTTTCGCTGTACGAAACATCCTTGGCCCCGTAGACCTCCTTGGCGATCAGCTCGATTCGCTTGCGAAGCGGCGTATCCAGCTCGTAGAGGAACTTAAACTCGTTCTTGTCCTCGCAGGCATCCTCAACCGCCTCAGCCAGCTCGAGGGCACCCTCGCCGCCCTTGAGCCAGTGTTCGGAAACCGCACATCGTGCCCCGTGCGCCTCGACGATCCGGCGAACCGCCGCAATCTCGTTCTTGGAATCCGTATGGAAGCTGTTGATGCATACCACCGGCGAAACACCGCTCTTCTTGACCGTCTCGATATGAGCGATCAAATTATCACAGCCCTTTTCGACCAGGTCCACATGCTCTTGCGTATATTCCGGGCTCAGCGGAATCCCCGGCTTAACTGCCGGCCCGCCGCCGTGCATCTTCAGTGCACGAATCGTCGCCACGACAACTACCGCGTCCGGCGTCAGGCCCGACATACGGCACTTGAGGTTCCAGAACTTCTCAAAACCGATATCCGCACCAAAGCCGGATTCAGTCACAAGGTAATCGCTCAGCTTGGTCCCGATGCGGTCAGCGATGATCGAGCTTTGCCCAATCGCGATATTCGCAAACGGCCCGGCATGCACAAACACCGGCTGGCCTTCAATCGTCTGGATCAGGTTCGGGTTAATTGCGTGAACCATCCAGGCCGTCATGGCCCCGTCGACTTCCAGGTCCGCCGCGGTCACTTCGTTACCCTTCTTATCGTAGGCGATCACGATCTTCGCCATCCGCTTACGCATATCCGCCAGGTCCTTGGCCACCGACAAAATCGCCATCACCTCGCTCGATACCGTAATCTGCGCCCCGGAATCCATCTCCAGGCCGTCCATCTTGCCGCCCTTGCCGATCCGGGTATTCCGCAAAGCCTGGGCACAGAAATCAATCGCCCATTTCTGCTGTATACTGGTGGGATCGATATCCAGCCGCTGGAGATTTCGCTTGGCCAGCTTTACATCGTCGTAGTTATTCTCATGCTGCATGCGGGCCGTCAGCGCAACCATCGCAAGGTTATGCGCGTTGGTAATACAGTCAATATCTCCGGTCAGGCGAATCGAAAACTCTGTCAGCGGGATACACTGGGCCAATCCGCCGCCTGCCGCAGACCCCTTGATATTGAACGTCGGCCCGCCGCTGGGCTGACGAATCGCACCGGCCACGCGCTTGCCCAGCTTGCCGAGTCCCTGCACCAGGCCAATCGTCGTCGTCGTCTTGCCCTCGCCCAGCGGCGTCGGCGTAATCGCGGTCACATCGATGTATTTACCCGAAGGCTTGTTCTCCATGCGGTCAAGCACACGCATGTAGTCGATCTTGGCGACTTTCTGGCCCATCGGCAAAAGCTCGCCGTATGCCAGCCCCAGCTCCTCGGCCAGGTTATCCAACGATTTCATATTCTCTTCCGCAGCGTCTGCGATCTGCCAGTCCTGCATGTTTACAGGGTCTAATCTTGCCATGGTACGTCCTTTCTCTATTTACTGATCTGCAATGCTTTTTCTCTCATTTCAGCCTAAAGGCGACAAATCACCGGCAAAAGGCCGGGTTCCCACCAATACGCACCCTATGATATCCATAATCCAGAAATGCACTACCTTAGCAGAGCTCTTTTTTTGCACTATCCTGCTATATCCGCATTTTGTTGTGCAAACCACGGCCCATTTATGTGAAATCCGGCCTTTAATAGCCTTTAGAGGAGGTCAAGAACTTTTATACCTTTTAAGCACTTCTACGAGTCCATATATATTCGTTGAGGAATTTTCTTTAAGAATCTCTTCAATAGATAATTTCTGAAATAATTCCTTAGCATTCTTAACTGCTTGAGATGTTTCACCCTCTAAAACCGGCAAGATGGTCTTATCAGATTTGTCGTAATTGGAATGATATTGCCTGAGTTCTCTAATCACATCAGTAACACTATTAAAAGATCGTGATGTCTGAGTAAAATGAAGAATAAACCAGAATTCAAAACAGGGATTGGATATTCCCAACTTCATTTTATTGTCTTCGGCTTGGATAAGTGCATCTTCAATATTCTGTCTAAGTGGCACCTCAGTATCAAAAACACACCAAACCTGATCAAAAGGCAACTTGGTTTGACTGCGATTTTTTCTCTCTTTCAGTAACCTTTTAGCGTACTTTACAATTTCTTTGGGAGTATTTGGGGCTTTTTCTCCATGAACTTCCACATCAACAGAAGCCAACCGCCATTGTTTCACCAAATAGTTAAAATAATTCGGTTCTGTTTTCTCGCCCTCACAAACAATTAATATCGTCTCATTGGGCTCCCTTCGAGCCTCTCTTCGTTTTAATTCTGATTTTTTTCTGGATCGAGACATTATTTAATTTCAAAAGACTCAATAATCGGAATCGCTCCGTATCTGCCGGACAAATATCCCTTTTGATAAGGTTCGCCCTTTCTTACTTTTTTGTATTCCGCAAGTGAATATAGATTCGTTTCTCCTGCGTTATTTTTTTCCGTAAAATAAACCTGGTCTCTTCTGAGGAGTTCCGGATCTAACAAGGTAGTGTCGTGAGTAGAAAAGAATAATTGAGGATACGATTCTTTATCATTGTAAGTTAAAAACAGTCGCAGCAGTTTACGTGTAATCAATGGATGCAAATGATTTTCAAACTCATCAATAATCATTACTTTGGATTCAGAAAGAGAAGCCATGATTGGACCAAACAACTCAAAAAGCCTTTGCGTACCATCTGATTCATCCTGCAAGGACAATGATACATTTTTGTCATTAGAGACCTTGTGTTGCAACTCAACAACCAGTGGTGGATTCTCAGTTAACTCTTTTTTTAATTTTTCACGAATACTTTCAGGCATCTCTTCAGGAAATTGAACTTGGTCACTCGATAATTCTTTTACCTTAATACCATCAACTCCTAAATCCGCAGATTTTAAAAATTGAGTAACGGTATCCTCTGAAACTCGATTTAGTTCATTATCTTCATGGCTTTCATAAAGCATTCTGGCTGTTTGTTGATAAAGATTACTACCCGGATTAATGATGATAAGCGATTCTTTAAACCAGTCATAAATTTGAGCTAATTGCTCATTATTCCAACGCGTCGCCACAGATAAAAAAAGAGCATTTTCTCTTGTTTTCTCCTGAATTCCAACCTTATCACCTTTCAAATGGGTTCCGAAATCGTATTGACTTTTTTCTGAATTTGATTCTCTCTTACGCAAAAACCACTTTTGAGGTCGCCCGAGTGGATAAACATACAGCCACTCTTCCATAATCTCGGCTTTATAAATAGAAAAACCATATTGGTGCCGAACTCCATTTAGAAAAAAACTTACCTCAAACTCACTCGGCTGGGTTCTTGACTCTTCATCAAAACGAAAGGAAGTTGAGGGCATTGAATCTAAAGGCTTCAAACTGGCGGAATTCAGTATGGTTGAACGCATAAAATCCAGCGATTTAATCAGGTTGCTCTTACCAGAGGCGTTAGGGCCGTAGACACTTAAAGCCTTTAAAATGCGGAATTTACCCAACTTATGAACACATTCTTCATGTTCTCTGGAAGAACTGGCATTAAAGCTGAGAACCTGATCATCTTTGATTGATCTGAAATTTTTGACTCTAAATTCAATTAACATGGCCTTCACCTTAAAACAAAAGCCTATTTTTGCAGATTTTCTGCATATATCTACTTTTATTTTCGTCACAAATACCATTTTCGATCATTTTTTTATGTTTTTTTTCAAAAAATCTTACGTCCTATAACATATTAACAGACTTACAACATCTACATTTCTTTAGAAAAAAAGCAGGAAATCTCCCCCAAATCCTGATATCCTAACAGGTGAATCAGTGAACCTTTTTAAAATCAGGATTTTTGATGAAGCCGATTTATATCAGCGCAACCATTCAGGACAGCGGAAAGACATGTATCAGCCTCGGGCTCATGCACACACTCATGCAGCGCGGACTCAAACCCGGATACATGAAACCTGTCGGCCAGCATTATCTGCGCTACAAAGACAAAAACATCGACGAAGACGCCGTACTCTTTCACCAGGTCTTCGAGATGCACGATGCCCCGTATAACCTCAGCCCCATCGCCATTGAACGCGGCTTCACACGCAAATTCATCTTCAACCCCAACGTCGAGCCCCTCGAAAAGGAAATCCTCAACTGCGTAAAAAAACTTGAAGACGACCATGATTTCCTCATCATCGAGGGCACCGGTCATGCAGGCGTGGGCTCCTGCTTTAACCTCTCCAACGCCCGTGTCGCCGAACTCCTCGGTGCCCAGGCGGTCATCGTCACCTCCGGCGGCATCGGAAAACCACTCGACGAAGCGGCCCTGAGCATGTCGCTGTTCAAGGAACACGACGTTAAAGTCATGGGAGTCATCCTCAACAAGGTCCTGCCCGAAAAATACGACAAGATCTCCGAGACCGTAGCCAAAGGCCTCGAAAACATGGGTACCCGCCTGCTCGGGGCGATCCCCTTTGTAACTTCACTGACGCATTTTACCGTCGGCCAGCTTGCCGAGGCCTTTAATTACGAAGTACTCTGCGGCGAAGACGCACTTTCCAACCGCATCGAGAGCACCGTCATCGCCGCCATGGAACCTCAGCACGTACTCGAACACATCCATGAAAATACGCTCATCATCACCCCCGGCGACCGAATCGATAACATCCTCGTCGCGATCATCATCCTCTCACGCGGTGAATCCAGCGGCGGCCTGATCCTCACCGGCGGCCTAAATCCCCACCCCAAAATTCTGCCACTGCTGCGTTCGAGCCGAATCCCGGTACTGACCAGCACACAGGACACTTTCACCGTCTCGAGCCGCATGAAGGGCCTCGGGTTCAAAATCTGCGCTTACGATACCGACAAAATTACCAATATCTACTCCCTGGTCGACCGCCACGTTGACGTAGACTACATCCTCGATCAGCTCAAAGAATGACCGGGGTCTATTTAGAACTGGTGATCAGCCGCATCTTCTGAAAGCACATCCCGTAAGAGCCGCCCGGAGGGTTGGTTTTCTGGTTGTGTGTAAAATTCCCCGAATAACACAGCCACATGGTCCTGCCGTCGTCCTCGATGAACTTACTGGGAACATTGACAAAATACGCCTGCACACCGAAGTCCTTCATATACGTCACCAGCTTAAACGGTCCTTCCGGCCGGTCCGATTCCACCACCCACGTATTCATCTTCTGTAACGTAGGCCAGCCGTCCGTTACAAACATCAGGTACTTCTTTAACTGCGGCACATACGTCATCGTCACACACCCGCAGTTGTTGTTCCAGTCGACCAGCGGCTGAGTCTTTTCAAAATCGTCCGTCCACTTTCCCTTGCCCCGGCTGTCATATCCTGCGAAAAATTCATAGGCATCTGGATCATTCATCGTATGCACCGCCGGCTGCACCCGGGCCATGTAAATCTGGTCACCGGTAATCCAGCTCAAATTCGCCGGCCGCGGCTGCGGGTCCGGGTTCGGCGCACCGTGGCCGACCAGGTATGCCTTTTTGTCCGGGCTATGCTGCATATTCTTGCCAAAATCGACAAAGTGCGGCGCACCCATCTTTAGCCCCTGCCCCCCGCGGTTATGCTCGCCAAACAGCGGCTCGGCCGGTGTATGCGGACAAGCCGTCCACGTCCGCCCGTAATCTCGCGAAACACGGAACCCGACAAACGGCCCCAGCGTCCCCCAGTTATACCCCGCCGGCTGGTTAATCAAGCAGTAGCTGCCGTGGTACCATACTCCTTCATAAAGCAGCGATCCGCACGGGTATCGCCCCCCGTATGGAACGGCCGGGTCATTGAACTGACCCAGCGACCGAACGATCAAATTCAAAGGGTCCTTACCGATAATCACTGCGTGGCCTGTTTCGGCATCCACCGAATCCGCCCAGCCGGACTGGCAGAAATACTCCCCGATCTTGCCATCCGTATAGGGTGAATACAAAAGGCCGTCTCGCGCCCACATCGGGTACCAGGTGTCCGCACCCGTATACGTAATCGAAGTGCCCAGGAACTCGATCCCGGTAATCTCCTTCGACAGCTCAAACGGGCAATCCGCCGGCACCTCATTGGGCCAGACAAAAGGATCAAACTCAACCGGCCCTCTCATCCGGATCTTCGTCTCCGGATCTATCCATACCTCGCCGACAAGGTTCGTATCATCCGAAGGCACGTAGATCGTATTCGAGAGCCCCGGTTTGGAAGCATGCCCCTGCGGGTCTTCCACGATTACCTCAATCGTCACATTGCCCTCGTTGATCGCACACGTCGGAATCAGCCCCGAGAACATGCCGTTCTCTTTGACTGACACCGTTCGCGTATACCCCTGGTCCATCTCGACAATTCGCACCGATCTGATCTTCGCCCACGGTTCGCACGCCCCCTTGATAAACACCGCATCCAGGTCCCATTCTTCATGACGCCCCTTCTCGATAGTCACCTTCGGGGCCGCAGGCGCAGTGCCGATCTCGTCAAACGGAATATCTTCAAAGCCATCAATCGCAAACGCCGGAGAATTCTCCCGCAGGGCCAGGTTCAGATTCTCTTCATCCACAAACTTCGGATCCGCATCGGTCAGGTTGTCCTCGAAGATCCTGAACTTACCGATCACATCCCCGCCGGGATAATGCCCTTCCAGCAGGAAATCACCATTCTTAAAACTCACATTCCGCCGGATCACAGTACCCGAAGGATCCTTGGCCAGTTCGTAAGCCGGATCCTCATAATGATCCGGAATATTCAAAAGCCTCGGGAATGCTGAACTAAACGGCGGATTGCAATGATCAAAATGCCCCAGCCCCTCGAGCAGGTTCGTAAAATGATTCGGCGTCTCCACGATCCCGACTGTCCCGCTGCGTGCGGCATGAATCCCCTGCTCACATTTCGCAAAGATATTGTTCTCGATAACATGATCCCGTCCGCCATTGATTATGATTCCGGCACGTTCGATATCATAAAACACATTGCCGTAAACGGTATAGCCGCTGATAAACCCGTCAAAATAAATCCCCTGCACGCCATAATCCGTCTGAATTTGCGGGCTGTGAATATCATGAATGAAATTGTACCGAATCACATGCCCCCGCGATCCCCAGTCCCAGGCATCATAAATCGCCCCGGCATCATCGGTC
>CAYVUI010000036.1:0-35008 GCA_964454745.1 uncultured Pirellulales bacterium | reverse complement strand
GGGAAAATCCGCCGCTGCTCATTACAAGCGGCGTCAGCGGGGCACTGCAGCTTGCCTTCATGGCGGCCCTAAACCCCGGTGATGAAGTCATCATTCCCGATCCGTATTTTGTCATTTACAAGCACATGGTCAACCTTCTTGGCGCAAAATGTGTGTATGTCGATACCTATCCGGATTTCCAACCCGTGCCGGAAAAAATCGAGGCCGCGATCACCGACAAGACCAAGATGATCCTGCTCAATTCCCCTGCCAACCCCACCGGGGCGGTGTATACCCTCGAGACGATCCAGAAAATCGCCAAAATCGCCAAAAAGCACGATCTGCTCATCTTGAGCGATGAGATATACGACCAGTTCTGCTACGACTCCATTTCGCCCACGATCGCAAAATTCTACGATAAAACCCTGCTGCTAAAGGGTTTCAGCAAAACCTACGCCATGACCGGTTGGCGGCTGGGCTATGCCGCGGGCCAGGAGCCCCTTCGCCCGCTGATCGAGGAAATGACCAAAATTCAGCAGTACACCTTTGTCTGTGCCCCCAGTCCGCTGCAGGTCGGAGCGGTCACTGCCATGGATGTTGACATGACCCCCCATATCGACGCCTACCGCAAGAAACGAGACATGGTATACGAGGGCCTCAGGGACAAATACCACGTTGTCAAATCACAGGGCGCGTTTTACTCCTTTATCCAGACCCCCGAATGGGCAAAAACCGGTACCGAATTTGTCGAAAAGGCTATCGAGAAGAACATCCTGGTCATCCCCGGATGCGTATTCAGTGAAAAAAATACCCATTTCCGCCTTTGCTTTACGACCACGAACGAGAAACTCGAACAGGGAATTGAAATCCTCAATTCTCTCGCCGGGTAATCTATAGTGCTTCCGATTGTAAATTTCCGTTTTATCCGCGGTAAATATCTTCAACGTAATAAATTCAATTTTCCCCGCGGATATTTACTACCCTTAAGGGTATATTTTGACATTCTGGCCCTGATTTTTCTTGTATCCCTGCCAACAGGGGGGTAAACTATTCCCGTCATGGAGAAATACAGGGACAATATCGGCAATTTTGGCACCGCTTTAAAAGCCGCCGCACTGGGGCTGATTGCGGTCATACTGATCGTTCAGATCTTTTGCCAGACCTCGCTGGCCCAAAAAGATGATGCACTGGAGCCGTCCGATCAAAAAGATTCGGGCGTTGCCGCCATCATTCCCATTGAGGGCATGATCGACGACGGACTGTTCCAGTCGATCAAGCGAAGGGTAAACCTTGCCCGTGAGGATGGGGCGGATTACCTGGTCTTTCGCATTGAAACCTACGGCGGCCTGGTCAAAAGTGCTGACGATATCAGCAAGTACCTGATCCTCGAAATGCCCGATGACATCCGTACCGTGGCCTATATCAATACTGAGGCCATCTCGGCAGGGGCCTGGATCAGCGTTTCCTGCAACGACATCATCATGCGGGAGAACACCAAGGTCGGCGACTGCGCCCCGATCACATTCGGCGGGGAGGAAATGCAGACCGTCGAGCGGGAAAAGTCCGAGAGCTTTATCCGCAGCGCCTTTCGCACCGCGGCACAGGCCAATGATTACCCCACCGCATTGCTCGAGGCCATGGTCACCCAGCGGCTCAAGGTCTACCGTTATAAGAATCCCGAGACGGGTATTTATGAATTTTACAACGAACAGGATCTGCCCGAAGACCCAAACACCGCAGGCGAAAATGCCCCCGAGCTGATCGACGATGACGATACCCTCGTAACCCTGACTGCGAGCGAGGCAAAGGAATACAAGATCGCCCGAGAGGTGGTAGACAACATTGAAGAGGCACTTGCGTTTCTTGAAGAGAGAGACAACATTACGTTTCAGCCAAATCCCACTGTCTACGAAACCCTCTGGTCCGAGGATATGGTCCGCATGATCAATCACCCAAGCGTGATGGGTGTGCTTTTCCTGCTGATGATGCTCGGGGTCTATATGGAACTCAATACCCCCGGCCTGGGCCTGCCGGGCCTGGTCGCGGTCATCAGCCTGATCATTATCGTAGGCTCCAAGTACCTCATCGGTCTGGCCAACTGGATCGAGATCGCGGTCTTTATCATCGGCATCCTGCTGCTGCTGGCGGAAATCTTCCTCATTCCCGGTTTCGGTATTGCGGGTCTTGCGGGCATTGTGTGTATCTTCGCAGGGCTCTTTGGGATGCTCATTAAAAATACACCCGACGAGATCCCCTGGCCCAGCGGACAAATGGAATGGGACCTCTTCATGAACGGCCTGATGGGAATGATGGGAGGCTTTGCCGGATTCGTGATATTAGCGGCGCTGTTCGCCAAATACATGCCGCGGATGAAGCTCTTCTCCGGTCTGATCCTCGATCCATCCGCCAGGGCGGCGGCAATGGAGCAGGATCAACTCGATTTAGGCGAAGATTCAACTCCACCAGCTCCAAAGTCAAAGGATACAGTGGATCCGGGAGATATTGGTAGGGTGGTTACCGCGTTTCGGCCCATCGGTGAGGCCCGCTTTGGTGACAGGGTTTTGGATGTCGTCGCCCAGGGAGATTTCATCGAGAAAGGCCGAGAGGTTGAAGTCCTCGAAGTACACGGAAACCGTATCGTGGTAAGGCAAAAAGAGGGAGACCGTTGATATGTGGTGGCTGCTGATTGCGATATTGCTCTATATTTTAGCCGCGTTTCTGATTATTGCGGAAGTGTTCGTACCCAGCGGAGGCATCATCAGCATCATGGCCGCCGGGGCCCTTGCGGCAGGGGTGTACCTGTTCTTTACCTTCAGCGTTACCGCCGGCTGGATCGGCATTGTCCTCGCGGTCATCATGGTCCCCGCGGTGATCTATTTTGCGTACAGGATTTTCCCGCACACGAGCTTCGGCAGGGCGGTGATACTCTCTCCCGGCCAGCGAACCGCAGGCGATGCGATACCCGATACGCCAAATTTAAAAGGCCTGCTCAATAAAACCGCGACAACGCTTACCCCGCTGCGGCCCGTGGGCATGTGCGATTTTGACGGAAAAAAACTCGAATGTGTCGCCGAGACCGGGTATATTGAAAAAGGCGTGACCGTAAAAGTCATCCGCGTGGAAGGAACACAATTGACCGTGGAAGCTGAAGAAACCAAACCTTGATAGAAAACAGAGATAAATTAGTGAAGGGAGAAACATGATGGATTTATTTACGATACTTGCACTGTCACCGGTAATGAAAGGCGTTGCGATTGCCGCTGGTATTATCGTAGGTATTTTTGTACTGATTATGCTTTTAATTATGGCCAGTTTCTTAAAGCTCTGGATCCAGGCCAAGCTTTCGCATGCGGATGTAAGTTTTCTGCAGTTAATCGGTATGAAGCTGCGTAAAGTCGATACCCGCACAATCGTAATCAGCAAGATTACAGCCGTTCAGGCGGGCCTGACGCTGGATACGACACAACTGGAAAGCCATTACCTCGCTGGCGGCAGGGTGCCAAATGTGGTCCGTGCCCTCATCGCCGCAAACCGGGCGAACATTGAGCTGGCCTTTGATACGGCCACCGCGATTGACCTGGCAGGGCGTGACATCCTCGACGCGGTCCAGACCAGCGTAAACCCCAAGGTGATCGACTGTCCCGATCCCGCCAAGGGCAAAGATACGGTAGACGCGGTCGCCCAGGACGGCATCCAGCTAAAGGCCAAGGCCCGTGTAACTGTCCGTGCCAACATCCAGCGGCTCATCGGTGGTGCCACGGAAGAGACAATTATCGCCCGTGTCGGTGAGGGGATCGTAACGACCATCGGTTCGAGTCTCAACCACAAAAGCGTGCTCGAAAATCCGGATAATATCTCCAAGGCCGTACTCAACAAGGGTCTCGATGCCGGAACCGCCTTTGAGATTCTCTCCATTGATATCGCGGATGTCGACGTTGGCGAAAACATCGGTGCAAAGCTACAGGGTGCCCAGGCCGAGGCGGACAAGCGACGCGCCCAGGCCGAGGCCGAAAAACGCCGCGCAATGGCCGTCGCCCGCGAACAGGAAATGAAGGCACTCGTACAGGAAAACAGGGCCAAGGTTGTCCTCGCTGAAGCTGAAGTCCCCAAGGCAATGGCAGAGGCCTTCCGAAGCGGAAATCTCGGCATCATGGATTATTACCGCATGAAGAACATCAATGCCGATACCAGCATGAGAGAATCGATTGCAAAGCCGCAGGAAAAGAATCAGGACATTGAGAATGATTAAATCTAAAATTCCCGGCAGGGCGTTTAAATAACTGGAAAAGGGAAATATGCCTGAATTATTTAGAAAAATCGGATCATTTATAGCCGACAGTGACAACGGCGGCTGGCCGGAATTGCTGATTTTCCTGGTCTTTATCGTTATTTCTGTCGTCAGCTCAATAATTAAAAAATTCCGGGAAGGCAAAGATTATTATACGGCTCCCAAAAAAGAGGCCAAAAAAGAAGACGGCTGGCAGGTTGTCGGCGATGCCCAGCAATATAAAAAGCATAATCTCGCCCAGCAAGAACAGCAGAAACGCTACAAACCCATAGAAAGGCCCCAGCAGTCAACCAGTGCCTCCGCTGCCCGGGCATCGACACTGCCGTATGCCAAGTATGCCCAGGGTCAAACGCCCGCCCGCAAAGCCGCACCTGCTTCTGGACAACATGGATCCATTAAACAGCGTGTTCCCGGGCCTCGAGAAGTTTCCTTAGGCCCCCAAAAAGCCTCCGATCAAAAAAGAATATCCGACCATCAGAGATCATCCTCACAAGCCTCCCAGTCAACGGGAAATAGCTGGATCGAGAGGCAAAAACAGCAGGCCCAGGCCAAACTCCTCGAACGCCAGCGTTTGATCGAGCTCAAACGTGCAAGGATCGAAAAGGCCCGCCGAGAAAAACAAAAGCGAGCCCAAATGCTCCGGGCCCAGAAGATCCAAAAACAGCACGCCGCCTCGCGCCAAAAATCCGAGGGCATAAAAAGGGCGGCAATCCCGGATGAACAGCCGTCAATTCCATCGGATGTTGCCGGCGCAGTTCGAAGTCTCAAATCGCCTCAAAATCTCCGGGCAGCCATCGTCTTTTCTGAAATCCTCGGCCCGCCCAAGGCCCTGAGCGAAAACAAGGTCGATCCGTTTAGCTTCTAAAGCCTGTCAGGTCGGCATCAAATACGGGAAATTCCACAGATCTGACCAATACCCATTTGTCAGCCTAAACAGTAGATTCCTGCATTCCCTGAATGCAACATAACATATATTATGGGACGTAGTAGGGCGGGCCAAAATTTTGTTTCCGGGTCAATACATTTGTAAATGACGTCTATATATAGCCTTACGAAACATACGGCATGTAAAAGGCTTGCCGGGCAAGCCAATGGCTGCAATAAAAAAGCCCGGCTCATCACCGGGCTGAAAAGGTATGGGGATTTGTAATCTTTACGATGCGTGCAGGCTGTTGCGGGCCGTTTCCGTCAGGCGGTCCCACGTTGTCGCCGACCTGTCCAGCAGCCCTAAATTTTCCAGCACCACTTCGATGTTCACAATCGCGTCGGGCTCGGTAAAGTTTTCCCGCATTGTATTTTCAAGCTGCATCAGTGCTTCGGCAAATTTCCGACGATCACAATACAGAACCGCCGTACGGTAATGAATTGCAAGAGTCTCAGGGTCCAGATCCTCCACTTCATTGAATTTATCCATCGCCATCTTTGGCTGGCCCATTTCGTACAGACACAATGCCAGTTTGCACCGTACACGATGATGGGTCGCGTTAATCCGCAGCGAATTCTCAAATGCCTCGACCGCCTCTTCAAAATTGCCCGTAATCATCATCAAAATACCGTACTTGTAATAAATATCCGGGCTCTTGGGCGTATTGGCAATCTGAAGCTGATGGGCCTTGATAATCTCTTCCATCAACTGTTCCGGCGTCTTGCGTTCCTCTTCGGATTGTTCGGTATTCAGTTCCTTCAAGGCGTTTTCGATATGCAGCATAGCCGTCTGTGAAAACAGGACGGTACTGTTTTGCTGGATTGCAGCGGCCAGCGAAAGCGTCGAATACCCATCTTCGCTTTCTCCGTCTCGATCCTGCGATACCGCCAGCCCGATATACGAATCCACGATCTCATCGTTAATTTCCATTGCCTTATTAAACTGACGAGCCGCAAGCTCCTGCTTGCCGAACCGCAGATAATGCGTACCCAGCTTAATCGTCGCTTCGAGATAATTCGGCTGGTTCCGCAGGGCGTTCTCATAGTAGCAGATCGCCTCCGCAGGTCGCCCCGCTCGGCTTAAAATATCCGCCATGCGTACATCCAGGTCCGGCATTTCTCCGACCTGTTCGATCAGGCCCTGCACATGTTCAATCGCCTTCTCAAACAGCCCGTCATTGATCCACTGCTCGACCTCGTCCTCGTGGTTATCATCCTGGAAATTATCCGGATGCGCCACAATCGCCGTATTGAAGCTTTCCATGGCGTTCTCATAATCGCCCCCGGCCAGGTACAGGTACCCAAGCAGCACAAAAGACGTAATATCTTCCGGATGCTCCGTCGTCAGCAGTTCGTATTCCTTAATCGTCCGTTCGAGCTGACCGCCCTTAAAGTACAACGCCGCCAGGCGCTGCCTTGGGAGCTGCAAATGGCTCTTGAATTTCAAACAGTCCTGGTAAAAATCTACGGCCTGCGCGCAATTGCCTTTCCGCTCATAGCAATATCCAAGGGCATACAGCGCCATGGTATTGCTCGGTTCGCGCATATAGATGGATTGCAGCTGCTCGATCGCCTGATCCATGTCATTTTCATGCAGGCAGATTGCCGTCGCAGCCATACGTCCGCACGTACACTCAGGATTCTCAAAAAGGTAGAATTTCAGCTTTTCATGGGCCTTTTCGAGGTCCATATTTCCCATCAATTCAATTGCTTCACACAACTCATTGGGTTGATCCTGATCGGGCCATATACTGGGTACTACAGCATTGAGCCAGTGCCACAAAAGATCGGCAGTATCGATTGATATCGCCCTGCCGAAGATCTCAAGAAGTTTATTCATCTAATCGTGCTCCACCAACAAATAGAAGCTTTACGGTTCGCTTTATGGTTTAGGCACGTAAGATATCGACCCTGAAGAGGGCCCTCTTGAACCACTTTTCGCCCTTTTGGAGGCCTTAGGCACCTTTTTCTAACCTAACCTCAACATCTGTGATGTCTGTAACGGTTAAGGTTGTATTTGACGGGCGATAATGTCCGCTTTCGCGCACATTTTTACGGAGATTTCCTACCCCCCTGCTGCGGTACTGAGAATCGAAATGTTATCGGACGTGCCTGGTCGAAGTAAAAGTCGCCCGGAAAAATGCTTTAGAGGCACCCTTACTTTTGTGTGCCGATCTGGGATTCCACCTCGCTGAGATAGGCCAGCGTCCGTTCGAGCTGATCGGTAAGATGCTTGAGTTTAAGCATGGTCTTGACACGAGTCAAAAGCTCCAGTTTATTGACCGGTTTACTGAGAAAATCATCCGTTCCCGCGTCAATCGCCCGCTCGATATCACCCATTTCATTCAGGGCCGTAACCATGATAATAGGGATATGGCTGGTCGCGGGGTCATTTTTCAGCCGCCGGCAAACCTCAAAACCGCTGATTTTGGGCATCATGACATCCAGGAGGATCAAATCCGGCGATTCGGTACGAACCAGCTCCAGTGCCTCATGGCCGCCCCCTGCCGGCAGGGTCTGGCAATCAAGGTCTTCAAGGTAAGCAAGGATCAATTCCAGGTTCTGCTCATTATCGTCCACGACCAGAACTTTGGATTCCTGCTGAGGGTCTAACTGATTCATAACCGTCTCCTGTTATCAATAAATTTGCCCTGCCGTATTCAGCGGGCATTCTTTTACAATCAAAAACACATTTTACCACATTCGTTTACCGTGTCAATTTCACAATTGACTCAGCATTCCTCGACAAATTCACGTACCACGGGCTTTAAATAAATTGAATCAATGTCCACAATCTCCCGAAGTGCCCGGGCGCATTGCCGGGCTTGTTCCCGGCCCGAGCCCTGCGAGTCGACAAAAAAGACCGTTTTATTCTTCAATCGACAGAGCCCGCCGCCTTCACCTCCCAGCGATTCATGGCGGATTTCAATCCCATGCTGAGCCAGGATTTCCGTAATTTCCTCTGTGATTAACGAGAAGTCCATTGATGCCTCCTTTTATCTGGACAAACCACCAAATATTCAGTACAGGCGATTACCGGACCGTTTTTTAAGGTTTTTCCGTGAGCTTGTCGATAAAACAACGGGAAAATACCCGATTTTCCATGCTGACATATTATATCTTGAAAATTCGACCAGGAGAAGCATTTTGGGCAAGATTCTCGAAAAACGACGAAATATACATCAAAATGTCCAGCGTCAGCATCAGCACATCGAAAAACTGAACAAAAAAGTCCATAAACTTGAACCCCTGGCCAATCTCGGCTTGGCTGCCGCTATGATCGCTCATGAGCTCAACAACGTTCTGACCCCGGTGCTCAACTACGCCCAACTGGCCCAGGCCAACCCCGAGGACGCCCAACTGGCCCAGAAGGCACTCGACAAGATTGTCAACAATGCGCTAAAGGCATCCGATATCGCCCGTTCCGTCCTTGAGATCGCCCGTGGAAGCGATCGCAAAAAAATGCCCCACAAGCTCAAATTCCTGATCGAAAACACATTTACCTCCCTGGCTCGCGATTTTTCAAAAGACCGCATCAAAGTCATCATTGATATTGACCCCAACCTCGATATAGTAGTAGATGCGGTCGCTTTTCAACAGGTACTTATGAATATGATTTTAAACGCGAGACAGGCGATGGTCAATGCCCCCGGAACCCTGACATTTACGGCTCAAAAACGTGACGACCGCGTCGAGCTGAAGATCTCCGATACCGGCTGCGGCATTTCCGCTGAAGACCTGCCCCATATATTCGATCCCTTCTATTCGACCAAGGACAATACCGAAACGTTCGGTTCCGGGCTCGGCCTGGCCTACTGCAAGCGGATCATCGACGAACATCAAGGCGAAATTCAGATCGAATCCGTCGAAAAATGGGGCACGACCTTCATCATTTCCATCCCGCTGTCTCAAGACTGAATTTGCGTGCAGCATGCTCAACTTCTGGCTTCAAAATCTCTGGCAGATCATACTGATGGTGGTTCTGCTGATACTCTCGGCTTTTTTTTCCGGCTCGGAAACGGCGTTTTTCAACCTTTCTCATCGCCAGATCCAGTCTATGAAAAATTCCCGGATTCCGTTACACCGGGTGGCGGCCGACATGCTCTTATCGCCGAAACGTCTCCTGACCAGCCTGCTTTTTGCCAACATGGCGGTTAACGTTTTGTATTTTGCCTTGTCAAGTATCCTGACGCTTAATATCAATTCGACCTTTGGCCCCGGTCCTGCCGCGGTCTGTACCGTTATCATATTCAGCCTGCTTGTTCTGTTGGGCGAAATGCTGCCCAAATCAGTCGCGTATTCCTTTTCACAGAATTATTCGGTGTATGCCGCCCCCGTTTGCCTGGTCTGTATGAAAATCCTGGCCCCCCTGCTGACAATTTTCGACTGGCTGATCATTGAACCGGGCCTGCGTTTGTTCGCCGGGGTGACACCCTTTAGCAAATCCATGCGGGACGCAAAGCAAGGGCAGCTCACCGGCCAGCAGTTCAAACTGCTCATCGAGGCCTCCCGCCAGCAGGGCCTGATCGGCGAAAAGCAAAATCAGCTTCTCGCTCAGGTCATCGAGCTGGGATTATTAAAGGTTCGCCACGTCATGGTCCCTCGCGTGGATATCCCGATTATGGATATCCGTGAACCAAGAGAGAGCATCATCAGCGCGATTCGCCGGGCGGATTTGACCTCCATCGCGGTTTACGATCGAGACCCGGACAAAATCAGCGGGGCACTGTCTCTGCGAAAGCTCATCCTCGAGCCGAACACGCCCGTGGAACAGCTCCTCGAACCGGTCAATTTTGTTCCGGAGCAAAAGTCGGTTGAATCGCTGCTTGAGTTTTTCAGAACCAAACCGGCAGACATGGCCATTGTCGTCAATGAATACGGCGGAATCGAGGGAATGGTAACCCTTGAAAGTATCATCTTCGAGATGCTCAGCCCCATTGACCCCTCCCAGCAGCAGGATGTTGAGCAGATCGGCCCGCTCGAATATCGACTGACAGGGGATACCCCGATTTATGAATGGGCTGAAATCTTTGATATTGATCTCGATCAGCAGAAAAGGCTTGCCACCCTTTCCGGCTATGTCGCCGCCCGGCTCGGAAAAATACCCAAATCCGGTGACAAAGTGGCCATCAAGAATATGACGCTTACGGTGGAAAATGTTTCCAATAAAAGAGTGATGACCCTGCTGCTGTCGTTAAGCCCCGAGACCTCGGCGGCGAAGAAGGAGGGCCGGACATGAGCCTCTTTCTTCAGCTTTTGCTCGTATTGATTTTGATCCTCGCAGGCGGCTTTTTTTCCGGGTCCGAGACAGGGGTCTATCGCCTCAGCCGTTTTAAGCTTCGCCTGGGTATCGAACAGAAAAAGACCTTTTATGCCCTGCTCGACAAGGTCATGCTCGACAGCCGAGGACTGGTCTTTTCGATCCTGATCGGCAACAACCTGGTCAATTATTTATCCACGAGCATCGTAACGCTGCTGCTGCTAAGGGCCACGCAAAGCGAAAACAAGGCCCAGTCCCTGACGACCCTGATTATGACCCCGCTGCTGTTTATATTTTCCGAGGTCATCCCCAAGAATATCTACTACTATCGAAGCGACCTGCTCATGCCGGTCTTTGCCCCGGTACTGCACGGTTTTCATATCCTCTGTAAATACTCCGGCCTGGTCTGGCTGCTCAAAAGCATTTCCAATATCAGTTCCCGATGGCTGAAGGCTCCCCCCGCACAGGACTTTTTGAGTTCTCAGCGGCACCGCCAGATCCACCAGTTCCTCCATGAGAGCCGCGAAGAAGGAATCCTAAGTTCCGTGCAGAACAATATCATGTCCCGCCTGATCAATATGCCTTCCATACCGATCCTCTCGGTCATGACGCCGATACAAAAATGTATTCGCATTCCGATCGAAACCGGCACTGAAGAATTACATGGCCTCCTTGCCGAGCACGGCTTTACCCGCATCCCCGTCTACGAAAATAACCCGGACGACCTGATCGGCTTCGTGGATTTGTATGAGATCCTAAGTCACGAAGAGCCGATTACAAATCTAAAGCCCTGGATCCAGCCGATATCGAGAAAATGCTTCGACGTTTCCGTCATCGAGGCCATTGAGTTTCTCGTTTCGCGTAAGGAAAAGGTGCTGCTGGTCACCACGCATCCCTCCGCGAGAACCCGGGTGCTGGGCATGGTGACGATGAAGGACCTGGTCGAAGAACTGACCGGCGAACTCTCGCAGTGGTGACAAGTTTGTGAATCTTACTTCGCGTATTCGTCGATGATTTATTTGACGATATCGTTAATTGCCGTTCGGACCGAGCTGCTGCCGCCTTCACTGAGGATACTGAAGATCACCGGCCCCCTGCCGGTTTCACAGATCCCGGAAAAGGAGCGTACTCCGCTGATATAGCCCGTTTTGCCCAGTACTTTGCCGCGGTACTGTTCCTGCTTGAAATAACGCGAGACCGTGCCCTCACGACCGCCCTCTGCCAGCGATTCTTCAAAGACATACCAGTAACGTCCCTGGTACATATCGAGGATGGCGCGGGTCAGGCTGTTGGGGCTAAGGCGGTTCTCACGGCTAAGACCCCTGCCGTCATCCATGCGAAACTCACTGGCCATGACCCCGATTTTTTTCAGGTATTCCCCCGTCAGTTCCAGGCCATGCTCCCAGGAACCGTTGACCTTGCCGGGCTTGTTCTCCGCGGAGATCGTCTTGACCAGTGCATCCGCGGCAAGGCCCATGCTGTCTTCATTACAGCGTTTGAGTACATCACCAATCGGCGTCTTGAATTCGTGAATCCACTTGGCCTGCTGGCGGTCCGTAAAGTGCATTTCAACCAGCTCACCCCAGACCTCGATGCCGTTTTTACCCAGGTACTCCGCGGTAACAAAGCCGAAAAAGGCTGCCGGCCGTTCTATGGCCACCTCGAAAGTGGCCGGGCTGTTACATTTCCCAAAAACGGTGATGTGATTTGCCTGGCCGTTTCGATAAGAGCCAACCTGCGTCGCACCCGAAGGCTTGGCCCGGGTCTTATCGAGGATTTTTACATAAGACGTTCGCGGGGCATAACTGACCCGGCAGATACTGCCTACTTTTTTGCATGTCACCTCGATGCAGTTGGCATTGTAATTGATTCCGCTGACCTCGCACGCGTACCAGCGGTTGAGCTGGTCCCCTGGCCAGTTGGGGTGTACGAGCTGATCGTCAAAGAACGTACTGTCCACAATCACCCCCGCCAGCTTGGCAATGCCTTGCTGTTTGACGGCAGCAACGATTTTATCGAGCACAAAGTCTGCCGGGCGGTTGTATTTTTCAAGCATGACCGGATCGCCCAGCAGCGGGTCTCCCCCGCCGAGAATAATCATTTTATTTTCATGCACACCGATTTTGGTGGAAAAGTCATAATTTCCGCCCAGGTAATGTACTGCCGCCGCGGAAACAACCAGCTTCATATTGGAGGCCGGGATAAACTGGTTACGTGCGGATCGGCTGTACAGACTTTTTCCGGTTTTCGCATCCGTGACCTGAATCCCGAATCGCACCTTTTGAAGATGTTTTTGACTCAAAACGGATTCAATCCGTCCCGACAGGCCGGCGTATACACAGGTGCATGTTCCCTGGAGAACCAGGAACGCCGCAAGAATGATTTGTAAAACTCTTTTTGAAATTTGCATAGCCTATCTATAGCAAAACACTACGGCAAAATCAACTATTTCAATGTGGATAAAATGGATTATCCTTGCATACTACTCGGCAATTTCCGATAATTTCCCTGAATTTTCATGAAAGGAAACCTATGAAAATAGCCTGGTTTGACTGTTTTTCCGGTGCTGCCGGCGATATGCTCACTGCCTGCCTGCTTGATGCCGGCCTGGATAAAGACGCCCTGTTTAACGCGATCAGGACAATGAAGATCGACGGGCTCGAGATCAAGACCGAAACGGTAAAACGCGCCGGCATTGCCTCGCTGTGGTTTGAGCCCGTTTTCCCGCCTCAGCATCACCACCGCCACCTCAAAGATATCGTAAAGATTATCCAGGAAAGCCAAATCCCCGAAAAAGCGAAGCAAAACGCGATTGGCGTATTTGAAATCCTTGCAAAAGCCGAAGCCGCTGTGCACGGTACAACGATGGAAAAAATCCATTTTCACGAAGTCGGCGCATTGGATTCAATCACGGATATCGTCAGTTTCTGTGTCGGAATCGAGCTTCTGGGGATTGACAGCGTGTATGCTTCTGTATTGAGCGTTGGCGGAGGAATTGTCCAGTGCGACCATGGGAAAATGCCGGTTCCTGCCCCCGCGACCGCGGAGATTTTAAAGACACACAATATGCCTTTTTGCGGCGGGCCGATTGAAAAGGAACTGCTCACTCCGACCGCTGCCGCCCTGCTCGCGCATTTTGTGAAAGAATTCACATCTGTTCCCAAAATGAAAATCGAATCCTCCGGTTACGGAGCCGGCACACTGGATTCAAAAGAAATCGCGAACGTCACGCGGGTATTAATCGGAACCTCTGAGCCGACAGAACCGTCCGATTTAGATCATGATACCGTTTTATGCATGGAAACAAACATCGACGATGTTTCATGTGAAACAATTGGGTATGTCACGGGTCTGCTTTTCGACAATGATGCGCTCGATGTCTGGACCACGCCGATTTATATGAAGAAAAATCGCCCGGCTGTAAAGTTGTCCGTTTTGTGTGAATACCAACACGCGGATCAATTGAAACAAATCATTTTCAAGCAGGGAATCACACTTGGAATTCGCTGCACACAATACAAAAGAGACAAGTTAAAACGCGGGATTGAAACAGTGGAAACTTCGTTTGGACCTGTAAGAATCAAAACAGGAACGCTCGGTGGCGAAACCGTTTTTATCAAGTGTGAACATGCGGATTGTGAACGAATTGCAAAGAAAAACGCCCTTTCGATTGAGCAGATTCGCTGGGAGGCAATGGAGAGATACTGGAAATAGAGAGTCTGGTTTGTGTGAATTATAAAGTGTTATATGTCAAGGGTTTATAAATTTTTTGAAAAACTGAAATTTATTCGATTTCCGCTTATTGACAACGAGATATTCCGTCGATATACTAAAATAAGACATCGAGATTGGATGTCAAACAGCAATTATTAGCGGCTTTTCTTTGCCGTGGCGATCTTGCGGAATGTCTGTGGATGAGCGTTCCGCAAGTTTTTTTTTGCCCTGACGGAAAAATCACTGGAATGAACCTCACCTGGAGCTTAGTAATAGGTTTTCAGGATTAGAAAAAGGGATTTTATGGGGTCCAAAAAGTCTAAAATAAGCTGCAAGGCTGTGGTCGACAAAAATGTAGCCATTTCGCCCAAATTCTACAAATTATCACTAATTGTGGACGATTCCGGGTCGGAATTTTATCGCGATCTTACACCCGGACGATTTGCCCAGTTTGACGTAACCCGCATCCCCCTGCCGCTGGATGAACACATACCGCAAGAAATTCAGGACGCATCAAGGCGGAATCTACTGCTTCGCCGGCCGCTTAGCTTTGCCGGTCAGAGGGAGGAAAACGGAAATGTGGTCCTGGATGTCCTTTTTTGTGTGCTCGGGCCTGCCACGGTTCGGATGACAACACTCAAGCCCGGCGATGAAGTGGACATGATTGGTCCGCTTGGCAATGGGTTCTGGGTGCCGGACGGGAAAAAGACCGCCCTGCTGGTCGCCGGGGGGATGGGTGCCCCGCCTTTGCAGCACATGGCGGCATGGCTGACCAAAAATTACACTGATATCCAGACGGTCGCATTCGCAGGGGCGAGGTCTTTTGAGCATTTGCCGTATTTCAACATAAATGAAACCGGGCCAAAGAGTTACATCGAGGAGTTTGCCTGTCACGGCGTGCAGTCGTGCGTGGCGACCGATGACGGCTCGTTTGGTCAAAAGGGATTCGTGACGGACCTGGTAAACGACTGGCTGGATAAAAACGGCCCAAATGCTGATGAGATAATCATTTACGCCTGCGGGCCCGAGCCGATGCTCCATGCCGCAGCCCAATTGGCGGAAAAAACAGGGATTGACTGCCAGGTAAGCCTCGAACGCAGGATGGCCTGCGGGATCGGGCTTTGCCAGAGCTGTGCGGTCGAGGTCAAAAGTGACACGGAAGAAAAGGTATATAAGCTGTGCTGCAAGGACGGCCCCGTGTTTGACAGCCGGGAGGTGGTTTTCGAGTGAGTGATCCGAAAGTTGACATGACGGTGGATTTTGCTGGTTTGACGCTCAAGAACCCGGTCTTTACGGCTTCCGGCACATGCGGATACATTGACGAGCTGGCGGATTTCTTCGATATCGGCCTGCTGGGCGGGTTTATCACCAAGAGTATTACCGTTCGCCCAAGGACGGGGAATCCGACGCCGCGGATCGTGGAAACCGATGCCGGGATGCTAAACGCGATTGGGCTGGCGAATCTCGGGCTGGACGCCTTTGTGGAGAAAAAGCTGCCTCTTATCGAGAATTTTGATGTGCCGGTGTTTGTAAACGTCGCCGGCTGGGAAATCGCCGATTATGTGCAGGTGATAGAGCGGCTGGCTGGCGAGGCGAAAATCGCCGGTTTTGAGCTTAATATCAGTTGCCCGAACGTGAAAAAAGGCGGGATCACCTTCGGCACGGACCCGGCCTTGGTCGAGCAGATCACGCGGGAGGTAAAATCCGCTGCGGGGGCAAAGCCTTTGATCGTAAAGCTGACCCCATCCGTGACGGATATCGTCGAAACCGCGACCGCGGCCATCGAGGGCGGCGCCGATGCCCTTAGCCTGATCAATACCTTTACAGCCATGGTGATCGACCTCGAGACGCGAAAGCCGGTTCTGGCGAATCGAACCGGCGGGCTTTCCGGACCGGCTATCAAGCCGATCGCGGTCTACCTGATCAACCGGGTGTATGAGGGCATTGCGAAGGAAAAATGCGTGCCGATCCTGGGCCTTGGCGGGATCCGGACCGGAAGCGACGCGGCGGAGTTTATGATCGCCGGGGCCAGCGCGGTAAGTGTGGGTACAGCAACGTTTATCGAGCCGGACGCCCCGCTGAAGGTGGCCCGGGGCCTCGAACGGCTCTGCCGTGAGAGAGGGATTGCAAAAGTGAAAGAACTGACCGGCAGCTTGCAGTAGCGGCGGCAAAACGGTACAATGGGGTTGCGTTGGCCGATTTCGGCTGTGAGCGGTTGGTTGAAAATGCTTTGTGAGGCACGGACGTCATGGATGTTTTGAAGCTGTTGTATGATTATTTTCCCGCGGCGATTTACACGGGCAAGTGCCTTGTGTTTGTCAGCGAGGACTGGCGGGTGGAGCTGACGTGCCATCGGAATGATAATTTCAGCTCGGTGGGTGATGAGCTGCCGCTGGTGCGGGTCAAGATTTTCAAGAAGGCCTTGAGCGGGGAGTTTGTCCCGGGCCATTACGAGGATTTCAAGCTGGACTCGGTGCCCGAACTCGCGATGCAGATCGAGAAGTATGTCCAGTTCGCGATTGGCCAGAACCTGCGGGAAAATGTTTGAGTGTAATCCCGAGATTCGCTTCCATTACCAAACGAGATCCTGAATTTCCTGATGCGTTAGGTCATAATTATACACCCTGACATCATCTATCTTGCCATGAAAGAAATGTTCCAAGCCGCCTTTTGAACCGATTGACATAGGTCCTGTAGGTGAATATACCAGGTTTCCTGATCCGGAACCTGTATAAGTGCCCCCGATGTTTATTCCATTTGCATACAGGTCCATATCCGTCGCTGAACGAATCACAGCGGCCAGGTGCATCCACTCCCCGGGAACAAATGCAAGTGTACTTTCCTTGGTCCTTCTTGATTCTGAGCCATGCGGTCCGCCATCAAAAATTGAAGTTGTTACAGTCATGGTATCGTCCGGCAAGACATTAAGATTAATCAAAGCTCCGTAGTTATTGCCTTCGGAATACCAGCCAATTTCATCAAGCTGAATCACCTGCATCCAGCCTATAGCTCCCGGCTCGATTCGGACCCAGGCTGTCATGGTAAGCGGTAAATTTGGTTTTAATGCAGGAGTGGAGTAAGTTTTCAATGTATCATCTATTCCGTCAAACCAGAGAGAATTGTTGATTTTTCCTTCAGTCCAAGCAGGGCCGTAATAAAGGGTGCCATTATTTTCAAGGCCAGAGCTGTCGTGAGCGGTAATTCCTTCGGTTTCATCAAGCATCCAATGACCAATAAGGCTGTACGGTTCCGGCATTTGAACCAAAAGCTGCTGCAGTTCCAAGCTGTCGAGGGCATAATTGAATAACCGGACATCGTCTATTAAACCCTTGAAGAAGTTCTCAATGTCCCCTTTTGAGCCGATGGACATTGAACCTGTTGGGGAATACTTCATACGGCTTCCTGAGCCATGATAGTCTCCACTGACATTTATTCCATTTACAAAGATGTCCATATCTTCATTCTCATGAATTATTCCAGCGACGTGCATCCACTGATTTGGAGTATAAAAAACTGTTTGAGTTTTCAGCTTTCGATTATATGTGTTATTGGGACCGCCGTCATAGAAGGCAACAGAAATCTCCATTTTTGAACTATCGATTATATTCACGAACATCAACGGGCCATAAGAATTTTCATTATAAATCCCTACATGGTCAAGCTGCATAATCTGCATGTATCCAATGGCGCCAGCTTCAATATTTATCCATGCCGCCATCGTTAGAGGCAGTTCCGGCTTCAGTGCAGCAGAGGCGGGGATTTCGACCATATCATCAATGCCGTCAAAATGGAGAGCATCTTCCTGCCAGGTTGGACCGTTGAGCAGTGTTCCATCATTGTTGTATACTGTACTGTCCTGTGCGACGGTGCCGGAGGTTTCGTTAAATTCCCAGCGGCCCACTTGTGAATCTGGAGTCGTAGCCAGGCCTGTAAGCTGCCTTATATCTTCTTCGGTTATTGCGTAGTTAAAAAGCTGAATATCGTCTATTGATCCATGGAAGAAGTTATCCTGCCCTCCTCTAGAACCGACCGTCATGTTTCCTTCAGGGGAATAGCTCATTCCGTCTGAATGTCCTTGTGTATAATCCTCAACCATTATCCCATTTACATAAATTAATAAATCATGAAATGAGTATACTACGCCGGTGATATGCATCCATTGACCTGCAGAATATGGAATCTGAGCAACTGTGTAAGTACTATTCTGTGAGTTGCCACTGAAGATTGCGAGCCTGATCTCCATCGTCATGTCGTCAATAACATTTACAGAGAGCACGGGTCCATAGGCAGGTTCCCCAGTATCCCCAATCTGGTCGAGTTGAATGACATTCATGTGTCCGAGTGCTCCAGGTTCGATTTTAATCCACGCAGTCATGGTAAGTGGGATTTGAGGCTTGAGAACCGCAGTCGCAGGGATTTGGAGTGTGTCTTCTAGCCCGTCAAACCAAAGGGCGTTGTCTATTTTTCCCTCTGTCCAAACAGGTCCATTAACGAGGTTTGCATTGTTTTGATACTCTGTGCTGTCAAAGGCAATGATGCCGTCGGTTTCATTCAGCTTCCAGTGGCCAACAAGACTTCGCGGAGCAGGGATATTTCCAGTTATCTGCTTTACCTCTCCTTCTTTCAGAGCATAATTATATACTCGAACATCATCGATCATGCCGTGGAAATTCTGGCCAATCTCTCCTTTTGCCCCGATGGTCATTGGGCCTGAGGTTGAATAGGACAGGGAGTTGCCAGAACCTTCGTATGTTCCTTCAATATTTTCTCCGTTGAAATAAATCTGGATGTTATCTTTGCCACGGATAACGCCTGCGATGTGCATCCAATATCCAGGATAATAAGAAGTTGAAATTCTTTTTAAATACTTGTGTTCTGAGGTGTTAGGACCGCCATCATAGCAGGCCACCAGGATCTCCATATTGGAATCGTCAATTACATTGATAAGTAAGGCAGGACCGTAAGAAGGTTCGAGGTAATTTCCGACCTGATCGAGTTGAACAATTTGCATATACCCGGTTGCATCGGATGCGATATTAATCCATCCAGTAATTGTAAGCGGGAGATTATCTTTTAGCTCAGGACTATGAGGGATTTGGACATAATCATTAATGCCATCAAAAAAGAGGCATCTGTCGAGATAACCGGAGGTTCTAAGTGGATTATTGATTAGTATGCCGTGATTTTGGTTGTCAGTACTGTCATAGGCTATCGTTCCCTGGATTTCGTCAAAAGTCCAGTGACCAATATGAGTAAGAGGCGGGGGGGAAGGTATTTCGTATAACCAGTTGTCAACGAGGAAAATTGCATCATCAATATCAATGAAATTATTTCCAATATATGGGTAAATATCTGCGGAAGGTTCTGATGGGGATTGCAGCCATTGTCTTGAAAGGCATTGATAATCCAAATAGTTTACGATGTTGTCGTTGTTGATATCTGCTTTTTGAGGTTGATTTAATTGGTAGTGGTAACCAATGTCAGCAATGGCTGTGTCGGGCAGGTGGTCTGTTCGAGTAGTATAATGGATCATGTTATGGAAAGTTGCGGTATCTTCACCAGCGTTTAAGCATGGACTGTCGAGTGTTTGTAAGGCAGCGGTTTGGCTGAGATAATAATTACCAAGCGGCCCTGTTACAAACAATGGGTCCTGGTTGATGTTTCCTTCGCCTCCTGGGGTTATTTCCTGCTGGACATCTGAATAGTCTATTTGCATCGAACCGCTGTATTGATCCGGAAGGTTTGCCCAAAGGATGCTGTTTTCAATATCTGTAGTCTCTGAGGAAAAGATTGCCCCTCCTGAAGTATCGGCGGCATTGTTGGCAAAAGTGGAAAATCGTATGTTAGCATTGCCGTGGATCGCACCTCCAAGTCCGCTTCCTTTTTCAACTCCCGGTGGATCGATTACGGGGCCGCCGAGAGCCGAATTATTATCAAAAAGGCAATTGTAGATGTTAATTTCGCAATTTGAATCGCCATAAATCACACCTCCAAGTCCGTCATACCCATTGCTTGAAGATGTACCGCCACCTTTCACAAGGTTCCCCGTAAAATAGGAAGAATTAATATTAAGAAATGAATTTTCTGCGTATATCACTCCACCGAACGAATTTCTTCTCAATAGAGAGTATACGGAATTATATTTGAATGCACAATTATGAATAGAAAGGTTTGCATCTGTACAGAAGATGGCACCGCCTTTTTCAATATCATAACCAAATTGAATTGTCAGGCCGTTTAAAGTAAGCTGAGCGCTGTCAATATAAAAAGCTCGGTAAGTCTCAGGGTATACATCTGCAGAGAGGTCGATAATTGTATTTTGGGGCCCATTTTGGCTGGAGAATGTAAGGTCCTTGTCGGGCAAATTTATATTACGGTTTTTTTCACCGGAGTATGTTCCGTCGGCAAGGATGATTTCGTCGTTATTTTGGGCTGCGTCAATGGCGTCCTGAATAGTTGGATATTGTCCAGGAACAAACAATTGTGCCGAAAAGGCACAAGTTTTAAACAAACACCAGAAGAAAATAAAAAATGTGCAGGAAAACTTAGAACTGAGGACTTTCATTCTGTTTCTCCTCAAACTGTAACTAATAAAATTTATGTAATTAATGTCCCGGTAATTATGTTCTAATATAATTCGGATTATGGACATTGTCAAGTTAGAAATGAATTTTGTCATTGATAAACCCAGTGATTCGGGCATAATATATTGCCTTAAAGGGGCTTACATCCGTAAGAATTCGTTGTGCAAGCAGAGGCCCGCAGCGAAAAAAACAGATTTATTGCTATTTGTCCAAATTCAGGATATACTTTTATGGGAAACTTGTCAGAATTTGAGCTTATTCAGGACAGCGAGGGTGTGGTTTTTACCGTTAAAGTTGTGCCGGGATCGAGCAAAACGGCCGTTGCCGGCGTATATGGAGGCATGCTGAAGGTGAAAGTCGCCGCCCCGCCGGAAAAGGGAAAGGCCAACCAGGCATTAATTGCCTATTTGAGCGGCAAGCTCGGCGTGAAAAAGAACGATATAATCATAGAATCCGGCCAGACGAGCCCGGTCAAGCAGATCCGGGTCTGCAATGCGTCCGCAGATGTACGAACGCTGCTGGATTTGCCCTGAAGGAATGATATTACAGGACGTATGATATGCTGCATGTAACAGGACAGGATTTGAGCCATTTACTGGTCGGTGAGATCGAGATATCGGCGAAGGACCGTGAGGTTCTGCGCTCGCTGGCATCGCAGGTCGCCGAGATCGCGTCGCTGGATGTCCACCAGCAAAAGGCTGAGCTTTGGCGGAAAGTCAACGACCTCGAATCCGAGCGGCCGATGGTTCTGGCGTTTGAGGTCTGCTGGAACGAGATGAACGTGGACGATGAGCTTACCTGCGTGTGCGAACACCCCTGGGCGCGGGGGCAGGAAGAAGAGCTTCGCCAAACCCTCTACCAGTGGCGGCACATGCCCGCGGATATGATCGTAAGCGACTTTCTGGCCTGTCCGCTGGTGGCCGAGAGCACCGGTTTCGGCCTGGTCCAGGATGCGGATATCGTGAAAACCGATGAGTCGAGCCGGATCGTTTCGCGGCATTTTCATGCCCAGATTCGCGAGCCCGAGGATATCGAGAAGATCAAGATGCCGAAGGTCCGCTATAATGAGGCTGCGACGCAGGCATGGTACAATGCGATGTGCGATGTGTATGACGGCATCCTGCCGGTGCAAAAGGTGGGCAAGCAGCATACGTGGTTTACGCCGTGGGATTACCTGATTACCTGGTGGGATATCGAGCAGGCCATGATGGACATGGTGCTGCGTCCGGATATGGTCCACGTCGCGGTCGAGCGAATGGTGGACGGCTGGCTGGCCGAGCTCGAGCAGTTTGAAGCGAAGAATTTGCTTTCGCTGGATAACTGCAACGTCCGCGTCGGTTCGGGTGGTTATGGATATACGAAGGAGCTTCCGGGCAACGATTATGATCCGCAATACGTCCGGCCGAAAAACCAGTGGGGCTGCTCGAATGCGCAGATATTTTCGGAGGTATCGCCCCAGATGCACTGGGATTTTGCGATTGAGCATGATCTGAAGTGGCTGGAGCGTTTCGGGCTGACGTATTACGGCTGCTGTGAGCCGCTGGACAAGAAGGTGGAGCTTTTGCGGAGGATACCGAACCTGCGGAAGATTTCGGTCAGTCCCTGGTGCGATCTGGACCGGATTCTGGACGAGATCGGTAGTGATTATGTCGTCAGCCGCAAGCCCAGCCCTGCGATTTTGGCCGATGCAAGCTGGGATGAGGACCTGGCCAGGCGGGATATCCGGGAAGTTCTTGAAAAAGCCGGCGGAAAATGTCATATTGAGTTTATTATGAAGGATATCTCGACGGTCCGCTACGAGCCCCAGCGGCTGTGGGAGTGGACGCGGATTGCGATGGAGGAGGTCGAGAACTATGGATAGGAAGCGATTGCGGAGAATCATGCGATGAGGACACGTTTGTCTATTCTGGTATTGATCCTGGCGGCGGTTCTGACCGGGCCGGCCGCGGCCGGTGTCAACGGGCTGGCCAACTCGGACAACCTCGGGCTCAATATGTACTTCGATATCGAGAAGGTACTCCGGCTTGAGGATGAGGATATCGACCTTGCGACCGCGGCGCTGATCCTGTCGCGGGAATGGGGAACGCCCAATACGCTGCTGCGGTACCGTAATGAGATCGACGAGATGGCCAAGGTGGTGCTGGACCGGATGCATGAACGAAGCGTTGGGCGGGATTACCGTGCGATTGAGATTATTAACGAGTATCTGTTCCAGGACCTCGGATTTCAGGCGGTAAAGACCGCGGATAATCCCAACGATTTGTTCCTCCATGAGGTGCTGGTCAACCGTCGGGGGTATTGCCTGAGCCTGTCGGTACTGTACCTGGCGATTGGCGAGCGGGTCGGGCTGCCGCTGTACGGGGTGGTGGTGCCGGGGCATTTTTTCGTTCGCTATGACGACGGAAGGACGAAGATTAACATTGAGACGACCAGCAACGGGGCAACGCCCAACGACGCCCACTATGTGACGAAATTCAAGCCGCCGGATTTCCCCGGCTCCATATATATGGACAATCTGACCAAGGTGCAGACGCTCGGGTGCTTCTTTAACAATCTCGGCAACAGCTACAGCGATGTCGGCGATATCCCGATGGCGAAGATGCAGCTCGAACGGGCCGTGCGGATCAATCCGACACTGGCCGAGGCCCGGACGAACCTGGGCAATATCTACCTGCGGCTTGAGAATTCCCGCGGGGCAATTGACCAGTACGTTCAGGCATTGAAGATTCTAAAAGAAGATGCGAAAATCCATAATAATCTTGCTAACGCCTACATGCTGATGGAGCATCATAATAAGGCGGTTTCGCATTTTACGCTGGCAATCCGGTACGATCCTGAGTTTTTGGAGCCGTATAAAAACCTGGCCCTGCTGTACCAGAATCAAAAGCAGTATTCAAAAGGGATCAACCAGTTGAAGCAGGCGATTAAGGTCAACCCCAATGAGGCGGATGTGTACCGCCGGCTGGGTGATCTCTACGCCGAGATGGAAGATTTCCTCCAGGCCGAGAGCAGCTACCGCAAGGCCCTGTGGCTTGAGCCTTCCAGCCTCGAGGCCCATGTAAATCTCGGATACTGCTACATGAAGCAGGAACGTTTGGACGAGGCGGCGGACAGTTTCGCCCGTGCGATCCAGGTGGACCCCTATTTTGAGAACGCCTACTTCGCCCTGGCCCAGGTGTACAACAAGAAAGGGCTGCCCGAGTTTGAGCGGGTGACCTATGAGGAGCTTTTGCGGAACATCCCCGATTCCGCCCCGGCGCTGCAGAACCTGGCGAATAATTACCTCTTGACCGAGGAATATGAAAAGGCCCGTATGCTGTATGTCCGGGCGATTGAACTTAATCCAGATAATGCCGGGCTGTATTACAATGTGGGGGTCTCGTATATGAACGAGGAAAAATGGTCCGAGGCAAAGGATTGCTTTTTGCAGAGCGTTGGGTTAGACTATCACAATGCGGACGCCCATAACGGGCTGGCGGTCAGTGCGTACATGCTGGGCGAGCACGGCTTGTCGTACAAGCATGCGAAAGTCGCCAAACAGCTTGGATATGATGTACAGCCGGAACTGCTCAAACAGTAACAGCCTTCCGTATGGAAGCGGAAGGGATCAATTAAGATCAGTGAAATTAGAAATGAAAGGGTGGGATTATGACCGACGACATGGAACGCAGCGAATCGAACATGGAACAGTCAGGCGGAGGAGATGAAAACCAGGCTCCGCAGCCGAGTGAGCCGGCTCAGGGCCAAAGCTCCGGCGGAGAAAAGAAAAAGAAGCTCAGCGGTTTGCAGATTTTTGCGATCATCCTCATCATTATCGGTGCGGTGCTGTTCGTGGTATCGTGGCGGGCCGAGGCGATCCTCACCACGGTCGTTGAAAAAGCGGGCACCAAGACGCTGGGTGTCAATGTCGCCCTGGACAGTACGACCCTCAAGATGTTTGCCGGATCGGTCGAGATGAAAGGCCTGGTGGTGGACAATCCCGAGGGCTATCAAAACGAGACGCTTCTTGAGGCGGGCAAAATCCACGTTGATGCGGACCTGTCAACGCTGATCAAGGGCGACACCTTCGTCATGGAAAAGGTACACCTCGACGAGATCACCGTAACGCTGGAGCAAAAGGGCCTGACGAGCAATATCGACCAGGTCGTCAAGAATGCCAAGAGCCAGATGCCTGAATCCAAACCCGGCGATCAGCCGGCGGACACCGAGAAAGTGCCCGGCAAGAAGGTCCAGGTCAGCGAACTTACCTTGACGAATATCAAGGTGCGGGCCAAGTTTTTCCCGACGCCGGGGACCGCGGACACGGTCGAGTTCACACTTAGCCCTATCGAGATGAAGGACCTGGGCAAGAACAAGGCGATGGACGCAGCGGAGCTGACCGCCAAGGTCATGATGGCGATCGCGATGGGCATTATCGAAAACGCACCGGCCAAACTGCCTGGCCAGCTTCTCAATTCCAGTCGCCAGATTCTCGACGTCGGTAAGACCCTTGGCACCGATACGCTGGACAAGACCAAGGATGTCGGCAAGGGTGTGCTTGAAAAAACCGGTGAAGGGGCAGGCAAACTGATCGAAGGCATTTTCGGCGGATCAAAAGAGGAAGAATAAGTGCCTCGGGATCGCGTTTGTGTTGAAGTAAGCGGCGGTGTGGATTCCGCTGCCGCGACGAGTTTGCTGATCGATCAGGGCCATGATTGCTTTGGCCTGTACATGGTTACGTGCCAGGCGGGGTTGCGCGCGGAGGCCCAGGCCCGCCGGGTCTGTGAAAAGCTCGGGATCGAGATCACCGTGGTCGATTTGCATGACGATTTTGAGGCCCTGGCTGATTACCTGTGCGATTCCTACCTTTCCGGGCAAACGCCCAATCCATGCGTGATGTGCAACCGGACGATTAAGTTCAACAAGGTATGGGAAATCGCCCGCGAGATGGGGGCGACCGCCCTGGCGACCGGCCAGTATGTCCGCAAAATTCAATACCACAATCAACCGGCCATCGCGCAGGGACGTGACAAGCGCAAAGACCAGTCCTATGTGCTTGCGATGGTAAATCGTGATATCATACCGCATCTGCATTTCCCAATGGGCGATTTGACCAAGGCCGACGCCCGTTCGATTACGGCCTCGCGGGGGCTGGATTTCTCCGAGCAGGCCGAGTCGCAGGAGATATGCTTCGTACCCAATGACGATTACGTCGCATTTTTGCACAACCGGCGAGGCCGCCCCGATCAAACCGGCCAGGTTGTGGATATCGAAGGCCGCGTAGTCGGCGAGCACGCTGGCGTGTATCATTATACCATCGGCCAGCGGCGAGGCCTCGGCATCGCACTGCACGAACCGGCCTACGTAATCCGCCTGGACGCACAAGCCAATCGAGTAACCCTTGGCCCGCACGAGGCCCTGATGAAACGTAACTTACACGCCTCCGGATGCAACTGGCTGCTCGAAGGCCTGGGCGAATCATTTCCGGCCCTGATAAAAATTCGCTACAATCACTCGGGCCAAACCGGAAAGGTCTTTCGCCTTGACTCGGACCGCGTGCACGTGGAATTCGACGAGCCGGTCTCGGCGGTCACCCCCGGACAGGCCGCGGTGTTCTACATCCATGACAATGACAACTGGATTCTTGCCGGCGGCGGCTGGATTGAAGGAGAGCCGTGATGAAGGATAAGGACATTTTACGGCTGGTCGAGGAATCCGAACAGCAGGCCCGCGATAACCAGGCCCGCTCGCTGATTATCCACCCCGGAGCGATTGGCGACTGCCTGCTGACCCTTCCGCTGGCAAGCTTTCTCAAGGAAAACGTATCCCCCGGCGGCGTCGGCCTGATCGGCAACCCGTCCTACATCGATTTTTATCCATCCCGGACCTGCGTGGATTCAATCCGGGCATACGATTCGGTCGATTTTCATCGCTTTTTCCGGCCCGCCGCGGAATTTGAGCTCGAAGAGAAAGATCCCCTGCTTGAGGTCTTCGGTGCCTATGAAACGGTAATCTCGTTTCTCGGGCAGGAAGGCGACGATTTCGAGCAGAACCTCATCTACACCCTCAACTGCATCCGCAGTGCGGACCTGCACATCATCCCCATGAAACCCGCCGGGCAATTCACCAGCCATGTCGCCCGGTATTATTTGGACGTCTACCGGGAGCAAAGCTTTCGCCAACTCCCCGGCGAATTCAATTTCTCACAGGTATTTGTTCAAACCACGGACACCGACCGGCAGTGCGGCAGAGAAATTCTAAACGCCGCCGGGGCCGAAACCGGCAAGAAAATGGCGATGATCGCCCCGGGCTCCGGCTCGGTGGATAAATGCTGGCACCTCGACAATTTTCTCGATCTCGGCAAAACCCTGGCCGCCCAGGGCTGGGCGATTATTTATCTGCTCGGCCCCGTGGAGATGGAACGGATTTTGCACCAGAACGTCGAGCAGATGCGAGCCATCGGCACCGTGCTTTCCGGGCTGGATTTGACCGAGGTGCTCCAGGTTCTGTCAACGGCATCGCTCTATATCGGTAACGACAGCGGCCTGAGTCATCTTTCGGCCATGGCCGGGCTCCCGACGCTTACAGTCTTCGGCAGGACGGACGCGAGGCTCTATCAGCCGCTTGGCCCGCATACCGCGCTGCTCGATGTCGGCCCCGACGGTATGTTCCGTGCGGATGCCGCCGCCGTGGAAAAAGCACTCCAACTGTGCCGCCGGGTGAGTAAGGATTGATTTTCCCGGGCCTGCCTGTATAATACGGGGCAGAAAGGAATCAGAGATATGTCAGAGATTACACTTGGAAAAATTGCAGAACATATCGGTGCCCGGCTCATCGGCAGCGCGGAAACGAAAATTACCGGCGCGATGACCCTCGATAAGGCCGGCCCCGGCGAGATTACGTTTTTAAGCAACCCGAAATATGAGAACGCTGCGAAGGCTACCGCCGCCGAGGCGGTCATTGCCGCCAGCGAGATTGACACGGAAGCGGACCTGCTGATCGTGGAGGATCCATATTATGGATTCATGCAGTCGGTGGTTTTGCTCCACGGCCACCGCGAACACCCGAAAATCGGCATCAGCAAACAGGCCAGCGTCGCGGATTCCGCGAAAGTCGGACAGGGAACAAATGTGCATCCATTTGCAAGGATTTGCGAGGATGCAAAGGTCGGCAAGCGGTGCGAGATTTATCCCGGGGTGTTCATCGGGGCCGGCAGCGTCGTCGGCGACGACTGCATTTTGTATCCCAATTCCGTGGTATATGACGATTCAGTCCTCGGCGACCGGGTGATCCTTCAGGGCTGCTCGGTGATCGGCCAGGACGGCTTCGGCTTTTCGACGCACAAGGGTGTGCATCACAAGATCCCCCAGATCGGGCGTGCAGTGCTCGAAGACGATGTCGAGATCGGTTCCTGCGCGGTGGTCGAGCGTGGTACCCTCGACGATACAATCATCGGCAAGGGCTCCAAGATCGGCGATGCCGTGGCGATTGGCCACGGGACGAAGGTCGGCCCCTACTGCCTGATGGTTCCGCAGGTGGCCGTGGCCGGTTCGGTGAATATCGGTCATCACTGTGTCTTCGGCGGGCAGGTCGGTGTCGTGGGGCATATTACCATCGGCGATGAAGTCATCGTCGGTGCCCAGGCGGGCGTAACAGGAAATGTCCCCTCAAAATCGGTCGTGATGGGAGCCCCTGCCATCGAGGTAACAAAGGGCAAGCGGGCCTATGCCCTGATCGAATTTCTGCCCGAAATTCGCAAGAAAATCCGTTCGATGGAAAAAGAAATTACGAGCCTAAAGGCCAAGGTCGCGGAGAAAAAATGAGCGAACAGGTTCTCGGTTTGATCGCCGGCAGCGGCCGTTTGCCGTTTATGGTGGCTCGCGGTGCCCGTAAAGCGGGCTTGCGGGTTGTTTGCGTAGGCCTTTCGGGCAGTGTCGATCCGCAACTGGCCGAGGAAACGGACGTATTTTCCCTCGGTGCGGTCGCCCGTCCGGCCGGATGGATCAAGAAGCTGCGCGAACACGGAGTGACCTCGACGATCATGGTCGGCGCGGTGGAAAAGACGCGGATTTTAACGGCGAACCGGATACTGAATTACCTGCCGGACTGGCGGGCGTTTCGCATCTGGTATGGAAGGCTCGCCGGCAGAGACAAGCGAAACGATACGGTACTATGCGCGATCGCCGATGAACTGGCGACCGGGCAGATACTCCTGGAGGATTCGACATTGTATTGCAAAGAGCATCTCGCCCAGGCGGGGATCATGACGGACGTCGAGCCCGATCCCGTGATTACCAACGACATCGAGTTTGGCTGGTCCATCGTCAAGAAAATGGGAGCCCTGGATATCGGCCAGGCCATTGCGGTTCGCGAGCAGGAAGTCGTTGCCGTCGAGGCAATCGAGGGCACAGCGAAGATGATCGAGCGGGCCGGGCAGCTTTGTGCCAAGGGCGGCTGGACGCTGATCAAGACGGCCAAGCCCGAGCAGGACATGCGGTTTGATGTCCCCTGCGTGGGCCCGGATACGATTGAGAGCCTGCATCGAAACGGCGGTCGGTGCCTGGTCGTCGAAAAGGGCAAGACCATCCTGATCGACAAGGACAAGATGCTGCGGCTGGCGAACCGGTATGGTATTTCGGTGTTTGGGCATTAAGATGACGCAAGGTCTTCGCGTGCAAATCCCGCGGTGGAACGTCGTGCTGGGGCCCAAATGGTCCGGCGCTGCGCAGGCGGGCCAGGGCAGTAAGGCGGCTGTAGATACACTTCGCGGTCCGTTTGAGAAAGTGGACAGTTCAAGATATGCAAGGGTCTACCGGGCGGATGTGTCAATCAGCGGGCGGTCAGTGCCGGTGTACATCAAGTTTTATCTGTACAGGTCTTTTCGGGACCGGGTCAAAGATCTACTCGGGATCGGACGGGCTGTTTGTTCGATGCAGGCCTCGAAGATGCTGATGGACAATGGATTTTTGTGCCCTGCCGTGGTTGCTTTATGCCAGCGGCGCTTTTCAGTGGGTGAATCAGTGCTGATTACCGAGTCTATCGAGGATGCCAAGTCGGTATTTGATGCGTTCTTTGCGGCTGATTCAAAAACGCGACGGGAAATTGCCCGGGAGCTTGGAGCCTGCATCGGAAGGCTGCACAAGGCGGGTATTGTTCACGGCGACCTGCGGCCGGGCAATGTGCTGCTTCGCCGACAAGACGGACAGATGCGGTTTTATTTTCTCGATAACGAACGCACACGGAAGTACACGAAAGCCCCCTTCCAGCTTTGCACGGGCAACCTCGTGCAGATGAACCTGCACCATGAGGGGATTTTGCGGACTGAGCGGATGCGGTTTTTCCGGGCGTATATGCTGGAAAATCCGGACATGGACAGGAAAGAGATTTTTAAAGCGGTCGCCAAAGAAACGATCCGCCGGCGAAAGAAAAAGGGGCTGATTTGAAGATTGCCTTTGACATGGACGCGGTGGTTCGCAATCGATACTCGGGGTTTTATACCTACGGGATGGGCCTGCTAAATGGGTTGCTGGAATTGGAGAACGGGCCGGGGATTGTGCTGTTTGCAGGGCCCGGTGCAAGCGGGAGTATCCCGGAATCTCTGCGAAATCATCCGGGGGTAACCGTCCGGGAAAGCGGCTTAAAGATACGCCGCCTTGAGGACTGGTGGCGATGGTCCAGGTGGCCCAGGCTCCAGCGGTTTACCGGTGATTTTGATGTATACCACTGCGTACACCACCTGGTGCCCCCTGCCGGCAAGGCAAAGCGGGTGATGACTGTTCATGACCTTAGGCGCTACCGGCTCCCGGAACTGTATGCGAAATCGCGCCTGGGTCGATTTGAGCGGGCCCTCCAGCAGGCGGATCATATTCTTGCAATCTCAAACTCAACCCGCGATGACCTGCAGGAATTTTTCGGGATCGAAAATGATCGAATTACCGTGGTGCCCCTTGCCGTGGAAACTCCGGGTGCCGTCCCTTCAGTCAATAAAAAAGAGCAGGCCAGGGAGGCAATCGGTAAACGGCTCAACCGAAAAATCGACAAGATGATTCTGGCGTTTTCATCACCGGATCGGCGAAAGAACATTACACGGATTATCGAGAGCTTTGCAAAAGCAAAAGAGCAGCTCGGACAAGGGTGCGTTCTGGCGGTGATCGGCAGTCCGCCGAAAAATGAGGATTTGCAGGCACTGACGAAAAAATGCGGGGCCGATGTCCTCCTGCTGGGGACGGTCGAATCCGTCCGGGAATACCTCGTTGCAGCGGATGTGCTCGTATTTACCAGCCTTTACGAAGGATTCGGCCTGCCGATCCTGGAGGCGTTTTCAGCCAGCACCGCGGTGATAACATCCAATGTGTCCTCCATGCCCGAGGTTGCGGGCGAGGCCGGGCTTTGCGTCGATCCTTATGATACGAACGCCGCGGCCGAAGCAATGGTTAAGGTGATTTCGGACGATGCGTATCGTGAGAGCCTTGCCCAAAAGGGAAAACTGCGTCTTCAGCAATTTTCCTGGGAAAAGACGGCGCGGCAGACGCTGGATGTGTATAAAAAGTTGGCCGGTGCGTAATATTAGAGGATCAGGAACTTTGGCCCCTGAACGAAGAGAAATCCGAGACAGGACCGGGCCTTTTTGAGGTTGTTTTCAGTGGCTTTTTTATCATTTCGTATCAGGCCCCAAAGTGCCGCGAGCCCGAACTTTAGCCCTTGGACCAGTTCGTAAAGCAGTACGCCCGGCTTGAAAGCAAGCGAAAAAAGAAAGGTTTGCCCTTTCCCGTGATGCTTGCGAAAGTAGTAGAACAGCGACCGGAAGAAAATCAGCTTGAGCCGGCTGGACCGCACTTTCGAGGAGGAAGCCCCCTCCAGGTGAATGATTTTGCCGACAGGAACATACCGCACATCGTAGCCGCCCTGCCGAATCCGAAGGCATAGGTCCGGGTCCTCAAAGTAAAGGAACAGGCTGCCATCGAGACCGTCTAAGTCCTTTAGCATCTCCCCGCGGGCCATGATGACCGCCCCGAGAAGCTGCTCGACCGAGGCCTCCTTGGTGTAATCAAAATCGCGGAACCGGTAGCGGTCGCGGGCCCTCTTAAACAGGCCGGTGTACTTCAGTATCGTATACCGATGGAGCATGGCGCCGAAAGTGGGAAACCGGCTGATATTTTGCTGTATCGAGCCGTCTGCGTTTAGCAGTGTGCACCCGCACGCACCGACGGAATGGTTTTCGTCGAGGTATTGGGCCATCTTCGATATTACGCTATCGTGGACAAGGGTATCGGAATTGAGCAGCAGGATATACCGCCCTTTTGCGATCTCGATGCCCGCGTTGTTGGCCCGGGCAAAGCCGAGGTTTTCGCCGTTTTCCAGCACCGTCACACAGGACACATCAGCGGGAAATCGCTCACGGATCGCATCCGCCGAGCCGTCCACGCTGGCATTATCGGAGACGATGATCTCGAAATCAAGCCTGGGCTCGGCACGGTAAATCGAGTCGATGCAGTCAAGGACAAGCTCGCGGGTGTTGTAATTAACGATGATGATCGATACATCGGTCATTGGACTGCATCCGTGTTTGATGGAGTGTTCAGGGCGACACAGGCGAACTGGCGGTAACGGGCGTCGGAGAGCTTTCCAAAGGCAATGAGATTCGCGAAGAAAAACGATTTGCTGCGGGATGGATTGATCCCGCGTATTGTTTTGATCTCATAGCCGAGGGACGAGAGAAGCCGGACAATGCTTTTTTTTGTGAAGAATCGCAGGTGGGTTTTGTCGAGAATGCCGGTTTGGGTATATTGCCAGTCGGCGTCGAAGAGGTAGTTTTTTAGATTGGACCAGTACCGGACGTTTGGAATCGAGAGGACCAGGCACCCAGCGGGCGTCATTTTATCTTTAAGTTTTTGCAGGAGAATTTCCGGCCAAGCGAGGTGTTCGAGTATGTCGTTAAGGATCACGCAGTCGTAGCGGCCGTCTGGCAGTTGGGCAAGCGTCTCAATGGCATCGCCGGTGTAGACCGCATCAAGGTGATTTTGGGCTGTTTGGGCCGCTGGGGCGTAAAGCTCGATGCCATGGTATTGGCAGGGAATCCTCGATTTGATTAATTTTCCGAAGTTCCCGGCCCCGCAGCCGATCTCAAGGATGGTTTTGGCACAGGTGGGAACGAAATCGGCCATTTCAGTTCGGGTATTTTCGTAGTATGCGTTTTGCGTCATGGAGTCGTTCTTATGCGGAGCGGATTGGTTGTTTTCGGTAATGGAAGGGTTATGTTCCATCTCGATCAATCGATAATCAGAACTGGTCAAGGAACCGCAGGTCATTCTCGAAAAGCAGGCGGATATCGGTAATGCCGTATTTTTTCATCGTCAGACGCTCGATACCAAAGCCAAACGCCCAGCCGGTATATTTTTCCGGATCGATATTCACGGCATTGAACACGTTAGGGTCTACCATGCCGCAGCCGCCGATCTCCATCCATGATTCCGAGCCGTCCTTATCCACCCAGAGGATGTCCACTTCGCAGCTGGGCTCGGTAAACGGGAAAAAGCTTGGGCGGAATCGCCACTTGGTCTCCGGGCCGAAGAAGGAGTGCATGAACTGGTCGATACTGGTCTTGAGATCGACCATTGTAATGCCCTCATCGACGACCAGGGCCTCGAGCTGGTGGAACATGAACATGTGCGTTGCATCCACGGTATCGGGCCGATAGACACGCCCAGGAGCGACCACGCGGATTGGGGGTTCGGTATTTTCCATGACGCGAATCTGGATCGTAGAGGTCTGGGATCGCAGCAGCCGGCTTTCGTCGATGTAGAAATTGTCAACCGGATCCCTTGCCGGGTGCTCCGGCGGGATGTTCAGGGCGATGAAATTGTGCCACTCATTTTCGACTTCGGGGCCGTAGGCGATGTTGAAACCCATCCGGCCGAAAATCTCCAGCAATTCGCTGATCGTCTGTGAGAGAATGTGCCGCCGGCCAAGCGGAAGATCCAGGCCCGGCAGGGTTACATCCGTAATCGGGCCTTTGGGTTTTGCCGAAGAGGCGAGATTCGCCTGTTTTTGCTCAAAAAGCTCGGTAACCTTGACTTTGTACTGGTTGGCGAGCTGGCCGCCCTCTTTGCGGTCCTCTTTGGATAGCTTACCGATCTGGCTGAGCATACCGGTCACCAGGCCCTTGCGGGAGAGGTACTTGATGCGGTAACTCTCGAGATCGTCAGGGTTTGTGACAGTCTCAAGCTCGGCCAGTGCCTGGTCTCCGATTTTTTTGAATTCGTCGAGCATAACAGGGCTGGTTGTGGAGGTTACAGGGCTGCTTTTACTTTTTCTGTAATCAGATCGAACGCTTCGGGATCGTGAATCGCGATTTCGCTGAGCATTTTGCGGTTCAGCTCGATTCCGGCCTTCTTGCAGCCGTTAATAAAGCGGCTGTACTGGATGTCGCGGGCCTGGCATGCAGCGCTGAGGCGGATGATCCACAGGGCACGATAATCGCGTTTTTTGAGCTTGCGTCCGACTCGGGCGTTGACAGCAGCGCGGGTGCGGGCTTCTTTGGCCAGACGGATCTGGCGGCCTGCCTGGCCGCGATGGCCGCGGACTTCTTTGAGGATTCGTTTGTTTGCCTGGCGTTTTGCGGCGCCTTTTCGTACTCTTGGCATATCAGCTTCCTTTCGTGTGTGAATGTTTCGTTCCGCTGGCGGCAGCTGACGTGGCCGAGAAGCGGAGTATGTTTAACTGTTTTCCCTGTAAGGGTTTACACGCAGAGCATTTCTTTGCAGACATCGGCCTTTTTGCCCGCTACGAGTGTGGGCTTTCGCAGGCGGCGGAGCCGTTTTGCGTTTTTGCTGCTCATGAGGTGGCTTTTGCCTGAGCGGTGGCGGCGTACTTTGCCGCTTCCGGTGACTTTAACCCGCTTTTTGAGACCTTTGTGTACCTTTTGTTTTGGCATTTTTTTATCCTTGTTTGTTACTGTTATCCTGCCCGAATTTTGAAAGTCTATAAATTTACCCCTTGCGGAATGGAAAAGCAAGGATATTTTCACGCTTTCGGGACAATTTTTGGCTTTTTTGGGGGATTTTCGCGGTTTTTTCAGTGGGATTGGCGTAACAATTTTTCATGGGATAAAATTTATCTTGTTTAATTCGCCGGCAGTATCTGGATGCGCGGAACAATATTTTTGGAGTTGACTTGCAGAGGTCGGGTTACTTTGCTGGAATGTGAAATGATTCACAAATAGATGAGGTTTTGCTGTATCCAATATTGTCAAGATGGGGTAGATTTAAGCGAGCATTTCAT
>CAYVUI010000035.1:24320-35536 GCA_964454745.1 uncultured Pirellulales bacterium | reverse complement strand
ACATGCCCGGCCTCGTCAAAGATATCCTGCTGATACACTTCATGCCCCCCGTCATGGTCAAACAGCATAGGAACCTTGAGAACCAGCTCCTTGTAGGAACGGGCGGACCACTTATTCAGATAGGAAACAAAATGCCCCAGCGTGTTATCCACCTGGTCCAGGGCCAGCATCAAGCTGCTAAGCGCAACGGCTCTCTCCACTTGCCCAAGCTCCAGCCGTTCGATCTCCTCGCGAATCCCGTCAAGCTTGCGGGCATTGTGCATCTGCCAGGGCTTCTTGAGCCCGTCGCTTCCAACGGAAAACCCATCCTCCGCCCGACCGCCGTAATGCCTGGTAAACCATCCATCCACCGGCGTGGTGTGATTGAGGTGCTCGATCAGCTCCCGGTAATACGCCCGCGGCTGCTCGTTCAATAGATAGCACGTCCCAAATACTTTCGACCACGCCGCCACATCATTACAGATCACCCGGCAGCCCAGTTTCGCCAATGCCTGCGAAACCCGCGTACTCCCGGCAAAACCGTCAAAAACGCTTTTGGCCCGAACTTTATGAATCAGCTCCAAAATAGATGGAAGCAATCGAAGCTTGGACCCGGCATATTTGATCCCCTCTGTCGCGGGGATCCTGCCAGCGGAAATAACCTCCATTGACAGCTTTCCCTGCCTGCCCCCCGCTTGTACACAATTATGGTTTAGACGCTCGGTATGCATAGAATATTTCATAAATGATCACAAATATTTTCGCAAATGATTATTTAAATTTTTTCAGCCAAAACTGCAATAGAATCCCTTTCCAACTCGTCTGACCGGGTGAAAGCTCAATGAAATGCAAAAAAAACAAAACACTCAAACGAAAGGAAATGTCATGAAACACAAACTGAAAATCCTGTCTTTCGCAATCGTAGTATCCCTTGTTTTAAGCGTCCTGATCAATATCGCGATGGCCCGGCCCAATACCAACAGCCGTGCCCAGGCCCGGCTAAACCGCGACGGGGGCATCCAGGCTCAGCAGGGTTTCGCCGAGCAGGGCCGGCGGGAAGAATTCCGCGGCGAGCGCCCCAGGCCTCAGCGCGGCAATCCCGTGGAAATGATCATCCACATGGCCCAGCGCCTCGAACTGACCGAAGAGCAGGTCGCCGCCCTTGAAGCGATCCCCGTTCCCGATCCTGAAGAACTCAAGGCACAGTGGGAAGCCATGTCCGATCTGAAAAAGCAGCTCAACGCCGCCATCCACGCCGGGGACGTCGTCACGGTAACCGAAATCGCAGGCGAAATCTCTGACTACACCCTGACAAGCAGCATCGAAAAGGCCCAGCTCTTCGCACAGATCAATGAAGTGCTGACCGAGGAACAGAAAGCTCAGCTCGCCGAATTCAGCCAGCGCATGCAGATGCGTCAAAGGCACGCCGGCCCCCGCTCAGGCGAAGGCTTCGGCCCCGAGGCCGGTCAGCGTCGCAGAGGCCCCCGGCCCGAAGGCGAACAAACACCTGAAGAATAATTCGGAACCGTATACATGTACCTCCTTAGTACAAAGGCCCGTTCTCTCACAGCGGGCCTTTTTGCTGCGCGGAACTCAGGGCTCGCATTTCCGGCACGGCCGCCGACCGCTGTCAATCGCCTCCTGGCGAGATTGAAAATGCACCCGGTTCTTCTCGTCGATCGTCCGGGCATACGAACAATCACTCCGATGGAAAATCCGGCTTGATTTTGACGCCACATATTCAACCTGCTCCTGGCCCGGCTGTGTCGGCTCCGGAGATGAGGTTTCCCGCTCTTGCTCAACGGGGGAGGCCTCCTGCGGCTGCTGGAGCGGGCTCACCTGCGCCGGCTTTGAATCCTCCCTTTCTTCCTGCTCCTGCCCGGGCGCTTCAACTTCCCGGGCCGGCTCTTGATCCTCCCGCACGCTGCCTTTTCGCGCCAGCCGCTCGGCAACAAGCAGCTTTGCCAAATCCACACCATCGACCTCCACCCGCGCAACCAGCCGGAAATCCTCCCCCCTCCGAATCCCGCGTAAAACCACCACCTCCGCCTGGCCGACCTGCTGATCGAGAAACAAGCCAATGTGCTCCTTGACCTCTGCAAGACGCTGGGGGTGGATATCATAAATCCCAAGGCTCTCTACGCCGTCGATCCGCACCGGGATATCCTCCCCGATCACCGCCGGCCACTGGCCAATCGTACAACGCAGCGTATAATCGTCCTCCACTGCCAAAACTTCATCGACCAGCACATCCCCGTAATCGCCGCCGGAATCAGCAAAAGAAATACCGAAAAGCAGTACAGCCCCTGCAATCGCTACAAACCATACATTTTTACAATTACCCATGATAACTCCTCAAAAATCGATACTGTGATTATTTTCCTGTTCACCCAAACGGGACGACTCGCCGGACATTTTACCAACTCGCAAAAGAAAAAACGAATTATTATCGGAATTTCTCTTGACTTTTTTCCATTCTTGTGTTTTAATGTTCTTATCAAACTGGGGTGTGAGGAAAACGTTACTGAAACAGCGTATAATCGTAATGCAGTGTGTGTTTTTTGTGTAAGTGTTTTTTGTGTAACAGCGTTTTTTTGTAGTGTTTTTTGTAACGTTTTTTGTGCCGAAGCGAAAGTGTCATCCGCTTCAAATGAACTGATTTCGATTGTGATGAAATAAGTTCAAGTATCGTAACCGCGTTTTCGTTCCACACGGGTTTCCGTGTCCTGTAAGCGGGAAAAGTTGTACGCTTACCCACTCACAGATTGGAATGTAGAAAAACGTACCGGTGAGGAAATGAAGTCGGGCAGGCGGTTTGTCACAGCGTTTTGTGTCGTCTGCTTTTTTCCAAAACCGGTAATACAGCAAATGTGTCACTCGTTTCTGTATTGCCCAAAACAGCACGCAGAGTGTGTCTGCGCCGCTGTAACCTTTTCGGCCTTCGGGCAAAAAAGGAAAAACTGAATCAGTGATATGTGGATTCGGAGATTTGGGTAATGGAAAGAAGAAGTAGTAACTCAGTCAAGTGGGCAATGCTGCTGGCAGTACTGGTCCTCACGGTTTCCAACGCGTGGGGCACTCTCGTACTCGAAGGCGGCGGACCTCACGTCGTACCTGCCGGAAACAACGGTAACATGTACGCCAGTCTTGACAGCCTGGTGCTCATGGACGATCAGGCAGCCATCATCTCAACTGCGTATGTCTTCGAGACCAGCCAGTTCGACATCTCGGACGGACAGGTCAACAAGATCAACAGCTACGATGATGCCCTGATCAACATCTCCGGAGGCGCTGTGGCCCAGCTCGTCGCCGCGTGCGACAGCGTGGTCAACATCTACGGTACCTTTGATGAATACGGTGCCATCGATGACGTCTTCGGCGACATCACAGGTGTAATCGGCGGTCAGCTTCAGACCATCAGTTACATCCGGGATGAACAGGCGACAATCATTTTGCATGAGGTCGGGATTCCCGAACCTGCATCGATCATCGCCTTAGGTCTTGGCAGTCTGTGGATTCGTAAAAAACGTCAGAGTTAAAAATCCACGGATTCGGGAGATCGATTTAAAACCGGTTTCCCAGGCGATTCGGGTATTGTATCCGGAAAAAACCACGGAAGGGTCGCAAGCTGTTCAGGCACGACCCTTTTCTTATGCGCAAAAATGAGAATCCCCGTTTCCTGCTCAAAAACGCCCTTACGATAAATATTTTTATAAAATTTGGGTATTTTTATCCCCCGGGGGCTTGATTTCAGCGAATTAATTTGTATTTATCGGACTCTTTTAAATTTAATTGACCTGTAAGCAGGTGTTAGATACAATAACGTCTTTCCCAGGGATGGGGGCAGAAAGATTCCTGCAACGGACTGCATCGTAAAAAGCCTTTTAAGAAATGAAATGCCGGCTTTTGAAGTAGCGGTATGCGATTGTAAGGAAACACGAACGTGAAAAAGATAGTGAGAGACTTTCTCAATCAGCGCAGATTCACTGCATTTATGCTGATTATTACCCTCGCCGCAGCCAATGTCTGCGTGCTCATGAGCATCGTCGGCGCAAGGCCCGTTCCCCTGCGTTCCACCCCCCAGCTTACATCGAACATCATCCTTGAAGAGGCCCTTGCCCCCATGCAGGCCTCGACAGCACCCCAATCCGCAGACATCTCCATGGCCCTCGACGAAATCCTCGAAATGTATCCCGAAATGGACAGCTACAACGACGACCAGGGATGGATGACCGTTCGCATGCGGGTAACCGCCTATTGCCCGTGCCGAAAATGCTGCGGGAAATTCTCAGACGGAAGAACCGCCTGCAACCACCGCATCCGCCCCGGCGACACCTTTGTCGCCGCCGACAAAATCTACCCCTTCGGTACCGAAATCGTCATCCCCGGCTACAACGACAATCAACCCGTAAAAGTCCTCGACCGCGGCAGAGTGATCCGCGGATACCGCCTCGACGTATTTTTCAACTCGCATTATACCGCCAAAAAATGGGGCACCCGCTACCTCTACGTCAAAATGCGTCTGCCTCAATAATTCGGCGTAATCTCTACAATTCCCGCCCCAGTGCCCCGGCAACCTTTCGTACTTTCTCCATTAGCCCCTCGAGCGCATCAGGCGTCAGGCTCTGAGCCCCGTCGCACATCGCGTGTTCCGGATCCGGGTGACACTCGATTATCAATCCATCCGCCCCCGCGGCGACCATCGCCAGGCTGACAGACTCGACCAGGTACGAATGCCCCGTCGCATGAGACGGATCGGCAATCACCGGCAGATGCGTCCGCTGATTGAGCGCGGCAATCACTCCCGCAGACATCGTGTTTCGCCCGAAACTCTCAAATGTGCGAATCCCCCGCTCACACAGGATCACCTGCTCATTGCCCTCGTTAATAATATACTCCGCCGCCAGCAGCCATTCCTCGACCGTCGCACTCATCCCGCGCTTGAGCAGCACGGGCTTGTTCTGCTTGCCCACCGCCTCAAGAAGCGGGTAATGCTGCATATTTCTCGCCCCGACCTGCAAAACATCCGCATACTCGGCGACGATATCCACCTGTTCAAGACCGATCACCTCCGTTACAACGGCCAGCCCCGTCTCTTCCCGGGCACGCGCGAGCATCTTGAGCCCCTCTTCACCGAGCCCCTGGAAGCTGTACGGGCTGGATCGGGGCTTATATGCACCGCCGCGAAGACCGACACCGCCGGCCTGCTTGACCCTGTGAGCCACCTCCAAAAGCCCCTCCTGCGTCTCCACCGAGCACGGACCGGCAATCACCCCCACCGCCTTGCCGCCCATCGGGAATCGCTCGGGACCGATCTCAACAACCGATTTCTCCTTGCGCACCTCCGTCGAGGCCATCTTGTACGGGGCCAATATCGGCACAATCCGCTCGACCATCGCCGCGTTTTCAATCGCCCCGTGGTCCACATTCCGCTTATCCCCGATGCACGCGACCACCGTCCGGTCCGTACCCTCGATAACATGATCTTTCAAGCCGTAATCTCGCACAAGATCCACCACATGCTGAACCTGGTCCCTGCTTGCTCCGGGCTTCATTACTACAATCATCGATAAACCTCACAAAAAACCGGTACAATTCAATAATTAGCCTTGAGAAAACCGATACCAGAGTATATTAATACTTTTTTAGAAAATCCACTTTCTTTTTAACGGGTTTGTATATATATGGCTGAGAAACTCAAAATTGTCGCACTCGCCGACATCCACGGCGCCCTGACCTATATCCCCAAAATCGGCCCCGAGCTCGAACAGGCCGATATGGTCCTGCTCGCCGGCGACATCACCAATTTCGGCACTGTGGATTCCATCCGCAAGGTCGTCGCGGGCCTGGGTAAATACAACAAGCGAATCCTCGCGGTTCCCGGCAACTGCGATCCGCCCCACATCAACGAATATCTCTCCCAGAAGAAGATAAATCTCCACTGCAATTGCGTCATTACCAATGACTACGCCTTTTTCGGCGTCGGCGGCTCGCTGCCCTGTGCCGAGCTGACACCCTTTGAGTCCGGCGAACACGGCTTCATCGCCCTGCTCGAAAAGGTCGAAAAGGCCATCATGGCCTGTGATCGACGCATCCTCGTGACCCATCAGCCGCCCTGGGGTACCAAAATCGACGTTATCAGCAACAAACACACCGGTTCTACCGCAATCCGCGACTTCATCCTCGAACATTCGCCCATGCTCGCCATTTCGGGCCATGTCCATGAAGCCGCCGGCGTAGACAGCCTTGGAGACACCAAAATCGTCAACCCAGGCCCCTTCCGCAACGGAAGCTATGCATGGATCGAATGCTCCGACAAGGCCGACAAGATCGATATCCGCCAGGCCGGCTAACCGATTCTCTTGATACAAGACCCACATGGACCGCAATTTCCGTTTCATTCGGAATTCCTTGACCTCATTTTTCATTTCCCTACAATAGAACTGGTTTCATAACAAATACTGGATATTTAGACGTAAAAAGCCCGGTTTTTATTGCCCAAAATGTCCGGAAATTCGTAGGAAATCTAAATGAAATTTGAATAGGGGATTACAATGGAACTTACAAAAGCGAAATGCAAGCCCTGCCAGGGCGGTGTCGAACCGCTAAAGGGTGAAAAACTCGAACCGTATCAAAAGCAGCTCAACGACGGCTGGAAAGTCATCGAGGAGCAGCACCTCGAAAAGGAGTTCAAATTTAAGGATTTCAAACAGGCCCTCGAGTTCACCAATAAGGTCGGTCAGCTCGCCGAAGAGCAGAACCACCACCCGGATATCTACCTGACCTGGGGGAAAGTACGGGTACGCATTTGGACCCACAAAATCGGCGGCCTGCACGAAAACGACTTCATCCTCGCCGCAAAGATTGAACAGCTCTAAGGGCCGCAAAACTTTCAAAAAAGTTCGTTTGGATGCGATTGCAAACGGCCGGACAGCTTTTTCTCAGCTGTTTACTTGACATAAAGACTCCATTTTCTTATCCTTGCAGTAGCGTAAGAAAAACGAAAGTAAATAATACTCTACCCAAAAATGGGGGACTCTATGGACCTGAAAGTCACAGTCAAAAGCATCAAAGGAAACTGCCCGGTATACAAAAAAGGCGATTCATTCATGCTCCGCTCCTGCTACCAGCTTGAAGCGGACAAACCGCTTTGCATGCACGGCCTGTGCTCGCTCATGCCCTACTACAACGCCCTGCGGTACTCGCAGCCCAAAGACTGGGGCATCGAAGGAAAAGACGCACCCGACAAGGCGTACATCCAGTGCCCCGATGCCGTAGACCACACCGGCGGCGGAAATGTCACCTTTGAGATTGAAAAAGTCTAGAACTGGTTTCAAGACGGCGGCTAAGAAATCAGCCGCTTGCGCAGGCGATGCACCGCCATTGCCCCGAACAAAAACGTACTGACCACTACGTACAAAAAGCTGACAATCAGCGTCCAGTCAAACTCAAGGACACTGAACGCCCGCAGAATCCGCACCGAATGTGTCAGCGGCAAAATGTACACAAACGGCTCGATCCGGTCGGGCAGGTTCTGGATCGGGAACACAACGCCGCTAAAGAACATCATCGGCGAGATAAAGCCCGTAAAGTAAAAGCTGAAATGATTGACTGTCCTGACGAACGACGTCACAAACAGCGACAGGCACGCCATCATCACCGCGGTCATGAAACCGATCACCGGCGCGATCAGCATCCCCGGCATCGGAACCACGCCAAACAGCAGCAGCATAATCAATACCGCCAGCGTAAAGAAAAAGCCCTTCGTCCCCGCCCACAAAATCTCGCCGACCACCAGGTTCGACGCCGTAATCGGCGCCGCCAGCATCCCGTCGTACACCTTCTGGTAATCCAGCCGAAACAGCGTCCCGTACGTACACTCAAACGTCGCCGTCCACATCGCGCTGGTCACCGGCAGCCCCACCGCCAAAAACTTGATATACGGCAGCCCGCCGATATCCTCGGTAATATACTTGCCCAGGCCAAGGCCGATCCCCGCCAGGAAAATCAGCGGCTCGACAAACGGCGGAAACGCATTGCTCATCAGGTGCGTCGTATACACCCGCACATGGCGGTTCCACACGCTGAAAAGCCGATGCAGAAGCGGGGGGTAGTGTATTTTCTCACTGGCTGGCATTGAGCGTCCTCCCGGTGGCCTTGAGGAACACATCCTCAAGGTTCGACTGCCGCAGGTGGTACCGATACCCGCACAGCCCGTCGGCAATCGCGCTGAGGTCATCCATATTCACCGCGTAAAAACGCGTCACCTCGTAGCTTGTATCCATCCGGACCCGCCGAAGCATCGCCTCGGAAACAATCGACTCAATCGAATCCTCGTGCATCAGCTCCAAAACAAACGGCTCGATATTCGCCTCGAGCAGCGCCGCCGGCCCGTCCTGCATCACACGCCTGCCCTCGTGCATAATCAAAATCTCATCGCAGATCTGGTACGCCTCTTCCATGTAATGCGTCGTCAAAAGGATCGTCGTCCCCCCGCGTTTGAGCTGGCGCAGCTTATCCCAGATCAAATGCCGCACCTGCGGATCGAGCCCGGTCGTCGGCTCATCCAGGATCAAAAGCCGCGGTTCATTAATCAGTGCCCGCGCAATCACCAGCCGCCGCTTCATCCCGCCGGAAAGCTCGCGAATCTTCGAGCCCGCCTTTTCCGTCAGCTCCATAAATTCCAACAGCTCATCCACGCGCCCCCGGGCCTTCTTTTTGCCCAGCCGGTAAAACGTCGCATATACCATCAGGTTATCCACGACGTTTAGCTCCTCGTCGAGATTATTATCCTGCGGCACCACCCCAGAGATATACTTAATCCCCAGCTCCTCGTCATTGGGGTCCATTCCAAAAATCTCAATCTCCCCGGCCCCGTCATCATTGCGAACCGCCCGGGCATAGATCATCTTCATCATCGTCGTCTTGCCCGCCCCGTTTGGTCCCAGAAAGCCAAAACACTGCGCGCGGGAGACCTCAAAACTCAGATCATCCACCGCGTGGACTGAACCAAAATGCTTGCTGACATGGCTAACCCGAACAACCGTTTCCATGCACCCTCACGAAAGCTCCTCGCGAAGCGTCTTCATGAATCCCACCAAAAGTTTATGCGGGATCGCCTCGAGTTCCGGCTCCATTTTGCCCGTCCGGCCCAGCCGATTGAGCACATCCAGCGCAAGCTCCTTCGAACCCTTGAGCCGCCCGGACATCTCCTCGGCGTCATCGAGCTGGCCGCGCGACATATGCTGCAAATATCGAACAATACAAAGCAGCACCTCTTTTTCGCCCATTCCCCTGCCCCCATCATCCTCGGGCATATCCGTCTCGTGCAGAATCTCCTGCGTCACGTCAAACGTCTCTTCCATCATCGAGCCGTACTGGGTCTCCTCGCTCTCATCGATCGGCACCAGTTTTAGCTCCTCTTCATTCGGGGCCTTGGGCCGGGGCACATAATTGCGATGGTTGCAGTACGGACAGCTCCCCCACTTGCCGCCGGAATCGTCCGGAGCCTTGATCTTCTTCTTACAGCTCTGACAATGAAAATTAATACTCATAGATCAGTCCCTCTTTGATGAGTCCTTATGAAATTCCGCGGTCACATCCGTTGTGATCCCTCCGCGCGGCGTAAAGCTCGACTGTACCCGCATCCACCGCGGCTTGCACGCACCCGACAGGTCATCGAGGATATCGTTGGTCAGCCGCTCATAAAATATCCCCTCGTTGCGGTAGCTCTGCATGTATAACTTGAGGCTCTTTAGCTCAATACACAGTTCATCCGGGATATACTCGACCGTAATCGTCCCGAAATCCGGCTGGCCCGTCTTGGGGCACACACTCGTAAATTCCGGGCACCGGATCGTAATCGTATACTCCCGGCCCGGCCTGGGGTTCTCAAACAATTCCAGTTCCGCTCGCTTATCCATCATTTGCCCTTAACCAGAAATAATGATATACTTACAGCATATCGCCAATAGTGTATCGGTTTCGTTTGATTTTGCAAGGATTACCTCGATGTCCACAAAAACCAGCGCGGTTGTACTGCTAAGCGGCGGCCTCGACTCCGCCACCACCGCGGCCATTGCCAAAAGCCAGGGCTTTACCCTTTATGCCCTCACTTTCCAATACGGCCAGCGGCACAGTACCGAGATCGAATCCGCCAAAACAGTCGCTAAGGCCCTCGACATCTGCGAACACCGCATCATGCCCATCGACCTGGCCCAGCTAAAAGGCTCCGCCCTGACCGACCTGGACCTCGAAGTACCCCAGAATCGCCCCATAAACCCGGATAATCCTACTGATATCCCCATTACCTACGTCCCGGCCCGCAATACCGTGTTCCTGAGCATCGCGCTGGCCTGGGCCGAGGTGCTGGGCGTATTCGACATCTTCATCGGCGTAAACGCCCAGGATTACAGCGGATACCCGGACTGCCGGCCGGAATACATCGCCGCGTTTGAGAATATGGCTAATCTCGCCACTGCCGCCGCCGTCCAGCAAAAGGGGACATACAGCATCCACACCCCCATTATCGAGATGACCAAGGCCCAGATCATCACCGAGGGCACCCGCCTGGGCCTCGATTACTCCCTCACCCACAGCTGCTATAATCCCGATTCCCAGGGCCGCCCGTGCGGAAAATGCGATTCGTGCATACTCCGCCAAAAAGGCTTCACCGAGGCCGGCCTGACCGATCCCGTGGAGTACCAGCTGTGATTATCAACGAAATGTTCTACTCCCTCCAGGGCGAAGGAGCCCTCGCGGGCATCCCGAGCGTATTTATCCGACTGCCCGGCTGCCCACTGCGATGCCGCTGGTGCGACACAAAATACGCATGGCAGCCCGACGCGGGAACCGAATACTCTATCGAAAAAATCCTGAAATTCGCGGAGCCTTTCCCGACCCGGCATATCGTAATCACCGGCGGCGAGCCCATGACCCACCCCGACATCCGCAAACTCACCGACGCATTCGCCAGCCAGGACTCCCACCTGACCATCGAAACCGCCGGTATCCGCTATCTTTCCCATCTAAACTGTGACCTGATGAGCATCAGCCCCAAGCTGGGCAACTCCAACCCCGACGACATGGCCCTTAGCCCTGAGTACGACGCCGTCCGCTTCGACGCCCACCAGCTCCAGCAGCTCATCAACGGCTACAACTACCAGCTCAAATTCGTCGTAGACACAGAAAAAGACCTCGCCGACATCGCCCGCTGCCTCAAAGGCCTCGAAAACACA
>CAYVUI010000035.1:21670-24310 GCA_964454745.1 uncultured Pirellulales bacterium | reverse complement strand
CTGTGGGAAGGCAACGTGCATCTGGCCAACACGCAGCGCGGCCACGCGCACGGATGGGAGGCGGGCGGTATCAAGCTGGTGCATTCCAACCGCGTGACGATTCGTAACTGTCAATTCATCGGGCTGCCTCAAAGGCCTCGAAAACACAGACCCCAACCGTGTGTACCTCATGCCCCAGGCGGCGACAAAGGAAGAATACCTCGCAAAAGCCCCCGTAATCGCCGATTTCTGCAAAAAAACCGGCTTTACCTTCGCACCGCGACTGCATTTGATGCTCTGGGACAAAAAACGCGGAACCTGAAAAACGCGGATAATTTTACTTGAATCCCACCTGCCAATCCCTATAATGGCTCGTTTGCGGCAATGCAATGCCCCTATGCCCAGGTGGCGGAATAGGCAGACGCGTCAGGTTGAGGGCCTGGTGAGGGTTAAACCTCGTGCTGGTTCGACTCCAGTCCTGGGCATTTTTCAACACCTCTTAACTTATTTCATAATCGCCCCTGATTGGCAATTATTGGCCAACTCTAACTCACTTGACAATATACCAGGAAACATGCATTATTATGCATATAAATGATAATATTGTCAAGTTTAACTCAATTCAACTTGACATTATGACGATAAATATACTATATTTATTAATTATATTGCATTATTGTCAAGCAGGCGATTATGAACATTCAGGCTTTTTTTAGTCAAAATCCGGTATTCAGGACAGAAGACATAGACGCATTCCTGTCCCCAAAAGCCCCCGTTTCGCCCACCAGGCGAAATTCGCTGCTGGCCTATCACCGCAAACAGGGACGGATTGTCAACATCAAGCGAGGTGTCTATGCCGTGGTCCCCTACGCCAGCAGCCCGGATGAAATCCAGGTGGATCCTTACCTGGCGGCCTCCAAATTAACCCCGGATTCGGTCCTCGCTTACCACACTGCCCTCGAATTCCACGGCAGGAGTTATTCGATCTTCAATACCTTCCATTATCTTTCGAAGAGGAACCTACCCGTTGTCCGCTTCCAGGAGCATGACTACCACTGCGTCAAGTTCCCCCTTGCCCTTCAGAGAACCGGCAAAGAACATTTCGGCGTTGAAAGCATCGAACGCTTTGACACAAACATCCTTGTCACCAGCCTTGAACGAACGCTTGTGGATGTACTGGACCGCCCCGATATCTCCGGCAGTTGGGAAGAAATCTGGCGGTCCCTTGAAACGGTCGAGTTCTTTGACATCGACAAAATCATAGACTACACCCTGCTTTTGAACAACTCCACCACCGCCGCAAAAACAGGATTCTTCCTCGATCAGCATCGCGGCCAATTCATGGTAGAAGATCATCATCTCAAAAAACTCCACCCGTTAAAACCCGCACAGCCCTGCTACCTCGAACGAAGCAAACGCCGGACGGGAACGCTGGTTTCACAATGGAATTTAATCGTACCCGAAACCATTTTGCAGCAGACATGGAAACAGGTAACATGAGAATCTCTCAGAATCGACTGAATAAATATGCCCGAAAAACCGGTTTCCGGCCGGATGTCCTCGAAAAAGTCGCGCAACTGCTCACCCTTCTCGATGCGATCCAAAGCCATCCGTTTCTAAAAGGAAAACTCGCATTAAAAGGCGGTACAGCTCTAAATCTCTTTCTCCTGGATGTCCCTCGACTGTCGGTTGATATCGACCTCAATTATATCGGCGACCGGGACAGGAATGAACTGGAGGCAAACAAGCCAAAAGTGGAACAGGCCCTTGGTGCGGTATTCTCCCGTTCAGGCTTTAACATCCGTCATATTCCCGAACAGCACGCCGGAGGCAAATGGCAGCTTCAATATCTCAGTTCCGCCGGGCAAACTTCCAACTTGCAGGTAGATGTCAACTACATGTTCCGGACACCTTTATGGCGGCCAGTAAATATGGATTCTCACAAACTTGGCCCGTGGCAAAGCAATCAAATACCTCTGCTGGATATTCACGAACTCGCAGCGGGAAAACTTGCGGCACTGTTTTCACGCAAACAGGCAAGGGACCTGTTCGACTGCTGTCAGATATTCGAATCCAGCGACCTTGATCTTTCAATGCTCCGAATCGCTTTCGTGGTCTACGGCGCAATGAACCGAAAGAACTGGAGGCAAATTGCCATAGAGGATATTGACTTTGATACGGACGAACTGGCCCGTCAATTGATTCCTACCCTCAATCAGGATACCGTAAAAAAACTCAAAGACTCAAAGCAATACGGCACTTCTCTTATGAATCAATGCCGAAACTCTCTCTCGGCAATCTTTCCTTTCTCGCCATCGGAAAAAGAATTCCTCGATCTAATCCTCGATAAAGGTAAAATTCAACCCGATCTGCTAACGGACGATGAAACACTAAAGGATACAATTACAAACCATCCTATGCTTCGCTGGAAAGCGATAAATGTCATCAAGCACAAAAACTCTGAAAGATAACACCCATTACCACCTCTTATAAATTTCCGTCTCCAAACCCGCGAATTTCTCTACCCGTGCAACAATCTCCTTACGGTCCTCGGCGGTAAGCCCTGTAAACGTCCGCGCAAAGTGCATCCGCTCCTTTAGCTGTTTTACGCTGTCAAACCCGCCGACCAGCAACCGCTTCAAATACAGCTCCGGGGCAATG
>CAYVUI010000035.1:0-21660 GCA_964454745.1 uncultured Pirellulales bacterium | reverse complement strand
ACCAGCACACTTACCGGCAGCGACCAGACGAAAAAGTGCATCTCTTCCAAACTCACCTTATCCGGCACCGCCCCGCGCTCCATCAGCTTGCCGTAGGCCGCCGTCTTCATCGCGATCACGCCCATCTTCCGCTCAACCAGCCGCGGCAGGATATGCTCGATAAAACTCTCGTTATACGGATCGACGATATTGATCGGCATCTGGCACGTCTGGAGCTGATCCGTTACATCCAGCATATGATTGTGCGCCTTCCACGTCCGGTGCCCCGTAAAGCCGATATGCCGAACCTTGCCCTTTTCCCGCGCCTCGAGCATCACTTCCAGCACGCCGTTTTCCAGCCGGTCATCCACATCCTTTTCACTGGAGATCGCATGAATCTGCCACAAATCCAGGTAATCCGTCTTCATCCGGCTAAGCGACCCATCCAAGTGCTCCCAGGCCGTTTTAGCATCGGTCGCCCGGGTCTTGGTCATGATATACACATCCTCGCGATACTTCGGCGTCAAAAACTTGCCGAAATACCGCTCACTGCCGCCCTTCTGGTACAGTTCCGCGGTATCAAAAAACCGGCACCCACCTTCGATACAAGCCTCGATCATCGCCTGGCCTTCTTTTTCCGACACCCGGCCGATATGCGAACCGCCGGCCCCGAAAATCGTCACCATCTCGCCCGTACTGCCAAACGGCCTCGTCGGCAGCAACTCACCAAGCCGGTCCGACGGATTCTTGCTCGAACGCGACTTACTGCCTGCATCCATTTGTGCGCCATACGTCTGCATACCCGCCAACACAGCCGTTACCGCTGAACTTTTCAAAAATGAACGTCTATTCAATATGCGTCTATTCATTGTAAAATCTCCTTGTTGTCCGCCTTATCAATATGATAAAGATACATTTTTCTAATATTCGTTGTATTTCCTACGGTTTCACTTCCCTTTATGCCGAAAAAAATCCTGAAAATCTCACCATTCCCAAAATTCTCTTCTGAACATCGCCCCCAAAACGTACAATAAATAACTGAATGAGCAATCGTGTAGATTTTCACAATTATGCGAAAGGAGCAACAATGCCGGCCAAAGTCCTCGCGATTCTCGGAACCTACCGCAAGGGCAAAATCATAGACCAGGCCGTCGATGCCGCCCTCGAAGCCGCCCAAACCAGCGGCGCAGAAACCGAAAAAGTCTACCTGATGGACAAACACATCGAATTTTGCACCAACTGTCGGATGTGCGTACAGGAAGAAGGCTACGAGCGCCAGCCGTGCCGCCACAACGACGATGTCGAAGCCATACTCGACAAAATCGATGCCGCCGACATCCTCATCCTCGCCAGCCCGATCAATTTCGGCCATGTCACCGCCCTCACCAAGCGGTTTCACGAAAGGCTGCTCGTCTACGTCCACTGGCCCTGGGGCCAAACCATCCCAAAACCGCGTCGAAAAGAGATCACCAAAAAAGCCCTGGTTATCACCTCCTCTGCCATGCCCGCCTTTCTGGCCCGGATCATGTGTCGGCATGTCTTTACGCACTACAAGGAAATTTCCAAGCTCATCGGCGCCAAAGTCGCCAAAACCGTCCACTTCGGCCTGGTCCCCTCACAGCCAAATGGCGGACTGACGCAATCACAACTGAAAAAAGCCCAAAATGCCGCAAAACGGCTAATCCGCTAACCGGTTCCCCCTTGACACTTTCCCGGAAATATGGCATGATCCCTCAGGTACAGTACTTGATAACTGCCGCACTTTTTCTCAGGAGAGTTTTATGAAGACCATTAATCGCCGTGATTTCCTCAAAACCGCATCCGCATTCTCGCTGGGCTCGATGCTCTCCGCTGCGGCCATGCCCCAATTCGCTCACGCCAAAACCCGCGCCGACGACCCGCGGCCCAATATCATATTCATCCTAGCAGACGACCTCGGTTTCGGCGACCTCAAATGCTACGGCAATCCGCGAATGTTCACCCCCGCGCTGGACAAACTCGCCCGACAGGGCCGCCTGTTTACCCAGTTTTACGTCAACGCACCTGTCTGCTCGCCGACCCGCGCCGCGATTATGACCGGACGTTTCCCCGGCGAGATCGGCGTCCACGGCGCGATTTCGAGTGTAGAATACAACGAAAAGAACGGTACCGTCAATTACGTCGATCCCTCGCTGCCGACACTGCCCAGGCTGCTCAAGGAATCCGGCTACCGCACCGGCCATTACGGCAAGTGGCACCTCTCCCATTCATTTATCAAAGACGCCCCCACCCCCGAGCAGTACGGCATCGACGAATATCGGATTGCAGACAAGGATTTCCCCATTTTCAGCCCGAAACACCGCCCCGAATCCACCAAAATGGTCATGGACGAAACCTGGTCCTTCATCGAACGCAACCAGGACAAACCCTTCTTCGTCAACGCCTGGCTGGCCGATACCCACGCGGTGCTAAACCCCTCCGAGGAACAGATGGACCGCTACAAGGGCATCTGGTGGGCCCAGACCCATACCGAACACGACGGCGCAGCCCGCGTCTACTACGGAACCGTGACCGAAATGGACAAACAGATCGGCCTCTTCCTCGATAAGCTCGAACAGGCCGGCCTGGCAGACAATACCATCGTCGTCTTTACCTCCGACAACGGCCCCGAGGACATCCTCATCGGCGAGGCCTCGCATTCCGGCATCGGCTCGACTGGTCCGTGCCGCGGACGCAAACGCAGTATTTACGAAGGCGGCGTGCGCGTGCCGTTTATCATCCGCTGGCCGGGCAAGGTAAAGCCCGATACCGTGGACGACTCCAGCGTCATTTCCGGCGTCGATATGCTGCCCACCTTTGCCGCCCTCGCCGGGATTGACACCTCGCACATCTCCGAACTCGGCGGTGAAGACGCATCCGCGATTTTCCACAGCAAGCTCTTTGACCGCACAAAGCCGCTGTTCTGGGAATACCGCTTTTTGCTGCTTAGCCACCCGGTGGACAAACCGCCGATGCTCGCCATCCGCGACGGACGCTACAAACTGCTGATCAACCCGGACATGAGCCGCGTCGAGCTCTACGACATCCCCAGCGACCCCTCGGAGCTCAATAACATCGCCGAGGACAACTTCGAAATCGTGCAAAAGCTCGCCCAGAAGCTGCTGACCTGGCGAAAGACCCTGCCCGAAGGCCCGGTAGACCCTTCCGCAGGCACCAACGCCTGGAACATGCCCACCGCAAAATAAATCAATCGAAAAGCTGATATTTGCAGGTTCTGAAAGCATGAAAAGCATGGACCTCAATTGAGAAAATTAGATGCCTTTCATTTCTCACAAGGATTAAATATGAATGGAGAATACTAATGCAAAAAGGTCTTTTTTTCTTAGCAGGTATGATTACAGGAGTCGTTTTGGTTCTCGTTGGGATTCAATTATTGTATCCATTGTATATTAAAGGATTAAACAATACGTTATGGTCATCTTCTGATCCGGAAAAGGTCAAAACAGCTACTTCTGCACTCCTTAATGATGGCTTGGGGCTTTCTGTAGTTGAAGCATTCTTTTGTCAGAATTTAGACACAGGGGAATTGCCCCCGAATCCCAAGAAAAGGATTGTTGTTTTGGATTACCTTGATGAGACCTATATGTTATATTCGTTTCCAATGATGCTGTCATATGCTTCTGTTTCCGATGAGTATGGCAGGGATGTGAGATATGCTGCAACAAGATATTATGATAAATTATTAAATGCTTCCTCAGGTTCAATGCTTGCTATGATGGCACTGCATTTATCTCGAGAAGATGATCCGGAACTTTTAGATTATAAACTTGATTTTCTTTGCAGAAGAACATATTTAAACCGCCAAATGGTTGATGAAAAGATTCAACAGGAAGGCATAGATGTAGTCCATAAAATCATTTGCGAACGTATAGCAGAATCTCATATTCAAAATTCACCTTACTATACACCAGAAAAAGTATCAGAAAACCATATTGAATATCACCCAATTTACTGATTTCAAATTAGGGACAGTTACCCAATAACCGTATACCTTCTATAACAGGAGACTGCAATGGGTTTTATCGCACCGGTTATCGCCTTTGTGTTTATTATGCTGCTGTTTCACAACCGCTTTGCGAGCCGCAAAACGGACACCCCCTGGCGGTCCGCAATCCTCTGTTCGCTCGTTGTAACCATCAGCGTCCTTTTCCTGCTCACCGAGCTGCTTAGCCTTCTGCACTGGCTGACCTTTTGGGGCCTGCTGGCAAGCTGGCTGGTCACGGCCGCGATAAGCGTCATCCTGTACTTTAAGCTGCGCGATCCGTCGGTACCGCTCCAACTGCCCTCGATGCCGAAACTCAACCGGGTAGAGAAGACACTGCTCGTACTGCTTGCCGTGGTTGCGGTCTCTGCCGGCGCGGTCGCGCTGGTCTGCCCGAGCAATAACTGGGACAGCGCGGTTTATCACATGCCGAGTATTTTTCACTGGATACAGAATCAAAGCCTTGAATTCTACCCCACGCATACGCAAAGGCAATTGCACTCCAACCCCGGGGCCGAATACGTCATCCTGAACGTACAGATGCTGACACGGACCGACCGCTACGTGAACCTCGTATCGTGGGCCTCGATGCTGGCCAGTGCGCTGGTGGTCAGCCTGATCGCGAAAAAGCTGGGCGCGAAAACCTGGGGGCAGATTCTCGCAGCAGGCTTCATCATCACCACCCCGATGGGGATCGGGCAGGCAACCAGTACGCAGGTCGATTTTATTTCCGGGTTCTGGGTGGCGGCGTTCGCGTATTACGTGGTTGCGTTTTTGATTCACAAGTCGTCTCTGCATTTCATTTTGGCGGCCCTTAGCCTTGGCGGCGCCGTTTTATCCAAGGCGACGGCCTACCCCTACGCGTTTCCTATCCTGGCCTGGATCATCTTTCTGGCATTTCGCCGCTGGCAATGGAGGGCTGTTGCGCACCTGGCGGTGTTCGGGCTGCTCGTGGTGTTGCTCAACCTCGGTCATTATGCCCGCAATTACAGCCTGTACGGCAACGTTTTGGGCCCATGCAGCGAAAACGGGGGCAACAAGAACACCTATCGGCTCGAAAGCTTTGCCCCTCAGTATATCGCCAGCAACGTTTTGCGGAATATCGGCACCCATTTCAACGCGACGCTCTGGCGGCAGGCGGACCACAAAGTATACGAAGCGATCGTCGCAATTCATGAGGCGGCCGGCGTGGATGTAAACGATCCGAAAACAACATACGGCAATACCAAGTTCCGGGTAGAACGATACACATTCAATGACGACGTACTGGCCAATCCGCTGCACCTGATTTTTGTGACCGGCTGCGGGATTTTCCTGCTGTTTCGATGGCGTTCGAAAGCAAGCAGGAATGCACTGATTTATGGGCTGGTTGTATTGGCGTGCTTTTTGATGTTTTGCGGCTACATCAAGTGGAACCCGTGGCACAGTCGCCTTCATCAGACGATGTTTATCCTGTGGGCCCCGGTTTTTGGCGTCGTACTGGGCGCAGGGCGGCGATGGATCGGGGCGGCACTCTCCCTGGTACTGATCGCATATGCCGTGCCGTACCTGCTTTTTACCATGCAGCGGCCCATGGTTGGACAGCGCAGTGTCTTTACCACGCCGCGCAACGAGCTTTACTTCGGCGTTCCGCAATATGTGCGTGCGGAACCATACCTCGAAGCACAGGCGTACATCCGCGAAAAGGGATTCTCGCGAATCGGCTTTCCCGGTGTGGGAATGCGCGGCTGGGAACAGAGTGTCATGGTTTTGACGCTGCAGGATAACCCGGACACAACCTTTGGCCACGTGAATGTGAACAATGAATCGAAGGCCCTTTATGAACGGCCGAAATTTGGGAATTTTTCTCCCGATGTGCTGGTCTCCCTTGATCGCGAACTGGGCGAGACGATCCCGGTAAAAGAGCGGGAATTTACACGCACATGGCAGAACGGATTCATCTCGATCTATGAACCGAAAAGTGATTGAGAAAACATAAAAAAAGGGCCGATCCATTCGGCCCTTTCTTATTTATTTTAACTCAGCCACCTTTTGTCTTTGACGGCCTTATAATCTACCCTCTGGCCTTTTGCTGTTATACTGGTCAAAAAGCCATACGCAGGCCAATCAAATCCTTTTTGCGTCGTTCGCGGTTTAAAAAATCACGCCGCGTTCGAATCTCCGCCCATATTCACGCGCATCGCCGGAGCCGTGCCCTCTTTGTCCTGGCCCATATACAGCGTGACGTGCGGGAACGGGATCTCGATATCCAGCTCGTCAAATCGCTTCTTAAGCCGGCGATTAAACTCACGCCCCACCGCCCACTGCCGGATCGGCTTGGTCTTGGTCCGTGTCTTAATCACCACCGCCGAATCAGCAAACTGATCGAGCCCGAGAATCTCCATCTCCTCGAGGATATCGCTCGACCACGCCGGGTCCTGCCGCATCTCCGCATCGACCTGCTTGATCACCTCGATCACATCGTCCACATTCTCACGGTACGCCACGCCGATATCGAATACATACCGCGAATACTCCTTGGTCATATTCGTCACCACGTCGATCTGCCCGTTACGCACGTAATGCACATTGCCCGCCAGGTCCCGCAAAATCGTCATCCGCAGGTTAATCCTCTCCACGATTCCCCCCTTGCCGCCGATCTGCACCACATCCCCCACGCGGATCTGGTCGTCGAGCAGGATGAAAAAACCGCTGATCAAATCGCTGACCAGGTGCTGGGCACCAAAGCCGACCGCCACGCCCACAACACCCGCCGACGCAAGGATCGGCGCAATCTTCACACCCATTTCGCCCAGAATCATCACCAGCGCCACCACCACGATCACGATACTGAGCATACCGCCCAATATCCCGCTGAGGGTGTCGAGCCGCTTTTTCATCTCGAGATCCTCTTTCTTGTACTTACTGAAAAGCCGGTTCGAAAGCCAGTGGGCCATCTTCATCGCGATGACCATCAAAAACAAAATCAGCAGAATGCGCAGCCCCGTACTCAGCAGCCATTCACCTGCATCCTGGAAATATGCCTCCAGGTTAAAATGAAAACCATTTCCGCTCCCGTCGGAAGCACCTGTCTGATTGACCGTCTCAATTGCCTGTTCGCCTGCTGTCTGTTCCATGATTTCACCCCATGAAAAAAAAACTATTCGCTTTAGGACACCCCCCGGCCTCACTTCGAGCTGCCCGGGGCCTTGTCCAGTCCATATCGTTTCATCTTTTTATACAGTGTTGTGCGGTTAATGTCCAGTGCCTGCGCCGTTTCCTGCCGGTTCCACTGGTGAGACTCCAGCGCCGACTGCAAAATCGACCGCTCCGGCCCCGACAGCGCTTCCTTGAGCGTCTGGCCCTTGAAGTACCGCCCCCGCAGCTCATCCGATTCATTAACCACGTACCCCGGGAAATCCCCCGGCCCGATCAATTCGCCCTTGCTCAGCAGCACCGCACGCTCGATGACGTTTTCCAGCTCGCGGACATTGCCCGGCCACGGGTACCGCGTCAGTTTCTCCATCGCCTCGTCGCTGATCCGCTTGGGCCCCCGCCCGTGGCTTCGCACAAACCGCTCTACGAAATGATTCGCCAGCAGCGGCACATCCCCCGCCCGCTCATGGAGCTGGGGCAGGTTAATCGTCACCACGTTGATCCGGTAATACAAATCCTCCCGGAAATTGCCCTCCCGAACCTCCTGGGCCAGGTCCTTGTTCGAGGCCAAAATCACCCGCGTATCCACGATCTTCGTCTCGTTGCTGCCCACCGGCTCAAACTGGCGATCCTGGAGAACACGCAGCAGCTTCACCTGCATCGCCGGCGACGCCGACGAAATCTCGTCCAGGAAAATCGTCCCTTCGTCCGCCGCCAGGAACTTGCCCTCCTTATCGCTGACCGCACCGGTAAACGAACCGCGAACATGCCCGAACAGCTCGCTTTCCAGCAGCGACTCCGGCAGCGCACCGCAGCTTACCTCCACGAAAGGCTTGTCCCGCCGGTACGAACGGTAATGAATCGCACGCGCGAGCATACTCTTGCCCGTCCCCGAAGCCCCGCACATCAAAATCGTCGTCTTGCTGTCCGCCACCGCCTCGATCAGCTCAAAAATCCGCGACATCTCGTGGTTCTGGCTCAAAACATTCGACAGGTTATACTTCTGCGCAAGCTCACTGCGAAGCTTGCGGTTCTCGCTGATCAGGTTCTGCTGGCCCAGCGCACGCTCGACACTCATAATCAGCTCGTCATCGATCACCGGCTTGGTCAGGTAGTCATACGCCCCCTTCTTAATCGCCTCGACCGCGCTCTCAATCGTACCGTACCCGGTAATCACCAGCACCACCGTCTGCGGATGTTCACGCTTGACCACCGACAGCAGCTCCATCCCGTCGCCGTCGGGCATATTCACATCCGTAATCACCAGCGAATATGTATTGTCCTTGAGCCGTTCGACCGCCTGGGTATAATTTTTCGCCGTCTGCGTCTGGTACCCCTCCAGCCGCAAAAATTCACTCAGCGAATCCAGGATAATCGCGTCATCGTCGACAATTAAAATCTGTGCTGAACTGCTGCCTGCCATGGACTGCTCCAAACCTTACCGCTTCTCTTTTACAGGTTGCCTTTCAAAGGCAGACGAACCGTAAAAATACTCCCGCCCCCCTTGGCATTCGATGCCGTAATACGCCCGTCATATTTCTCCACGATATCCTTGCAGATCGCCAGGCCAAGCCCGGTCCCCTTGCCCTTCTCCTTCGTCGAGAAAAACGGCTCGAAGATCATCTCACCGTACCCCTTCGGTATCCCCGGCCCCGTATCGCGAAACTGCACGGACAGATAATCCCCGTCCACTTTCATCAGGATATCAAGCCGGCCCTTGCCTTCCATCGCGTCGAACGCGTTCTTGAGCAGGTTACAGAACACCTGGTACAAATTCCCCGCCCGAATCTTCGGCACACCCTTGGGGCACTTTTTATGCACACGGATATCGACCTCCTGGCTCTGCGACTCCATCGACTTGATCGAGTCATTGACGATCTCATCGACCCGGGCATAATCAAAACCGCTGGGCCGCCCGCGAGAAAACTCCAAAAGCTCACCCACGATCCCCACCATCCGCATCAGCCCCTTGCGGCAATGGTCCAGGTACCCCTTGGACTTCTCCATCCCCGCCTCTTCGAGGTTCCGCATCGTCAGGTTAATATACCGTAAGATCCCGTCAATCGGGTTATTCAGCTCGTGGGCCACCTTACCCGCCATCTTGCCGATCGCCGCCAGACGCTCTGCCTGTTCGAGCTGCTGCTGAATCTCCACCTTCTCGGTCACATCCTCGAGCACCAGCGCCCCGCCGATCACAATCCCCGAATGCTCCTCACGAAGCGGCGTACACACAATCGAAAGCAGCCGCGCCCGGTCCCCCTTGGTATACCGAACCGACTCAAAATGGCTCTTGTTGCCCGTCTCGATCACACCCTTGAGCAGCTCGGTCCAGTTGCCCCAGATATTCGAATCCGTACCCTTCGCCAGCGAATGATCCATCGTATCCAGCAGCTCCAAAAGCTGGTTCGCCCGCTCGTTATACTCCATCACCGTCAGGTTCACGTCAAACGCGATGACCCCAATCGAAAGCGACTGAATAATCGACCGCCCAAGGTCACTGAATGCCACCTCGGTATCAGAAAAGGGAAGACTGGCCGCGCTGCGGTGTTTCGTACGAATACGCTGTGAACGTGGTCTCGATTTACTCATAATTATCCAAAAAACAACATTGGTCCCCAAAAGTCAATAAAAAATGTTTATTTATATAAACATGCGGCCGAATCATACCCAAAAGTCAACAAACATAAATTTCAGGATTACATACATCTACATTTATTTATCCCCTCCTAACGTCTGATAAAATAGCTTTTTAATACACTAAAATCTATTTTATTGATGAAATGACAGAAATCCACAATACTTGTAACGTTTCAAAAACACAACACGACCTGAAGAAAAAATACTACAAAATCCCCTCACCCGGGCTGCTTTTTGTCAACTTTGTTAATCTTTTTATCTCTGTTTCTCCGATAAACCTACTGCACCTAAAGACTTACAATCTTTGAATCCTCAGGGCTTCACCGCAGTTCACTTTAAGTATGCGTTTTCTGTAAGCCCTTTATTTACAAGTAGATACAAATAAATAAATTGCATGCTCATGGCCCGGAATTTGCACAATATTACCGTTGTTTTCGATCCGCAAAATAGAGGGATAGAGGAAAATGAAGGAGCGGCGTAAACATAAACGCTTGCGGATCAAGCTAAGCGTACGGTGTAAACCCGTCGGCACCTCCGACGAACGGGTCCGCACCGGTTCTACCCTCGACGCCTCGCCCGGCGGCCTGCGCGTCGAAATCCCCAACAGCAATTTCCTGCCAGGCCAGCTTCTAAGCGTCGAAATGACCGTCCCCCCCACCTCCGGCCTGCTCGAATACGGCGGAAAATTCGACACACACGCACGCATCAAGCGCATCGAATCGCCCGCAACCGTCCACGACCTCAAATCCCGCCGCCAGGTCATCGCCATCGAATTCTGCCACGCACCCAAACTCCGCGTCTGACGCCCCCTCATTGACACACACTCCCGAAACAGGTACCATAAGCGGATGAAAACAAAGAAAAAACAAAACATCCGCCGGCTCCTGCCAATCGCCGCCGCCCTGGCCCTGTGCCTGCTGATCGCCGGCTGCATCGGACAGGAGAAAAAAACCGACACAAAGGCACTCCGTGAAGAACTCCAGAGCCTGACCATTGCCGACCTCGAATCCTCCTCCGTCCAGAAACTGCCCGACAGCGTCATCCTCAACATCATGACACTGCAGCTCAATCCCGCAAAATTCGAGCAGCTAAAGCAAATCCAAAGCACCCTCTACGAAGAACCCATCAAGGTCACAAATCCGCGCATTTTCCGGGCAAACGGCTTTTCCTGCCGCTTCGGACGCCAGCAGGACTTCCTGCCCACCAGCCAGGCACTCAACAAAATCGGCGCTGTCCGCACCAATGCCAGCCGACTGATCTCCTACGACCCCAACCCTCACGACATCATCGTCGAGCACATCACCCAGCCGGTCTCGATCTTCTACTCCACACGCGAAAACCCCGTCCGCGGCCTCGAACTGAGCACCGGCCAGCTCGCATGGCAAATCCGCGCCTACCCCAGCCCAAAGCTGCGGGGCGTCGCCCGCCTGAATCTGGCCCCCGCCTTCTACTGGGGAATCGAGCAAAACGACAACACACGCCTGCTGCGAATGCGAAGCGGAACCAACGCCACCGTATTTGGCGCCAGTACGTTTTCGTCCCAGCTAAGCCGCGGAGATTTCCTGCTCATCGCTCCCGAAGAATTCGACCCAGACGCCCTCTCGCTGGGCAACCTCTTTTTTGCGACGCAAAATGAGCCCCAAAACATCATCCTCCACCTGATCGTCTGCCTGGGGCTCAAAGAATGACCCAGCCGCTGCCCTTCCAAAACACCCCTTGCGCTGCGCTGGTCCGATGCGAAAGTTATGAATCCGAACACCTGACCCCCGCGATGCAAAAGCTCCTCTCGCTCCTTGGCGGCCTTGAATCCTTCATCCGGCCCGGCGACCGAGTCCTGCTCAAACCAAACTTCATCATGCCAAAACCCCGCCAGGCCGCCGCCCAGACCGACCCCGCCGTCATCCTCGAAACCGCCCGGCTCGTTAAAGACCTCGGCGCAGCGCCGTACCTCGGCGACAGCCCAGCCTGGAGCACCCCCCGCGCCTGCGTCCACGCCCTGGGCATGGAAGATAAGCTCAAAAAACTCGGCGTCGAGCTCATCCACATGTACCCAGGCCGCTCGGTCCGACTCTCTCGCTGCACCGTCAACATCAGCAAAAACGCCATGGAAATGGACAAAATCATCAACCTGCCCAAGCTAAAGGCCCACAAGCAGATGGGCGCAACCTTCGCCGTCAAGAACATGTTCGGCACCGTGCCCGGCAAGCAAAAGGCCTGGTGGCACTTCGCCAAGGGCAAAGACCCCGAAGACTTCGCCCAAATGCTCATCGAAATCTGCCAAAAACTCGCCCCCGCGATCACCATCATCGACGCCGTCCTCGCGATGGAAGGCCCCGGCCCGCTGGGCGGCACACCCCGGCCGCTCAATTGCCTCGCCGCCTCAACCGACCCCATCGCGCTGGAATACCTCTGCTGCGAACTGACCGGCATCGACCCCGAAACCCTGCCGATCATAACGACCGCGAAAAAACTGAACTTCGGCCCGGCGGACCTTACGCAGGTACACCTGCTCGGCGACGACCCGCAAACGCTCAAATGCCCCGACTTCGCCCGGCCGGAAATCATACCCATCCACTTCTCACTGCCCAGGATCATCAAAAGCGTCTCCAAACAAATCATCCTCACAGCCAAACACCGCCTCAATTCCGGTTCCTCACACAAATAAAGGGGGCAGGCACCATTTTCATAAACAGGGTCAGATTTAATAGCATCGGTCGAAGACCGTATCCTTGATGTTGTGCGCCCCGCACAACATCGTCGGGCCGCAGGCTCGATAAACCAACTTCCCAAAACCGCCCACCTCAACTTCGCAAATTATCACGTAAACAACTGTACTCATTTATAATGAAAAAACTGTGAAAATCTGTGCCATCTGTGGCTAATCAAAAACGAGTTCCATGTATCTTGCTTGCCTGTGTGCAATCCAATTTTTACCTGCCTCAAGGCAATTTCGCGGCTAAAAACCAACCTCCAAAAAACAATCTTGATCGTTCCGCTAGGGTATGGTACAGTAGCAACGTCAAATGGTAAAAATGGTAATTTAAACAGGGAGAGTAGGTCGAATGCCGAAAGTTATTCAGATTTCACAAACAGGCCGTAAAAAACTCGAAGATGAGCTCGTCAAGCTCGAAAAAGAATCCGAAGAAGTCCGGGCCCGCGTCGCCGAGGCACGCGAACAGGGCGACCTTAGTGAAAATGCCGAATATACCTATGGCCGCCAGAACCTCGGCTTCATCGAGGGCCGCATGGGCGAAGTCCGCGGCAAGATCAACTTCTCAAAGCCCGTGGACTGCACAACCGTACCGACGGACAAAGCCGCATTCGGGACCGTAGTCACCTTGAAAAATCTCGAAAACGACAAAAAGGTCGTCTTCCAACTGCTGGGTATGTACGATTCCGACCTGACCGACAACAGCATCTCGATCCAGTCTCCCGTCGGCCAGGCGATCCTCGACCGCAAAGTCGGCGAGCAATTCACCGCCGTCGTCCCCCGCGGAGAAATCCGGTACGAGGTCCTCGAAATCAGCAAATCCGAAATCCAGTAGCCCTGCAAAAACAGGGGCCGGCGCCCCGGATGCGATCAAAAACTATACCGCACAGCCGTATAGAGGTTACTGTTATCCTCGAACTGCCCAAAGAAGGTATTGTCGTAGCTCCCGAAGAAAATATTCGCACCGGCCTCCCACGCCAACTGGTCGGACACCTTGTAATGCACATTGGGCCGCATATACACGTCCTTGTCCGTGGGCGAGTAATAGGTAAACAGCCCAACCCGCAGCTTCTGATCCTCCGAAAGCTTCGTCAGCCGCAGTGTTAACAAGTGCCGGTCACGGTCCCGCGCCGGCCGGGCGGGCAGGCTCTCGAGGTAATGATCGTAATCCATCATATACTCGACATAATACTGGAGCCCGGCCGTCAGGTTCTTCGCAATCTCCTGCGTATACCCCGCCAGAAACCGCAGCTCGGAATTGTTAATCAGCGGATTCCGGCCGTTCTCGTCATCGGCGGACTGATAATAACCAAACTCAAAGTTACCGATCCCCTTGTGCACATTGCCCCGCAGGCTGGCACCGTACACGTTTAGCCGCGGAAAAATCGCCCGCCCGCCGGGTGAAACCCCCCCCGGTGATTTCCAATACCCCTGGTAGGCGTAAAACGCGACCTCCGTAGAGCTTATCGTCTTGTACAGCCGCGCCGCGACCTCATCCTTTTGAAACCACACATCCGGAATCTCAGGATCTACAACCGCATCCTGTCCCGCGATACGCCCCAGGCTGCCGTTCCAGTACGAAATCCGCTCACCGCGAATATACCGGTCCGGGTCAAACTGCGGCGTATACACCACATCCAGGTTCGCAAAATCCCAGAAAAAGCTCATCTTCACCGCATCCGAGGGAGCCTTTAAATACTCGGTATCCCGGCCGATGAAAAACGACTGCCAGTCCTTGGGAAACAGGTCGTTAATAAAGATCAGATCGCCCGTACCCCACGTCAATATCTGCCGGCCGATCCACATATCCATAAAATCCAGCGGCATGACAAACAGGTACGCCTCGCGGATATCGTAATCCGCCTCTTCGAGCACCATGTCCCCGATCAAGTCACCCTTGAACCGCAGCTCGCCGAAGTCCTGGTAACTGGTAAGATCGGTCTGAAACCGCGTCTCGGCGATACTCAGATCCTTTTCGTACCGGTCATTCTGCGTACGGTACCCCCCGCGGATTTCCCAGAATCCATGCAGTTCGAGGTCGAGCTCTTCAAAAAAATTGTACTCACTTTCCGTTTGCGTTTCTTCTGCGGCCGCGCCCGGGATCGCCAGAAAACAGATCCCAAGCACCCAAAGCATTCCGTACTTCAAGATTACCTCCTTGCCTCACGCGGCGGTCTCCTGAGATATCGTTCCGTAAAGATATCTTCTTCCAGTTCAATGTTGTATTCAATCTCCGAAAATTCCATATCCGTCGTACTCTCGCGTTTCAAATCCTTCACACGAGACTTGGTCACCGTATGAAAATCCCCGATCTTCTCGACCTTGAGCGATTCAATCGTACGGTACTTCTTGTCCTTCTTGTCGAAATACTCCATCAGCATCGGCATAAACGTCTTCTTGTCGATATGCACCAGGTAGTACGAGAACTCCACCTTCTCCGCATCCCTGGGCACATTCTTAACGACATAATGCTTCTCGTTCGTCTCTACCAGCTCATGCGTATCCTCGGTAAGGCTCCTGCCCGACACATCCTCGTACAGGTAATCCGACCCGACGAAACTCGTCCGCTTGTCACTGGCCGCAATCCGCTTAACCAGGTCCAGGTTCGGCAAATACAGCCACCGGTCATCGTCCTTATCCGCGTCCGTATGCTTGTGCACCATGAACACCATCTTGCGGACATCCGCGGGACGGTCAAAGTACACGTAATAGAACTGATCGCCGCCGTCTTTCTTATCCTTCCGCAAAATCACGAACTCGCGCTCGCGCGTCCGCTCCTGGCTGTCGGTGATCACCATCTTCACTTTCGCCTTGCCGTCGTCGCCCTGGTAATACGCCGCCTGGTTCGCCTTGTTGACAATCTGCTCAACCGTAAGTTCACCATCCACATTCTCTGCCTGTGCGAACGCGAAAACCGGCACCAGCAACCCCAGTAAAATCCATAAACGTTTCATAACAAAAACCTCCTGACTTATCCGGCCGATTTAAGACCGAGCTTCTTCAAAATCGTCATCATCGGACAATAATTCGTTATCCCCGACTGGGCCAGGTTCAAACCCACAAACCCGGTAAAAAACAGCCAGTACATCGAGTGATAATACGCCAAAACCACGCTGGCGACAATAAAAACTCCCGCGATTAATCGCAATGTTCGCTCCACCGTCATGATCTATCCCTTCAATTCCTTTTGTTCTTCTGCCATTTTGCATGCCCTCCGTCGCGACATCAGCGAGCAGGACACAACCAGCACCGGGATCAGCCCCGCGCTGATCCACGTCAGGATCGTTACCCCCATCTGCCAGTACTGGTGGAGGTTGAGCCCGATCAGTACCACGATGGCAATCGAGATTATAATACAGAATCCGCAGTTGCACGTCACCGAACGCGGCTGGGTTACACTTCGAAACAGCACCTTCTCGGCCAGCGTAATCACCACCGGCAGGATCAAAAGCGTCACCGTTCCCGAAAGCAGCATGATCGCACAAAGCAGAATCCCCACCGTCTTATACGGCATCAGCGGCGCCGCCAGCAGCGGCAGAAAACCAATCGCGATCACCAGTACATTTCGGCTGATCGCCCGTGCCGGCTCGCCGAACATCTCCGCGACCGTATGCTTCCACCCCTTATCCGGGTCATACGTCTCCCGCGCCCGCTGGAGGAAGTGAATCGCAAAATCCACCGCCATACCAAGCGTCAGCGCGCTCAATACCGCCACCGGCATATCGTAATCCTTGCCGACCAGCCCGATGATCCCGTAAATCACCACAATCGTCACCGTCAGCGGCAGCATGCAGATCAGCCCCCACAGCGGCGACCGGAACAGCACCGACATCATGATGAACACCACCAAAAAGCTGCCCAGGAACGACTGCAGCATCCCCCACACCATCTTATCCTGCCAGATCACGTTAATATACGTTAGCCCAGCCCACTGGTAGCCGATTTCAGCCGGCGGCGGATTCTGCGCAAAATACGCTTTCACCGCACTGGTCACCTTCTGCATGTCCTTGTTGTCCCCGCTGGTAAGCTGCACCCACACATTCGCGTGCATGTAATCCGGCGTAACCATGTGCCACAAATCCTCGGGGTTATGGCTGCCCTGGAACTGGATCAGCGTCTCCGACACCCCGCGCAGATCATCCGGAATCCGGAAATCCGACGCCTCGCCCGAACGCAGCTCCTGGTTCACCTTCTTGACGATATCCGCCACCGAGTTGCTCTTGCCGACCACCTCGAGCCCGTCCAGGTACTCCTGCAAGCCAGCCATGTACGCAAGCGTCTCGGGCCGCTTGAACACCTTGAGCCGCTCTTTTTCAACCGCGAAAAACGTTACCAGCTCATCCATCGCGTAGTATTCATCATCCGGGGCATCGGCCATCTTCGCGTCAATAAAATCAATCAGGCTGTCGAGATATCCCTCCCGCGAAATGTCCGAGATATCCATACCGTCCATCTGCGAGAGAACCGCCGGCAGCACCTTTTCAATCGCCGGGTATTCACCTTCCAGTTCCCCTGCAGATTTCTCCAGGCGTTCCCGAATCGACTGTACATAAGCCGCGTCCGCCTTGCCCGCCTGCTCACCACTGAGGATCAGGTACGCCATATACGTCCCGCCGAAATGCTCATTCAAAACCGTATCCGCCCTGCGAATCGGATGATTCGTCGAGAACCACTTGACCGGGTTATCGTTGATCTGGATCTGCGTGATCCCGTAAACCGCGATACCGGTTACGACAATAAACACCGCCACAAGCGGCTTGGCAAAACGGTACGTAAACGAGCCGCACGCATGCAGGAACCGCGCCAGCGGGCTGTTCGTACTCTCGTGCTGAACCGCCATGCCGAAATTTTTCAGCGATTTTTCCGGGATCATCATGATATACGCCGGCACAAACAAGACCGTACTGAGCCACGCGAACATAATCCCGATTGCCACAAACACCCCGAACACCTGCACCGGCGGAATCGGAGTCAGCGAAAGCGAGGCAAACCCCGCCGCCGAGGTCAGCGACGTATACAGCATCGGCGTAAACAAATTACCCATCACCTCACGCGTCGTCGCCGCCCGCCCCTTCTCCGCGGTATACAGGTCAAAAAATTCCGACAGAATATGCACCGAATCCACCACCGCGATCGGCATCAAAAAGATCGGGATCATCGAGCTCATGATATGCACCGGGTAGCCCAGCCCGATCATCAGCCCCATCGTCGAGATCACCGACACCATCGCCACGATCATCGGCGAAACAATCAGCACCAGCTTGCGGAAAAAGATCCACATCAAGACAAAAATCGTCAGCATCGCCAGCGGGGCCGAAATCGCCATCTGGTAGAACATCTCCACACCAAACGTATCCTCCGCCACCGGCAGACCGGTAATGTGGAACGCATCCTGCCCCTCGTAAGTCTCAATCTCCTTTTGCAGGGCCTGGTATACCTTATAGCTCAAATCCTTGCTCGTCAGCGGCACATACAAACACAAAGCCTTGCCGTCCTCCGAGACCATCGTCCCGTTCAGCAGCGGATTATCCAGCACCTTCTCGCGGATCGCGTCCGCCTCTTCCTGCGTCGAAGGCGGCCTGGGCATCAGCCACTCAAACGTAACCACCCCCGGCCCGCCCTGGCCGATATGGTCCACCAGCGAAGGCGCGATCATATCCACATCGATCACCCCAACGGTTTCCCCGTCCTTTTCCCACTGCAAGCCTTTGGCAAACTGCGTCAGGTCATAAACCCGCGAGAGCGACTGCGGATTGAACACCCCCGACGGGTGCTCTTCATTAACGACCCCCACCACCACGATATCGCTCAGGTCGAACTTCTGCTTCGTCTCATCGTGAAAAACCCGGACCGGTTCGTCCTCGGCGAGCATATTTTCCGGGTCCGTATCCACCTTGATCAGCGGAATAAAAGCCCCAAGTACCAGCGTAACAGCGACCATGACAAGGGTCACCTGCTTGTAGTGATGGATAGAATAATCTGTAATTTTGCTTTTCAGTTCCACGGTGCAATCCCCATAAATGATGTTTAATTGTCAATCAGTCCCCGCAACATGACCTCTTCATCACGGGCAACTTTCTTACCCATAATTTCGGCTATGTTACCACCAAATATCCGGCTCATCAACGATAAATTCATCTTGGAAAGATATACTTTACCATTATCATCTTCCCAGACCGCAAAAGTGCAGGGCATCATTGTCGACACAAAACGGTCTGTTTTCAGGATATCCGCCGCGTATTCCGGGTGACAAAGCTTAATCAGGGTCACCCGAGGCTTTAATGTCTGTTCGTGCTTTTCCAGCGACTTATTGATATCCCATACATTCGAGACCTGCCAGCCGTTGCTCTCAATGGCTTGCTCCAGTGAGGCAACCGTCTGATCAAATCCTTTCGTCGTCGGATAGGTCTCAATCATCAGCGAGGGCATCAGGGCCGCAACAAGAATCACCATGAAAATCATCCCGAAAACGATACCTGCCCCTGCACAAAGTATTTCTTTCCTGTATTTTTTTAACATGTCAATCCCTTCTTTCTCTTGGTTAGCTTGTCTGGTAAATCCCGTGAACCGCCGAAACCAGTCTTCCCAGCGGCTGTACACCTGTAAAGCGATGAACCAATTTCCCTGAATTAAACAGCAAAAGCGTTGGAATGCCCCGTACCTCAAACTGGTCGGTCAGGATCGGATTTTCATCCACATTCACCTTAACAATCCTGATTGCATCCCCCAGCGTCTTTCCCAGTTCGTCCAGAATCGGCCCCTGCATACGGCACGGCCCGCACCACGGTGCCCAAAAATCAACAAGCACGTGGCCTTCTACCTCAATTTCTTTTAAAAACACATCTTTACTTTGAATATCCGAGCAGTTCGAATACATAATACAACTCCTTAATTACTACATCCCCTATCGATTAATGCACGCACTCGCTATCACCGCCGATGTACAGATATGCCCGGCTGTTCTGGTCATATTCATGCAGGCAATTCTTTGAATGAACTCGAGCACTTTTTTCACCGCAACCGGCCAAACCCAGAACAGCACTTACCAATAACCCTAGAATTACAGTTTTTGTCAGCTTCATTGTAATACCCTTTCAAAAATAGGTTAATTTTCAGGGTATACAATGCAACCACTGTGCCTGATGGTTTTTTGGGGAATAGAAAGAACGTAAACTTCTATTATAAAATGCTTTATAAAAGTAACACTTTAAATAGAAATTGCTGGCAGAACAATGAGTATGCGCATATTCTTACCAATAAAACGTATACCGTAAACCAATAGTTTACACACCGAGACGTTTGAGTTTCTTGTAAAATCCAGCTCTTGTCAATCCAAGCAGCCTCGCGGCTTTACTCTTGTTACCCTCAGCTTGTTTCAGGGCTTCCAGAACCTGCTCTTTTTCATCCTGCTTTTCCCTGGTACCATTGACAAGTCGGTTCCCGGATTTTAACCCGCTCACCTCCGGGGGCAGATCAACGGCATCAATCCCCTGATGGTCCCTGGGGACCACAACAAAGGCATGTTCGATGGCATGCTGAAGCTGGCGGATATTGCCCGGCCAGTCATAATCGATCAACGCCCGCATCGCCTCGGCTGTAATGCCTAAATCACGCTTGTACTGCTTGCGAAACTGTTCAATGAAATGATGCACCAGAGCTGTAATGTCTGTCTTACGCTCCCGCAGCGGCGGCACCTTTACACCCACCACCTGCAGCCGATAGTATAAATCCTGCCGGAAATGTCCCTTTTGTACCAGCCGATCAAGCTCTCGATTGGTCGCAGCGATGATCCGCACGTCCACTTTCCGCGGCAGTTGATCTCCAACTCGCGTAATTTCCGATTCCTGTAATACCCGAAGCAACTTAACCTGTGAACTTAAAGGCAATTCGCTGATCTCATCCAGAAACAGCGTCCCCCCGGTGGCGATTTCAAAACAACCCGCCCGGTCCGCAACCGCCCCGGTAAACGCGCCTTTTTTGTGCCCAAACAGCTCCGCCTCCAGCAGTGCCTCAGGGATCGCCCCGCAGTTGACTGGCAGGAAACGCTCCGGGGCTCGCATACTTTCTTCATGAATTGTACGCGCAACAAGTTCTTTTCCTGTTCCCGTTTCGCCTTCAATCACCACATTCGCATCGGTCTCAGCGACCATTTCGATCAACTGGTACACTCTTCGAATCGCCTGGGAACTGCCGATCAGCGATCCGTATTGGCCCGTGTCGGCAATCTGGTGCTTGAGCAAACGGATCTCGTTCCGCGCGCTCTTGATCAGGCTTACATCCACCAGCGCCTCAATCGCGCCAATCGGGTTGCCCTGCGAATCGAATACCGGCTTGCTCCTGCGGATCACCGGAATAATGCCCCCGTCTTTACGCTGGATCTCACATTCAATTTCTCCCGCGGTTTCTGTCCCGGCCAGTGGACACAAATCCGCAAGTTGTGTTTCATTTCCAACACAAAGAGTAAGATGAACACGAGAGCACTTTTGGCCTACCATCTCCCTTGAGGTATAACCGGTCAGTTCCTCCGCCGAGCGGTTCCAGAAAATGATCTCCATGTTTTCATTGACAATAAAAACAGAACAGGGCACCGTCTCAAGAAGAGCTTCTCTGAAATGTTCGTTTAATTCCGCAAATCCATTCATGCAGTTATTATATCGAAAATATAGAAATATTCCAACAGCAAAAAATTTATACACACCGTGACTTTGCCCTCACAATACCCGTTAAGCCTTCGCTTTTATTAGGATCCCTGTCCGGACCGCATATTCTAGATAGCAAGTAGCTTTTTTAGGTCCCGGGCACCGTTACTATACAGCAAGACTTTTACAGATCTGTGGATTGTTGATTATAGAAAATACTCTCGCCGAAGTCAAAATAATCAGTGAGAATCCGTGTAATCAGTGTTCCTTAAAAAATATATTTCTTTCGTCGAGCGAAGCGAGACCTCTGCAGTCTTCGCGGTCTTTGCGTGAGATCAAAAAGCTGAGAGAGCAAAGCGAACGAAGTAAAATCATAAAAATCTGCGTCATCAGCGTTCCTTAAAATATATATTTCCTTTGTCGAGCGAAGCGAGACCTTTGCGCCTTAGCGTCTTTGCGCGAGAATATTTAAAAACCACGCAAACGTAGAAATGCCTTATCTTCCTACAATAATGTAGCCAAACCTCAAAATTAGTACA